>REEU01000200.1 GCA_007694905.1 Gammaproteobacteria bacterium | reverse complement strand
CGCCGCCGCGCACGATGGCGCTCGTCTGCCACATGATCAGGCCGGAGGCGAGGAACAGGAACATCACGGAGATGGTCGTGCTGAGCGCCGAGATCTGCAGGAAGTAGTTCGCGATCGCGGCGATGAACGCCACCAGGATGCCCACGAACAGAAACCCGGTCATGAAGCTGAAGTCGCGCTTGGTCACCAGCGTGTAGGCGGACAATCCGAAGAAGATCACGGCCGTCCCGCCAAGCGCCATCAGCACCGGCTCCATGCCGCCCATGGCGATGTAGGCATTGAGAATGGGGCCGATGGTCAGGCCCATGAACCCGGTGAGTGCAAAGGTCCACACCAGACCCCAGGCACTGTCGCGTGTCTTGTGAATGGCAAACAGGAACCCGAAGTAGGGCAGTAGCATCCACAGGCCCATGAAGGGCATGTTCATGGCCATGGAGAAGCCGGCCGTGACGGCGCTGAACGCGACGGTCATCGCCAGCAGAGCGTAGGTATTGCGCAGAACCTTCGCCGCGTCGGCATCCAGCGTGGTCGTGGTGGATGCTGTGGTGGCGGCGCGGGTCGTGATGTCCACGGGGCGTCGCTGTTCCATGACTACTCCTTCGGTTGTTCTAAAGCCCGTTACCGGCATGACGGCTGCCCGCAGCAGCGGACATCCTTTGGACAGGTTATATACGGACTGGTTCCGCCCATTGCAAGGCATAGCGGTCAGGCCGGAGACTTGACCCTCACGCGGTCCGCTCGCAGAGAGTGGGCGACCGTTCGCACTAAGGGAGCATGAGATGACGCAGCAGACGACGCTGCTGGTCGAGGGCATGCACTGCGCGTCCTGCGTGGGACGGGTGGAGCAGGCATTGCGCACGATCCCCGGGGTCGAGCAGGCGGCCGTGAATCTTGCGACCGGTACGGCGAGCGTCCATCTGCGGGACGACTTCGGCAGCGCGGACACGCTGTGTGCCGCGGTGGCGGACGCCGGCTATGCCGCCACCCTGAAGACGGCGGCCAGCGTCGCCGACGCGGGCGAACGGCAGGCGGACGAGGCGATGCGTCTGCAGCGGACGCTGCTGATTGCGGCCGTGTTCACCCTGCCCATCTTCGTGCTCGACATGGGCAGCCACATGATTCCGCCCATGCACCATTGGCTGCTGGCCAATGTCGGGCAGCAGAACCTCTTCTACCTGTTCTTCGTCCTCGCCAGCGTGGTGCAGTTCGGCCCCGGACGCGAATTCTATCGTGTGGGTCTGCCGGCGCTGCTGCGCGGCACGCCGGAAATGAACAGCCTCGTGATGCTCGGGACCAGTGCCGCCTGGGGGTACTCGGTGGTGGCGACGTTCACCCCCGGCGTGCTGCCCGAGGGGACGGTCAATGTCTACTTCGAGGCCGCTGCGGTGATCATCACCCTCATCCTCCTCGGCCGCTGGCTGGAGGCGCGGGCCCGGGGGCGCACCGGGGAGGCGATCGGGCGCCTGCTCAGCCTGCAGGCGCGCAGCGCACGGGTGATCCGTGACGGCGTCGCACAGACCGTAGCCATCGACGCGGTCAGGGTCGGCGACTGCATCGAGGTCCGGCCCGGCGAACAGGTGCCCCTGGACGGACGCGTGGAGGAGGGCGAAGCCTATGTGGACGAGTCCATGCTCACCGGGGAACCGGTACCGGTGAGCAAGGCCGTGGATGCGGAAGTGGTAGGCGGGACCCTGCTGCGCAGCGGCAGTCTTCGCTTCGTGGTGACGCGCGTCGGTGATGATACTGTCCTCGCCCGTATCGTCCGGCTGGTGGAGGAGGCCCAGGGCACACGCTTACCCATCGAAGCGCTGGTGAATCGGGTGACCGGCATCTTCGTGCCCATCGTCATCGGCGTTGCCTTGCTCACATTCCTGGTATGGCTGACTTTCGGCCCCGAACCGGCGCTGACCTTCGCCTTGGTGAATGCGGTAGCGGTCCTGATCATTGCCTGTCCCTGCGCCATGGGTCTGGCCACGCCCACGTCGATCATGGTGGGCACCGGCAAGGGCGCCGAGCTGGGCGTCCTGTTCCGGCGCGGTGACGCCCTGCAGGCGCTGCAGGACGTGGATGTGGTGATTTTCGACAAGACTGGCACCCTGACCGAGGGCCGTCCTTCGCTCACCAGCTTCGAATGTCTCGAAGGCTGGGCCGAAGACGACGTGCTGGCCTCGGTGGCGGCAGCGGAGAAGCGTTCGGAACATCCCGTCGGTGAAGCCATCGTCGCGGCCGCGGGCGAACGCGGGCTGCAGGTACCGGAACCGGAAGGTTTCGCTTCGGAGGCGGGCCGCGGCGTATCGGCCAGGGTGCAGGGACGGCAGATCGTGGTCGGCTCGGCCCGCTACCTGTCCGAGGCCGGTGTCGACGTCGCGGCCCTCAAAGAGCGCGCCGATGCTTTCGCCGAAGAGGGCCGCACTCCGATCCTGGCGGCGGTGGATGGCCAGGCAGCCGCCGCGTTCGGGATCGCGGATGCCATCAAGTCTTCGAGCCGGGCCACCATCACAGCCATTCGCGACCGCGGGCTGCGGGTCGTCATGATGACCGGTGACAACGCCCGCACGGCCCATCGGATCGCCGCCGAGCTGGGGATTGACGAGGTGTTCGCGGAAGTGCTGCCGGAGGGCAAGGTGGACGCGTTGCGGAGTCTGCAGGAGGCGGGCAGCAAGGTGGCCTTCGTCGGTGACGGCATCAACGATGCCCCCGCGCTGGCCCAGGCCGAAGTCGGCATTGCCATCGGCAGCGGCACTGACGTGGCAATAGAGGCCGCCGAGGTGGTGCTTATCTCTTCGGACCTGCGCAATGTGGCCCATGCCATCGCGCTGTCCCAAGCCACGTTGCGCAACATCCGACAGAACCTGTTCTGGGCCTTCGCCTACAACGCCTGCCTCATTCCGGTGGCTGCAGGGGTGCTGTATCCGATGTTCGCCATTCTGCTGTCGCCGGTGTTCGCGGCGGCGGCGATGGCCGCTTCCAGCGTCTGCGTGGTGACCAACGCGTTGCGGCTGAAGCGCTTCGAGCCACCGCCGATTGCGGTGTCGTGATACGCACACGGCCGGGGCTCACCGCTTCGCCTGCATTCAGTGCGCCGCAGGGGCCGTATCAGCCAGGAAGGCGCTCGTAGCTGGGCAGCCCATTCGGAACGCTGTGAAACGCCTGCTTGTCGCAGCAGTAGATGGCCATCTGAGGTTGTCCGAACAGGCTCGGGTCATCCATGGTGCCCACTTTGAGGATCACCGCCTGGGCCAGCTGCGGCGATCGGGTCACGATGTGAGTGCCGCAATCCGGGCAGAACTCGCGCGTCACTGCATTGTCGACGTCGCTGCGCGCAAACCCCTTCGTCTCACCGGCAACGAGGCGAAAGCCGTCCGCCGGCATGGCCATGAAGACGTTGGCTGATCCACCGGTGATGTACTGGCATTCGCGGCAGTGGCACTGGGCCTTGAAGATGGGATCCCCGGCTGCCTGATAACGCACGGACTTGCAGTAGCATCCGCCTTCGAATTCCATACGCTGCTCTCCCCGTGACTGGTTTCTTGCGGAGGACGGAACATGACCGACCCTCTTGTGAGAACCATACGAGAAAATGCTGCTTTTGAGCACCCCTGTGGTCAGGGAAGCCTGGGGACGCACCGTTGACCGAGGCCGGTGCTAGAGACTTTTACGACATAGGTAGCCACGCCAGTCTCCGATGTTTTTCGCGTACTTCATCGTCGTCGTTGTCGCGGCGTGCAGCGGTTGCGTCTTTTCGAGGATCTCGAATCCGATGCCCTGCAGGAGTTCCTCGACCTCGGCAGGGTACAGCCACGACTCCATTTTTTCGTGACCCTTCGGCAACCTCCTTCTGTATTCGCCAGGCTCTCTTTCCCCAAGCTGCACAATGGCGAAGCGGCTCGTAACACGATGGAACTCTTTCAGTGCCACAAGCGCCTGGTCGTAGGAAATGATGTGAGGAATGAATCGGAAGGAGACCACGAGATCGAACGAGTTGTCCTCGAAGGGTAGCGTCAACGCATCCCCGGTCTGCACGCTGCAGCTATCGAAGCTCGTGCCGAGGCTGTTCTTCGCGGCTTTGATCATGTCGGACGATTGCTCGATACCGAATATGTCCATCCGTTTGTCCAGATAGAGCTCGACGAAACGGCCGGTACCGAATGGCACGTCCAATACGCTGCTGCCGTCTGGAATCTGCTCGAGAAAGGACGCAACCGCCACCTGTTCCAGGCGCCAGTCTTCGTGCTGAGATCGCTTTTCGAGATACGTCTGCGCCCCCTCCGCGAAATAGGTTCGGCCTATGTCGGGAACTTCGAAGGCTCCGCCGTTGTATTTCAGCCTGATTCGTTCGGGGGCTGCGAGAACCGTTCTCGCCAGGAAGGACCTGGACTTCTCGAACAGCGTTCCCTCCTGGAAGTGTTTCCGTGCCTTCGACAGGAGAACGTTGGTTCGGGTGGCTGAGATCGACATGCGCTTACCTTGATCGGGAGTTGAGCCGCGCCTTGGCGCTGGTGGAACAACCGTGCCTCTTGCCGCGCCAAGCGCATTCAGTTGGCAGGCAGTAGCGATAGTCGAGAGGGGAGACGGGTATGGCGGTGCTGGCGAGCCTGGAAGCTGATCTTGCATCCCGCCGGTCATCTGCGTCCGTGCGATATCACGCAGATAAGCGGGACGACCCGCCGTGCAGGGTGCCGACGGCGTGCTCAGGACAGGACGTTACCGCGCAATGCGGTGATGGTGTCAGGCGTCGGGATGGAACCTGGCGGAGGGGGAGGGATTCGAACCCTCGAGGGGCTTGCACCCCTGCCGGTTTTCAAGACCGGTGCATTCAACCGCTCTGCCACCCCTCCTTTGAGGGCGGGATTATAGGGATTCCCACGGGCGTCTGCAGGGCCCTTCGGGTAGCGTATCTCGAGCCACCCCACGATCAGATCGGTGACGCCGCTGCGGACGTCGGCTGGATCCCTCTGGTGCGAGTCAGTTCGTCTCGAAGTGATCTCACAAGATGTCGCGGATCGGACAACTGGCTGGGAGGCGTTTCGTCCACGATATCTATGGTTATCACTCATCGAACTATCAGGGGCGACCCTGGGCGGCGATAATGGATATGTCGGTTGCGCACGGGTTGGCGTAACATCCCGCCCGCGCAGGGCTGACTGCCTTGCTCGAACTCGACGCGCGGGAAACGTCCCGTGGTCCACATTCAGGCGCGATGTTCAGCGCCTCCCGGTACGGTTCGGATATTCATGAGCGTAACGGCTAGTCACAAGGTCGAACTCGATCGGGTCGTCGTCCGCTTCGCCGGCGACTCCGGTGACGGTATGCAGCTCACTGGCTCGCAGTTCACCTACACCTCAGCGCTGCTCGGTAACGACATCGCGACGCTGCCCGACTTCCCGGCCGAGATCCGCGCCCCGCAGGGTACGGTGGAGGGCGTGTCCGGGTTCCAGGTTCAGATCGGAGCTGTCGACGTACACACGCCCGGTGATGAGGCGGACGTGCTGGTGGCGATGAATCCGGCGGCACTGCGCTCGAACCTGAAGTGGTTGCGACCGGGTGGGCAGTTGATCGTCGATCTGGACGACTTCGAGAGCAGGAACCTCAAGCGGGCGGGGTACGCTGCCGATCCCCTGGAGGATGGCAGCCTCGAGGGCTACCGGGTGACCCGGGCGCCCATCACCTCGCTGACGAAGGAAGCGCTCAAGGGCGTCGGCCTGGGTACCAAGGACATCGTCCGCTGCAAGAACATGTTCGCCCTCGGTGTCGTGTATTGGCTGTTCAATCGTGATCCAGCGAAAACGCTGGCCTTCATCGCTGATAAATTCCGCAAGGATCCGGCGCTGGTGGAGGCAAACACGAAGGCGCTGCAGGCCGGATATCACTACGCCGAAACCGTGGAAGCGCTGCCGTCGAGTTATCACATCGCGCCCGCCAGGATCGCCTCTGGAAGCTATCGCCACATCGCCGGCAACCAGGCCACCGCCTGGGGGCTCCTCGCGGCGGCGGAACGGCTGGGCAGCGAGCTGTTCTATGCCTCCTATCCGATCACGCCGGCGTCGGACATCCTCCATGAGCTGTCCCGCCATCGCGGGATGGGCGTGCTCACCTTTCAGGCGGAGGACGAGATCGCGGCCATCTGTGCAGCCGTCGGCGCCAGCTTTGCCGGCACGCTGGCGGTGACGGCGTCCTCAGGACCGGGCATTGCGCTCAAGGGCGAAGGCATGGGCCTCGCGGTCATGGCGGAACTGCCGTTGGTGATCGTCGACGTGCAGCGGGCGGGACCGTCCACGGGGCTGCCGACCAAAACAGAGCAGGCGGACTTCAACATCGCGCTGCATGGCCGCAATGGCGAAAGCCCGGTCATCGTGCTGGCCGCGAGCAGTCCGGCGCAGTGTTTCGAGGCGGCCTACACGGCGGCGAAACTCGCCATTGAACACATGACGCCCGTGATTCTGCTCACGGATGGTTATCTGGCGAACGGCACGGAGCCCTGGCGTTTGCCGGACGTGGACGCGATGCCCGACATTCGTCGCCCGACGCCTCCGGCTGACACGGCCGTCCCGTTCCAGCCCTACCTGCGTGATCCGGATACATTGGCGCGTTTCTGGGCCACGCCCGGCACGCCCGGACTCGAGCATCGCATCGGCGGCCTGGAAAAGGAGGACGTGGCGGGCGACATATCCTATGACCCGGCCAATCACCAGAAGATGGTGAATCTCCGGGCTGAGAAGGTGGCACGGGTCGCCGAGCACATTCCCGAGCAGGACATCCGCTGCGAGCAGTCAGGCAAGGTGCTGGTCGTGGGCTGGGGCGGGACCTACGGTGCGCTGCTGACTGCCGTGACAGAACTCGAGGTAGAGGGGGAAAGCGTTGGTCTCGCCCACTTTCATCACCTCAACCCGCTGCCTTCGAATACAGAGGCCGTGCTCAGCCGCTTCGAACACATTCTGGTGTGCGAACTCAACAGCGGGCAGTTCGCACGGCATCTGCGCAGCCTGTTCCCGGGTCACGACATCCGGCAGTTCAACAAGATTCAAGGGTTGCCGTTCCGGGTCAATGAAGTGAAGGAGAAGATCATGGGACTCTGCCATGGGTGAGCGCGCCGTGCAGGTGAGTGACGCAGCCAAGTTGACGAAGGACGACTTCGCCAGCGACCAGGTGGTGCGCTGGTGCCCGGGATGTGGTGACTACGCCATTCTGTCCGCCATGCAGAAAGCGCTGCCGGATATGGGCGTGGCGCGCGAAGATCTGGTGTTCGTATCCGGAATCGGTTGCGCCGCCCGCTTTCCCTATTACCTGTCCACCTACGGCTTTCACACCATCCATGGCCGCGGTCCGGCCATCGCCACCGGCGTCAAGCTCGCGAACCCGGCACTCTCCGTATGGGAGATTCAAGGTGACGGCGACGCGCTCGCCATCGGTGGCAATCACTTCATCCACGCCCTGCGGCGCAACATCGACATCAATATTCTGCTGTTCAACAATGAGATTTACGGCTTGACCAAGGGGCAGTACTCGCCCACCTCCCAGCAGGGATTGATCACTCGCTCGACGCCCCACGGGTCCCTGGAGCGTCCGTTCAGCGCCGGTGAGGTGGCACTCGGTGCCCAGGCCACGTTCTTCGCGCGCACCATCGACACCAACCCCAAACTGATGACCGGGATCTTCAAGGCGGCAGAAGCACACAAGGGCACGTCGCTGGTGGAGGTGCTGCAGAACTGCATCATCTACAACGACAAGACCCATGCCATGGTCACCGGCAAGGAGCATCGCGACGATCATCAGCTGCACCTGGAGCATGGCAAGCCGATGCTATTCGGTGCGGACAACTGCAAGGGATTGAGGTTGAACGGACTGCGGTTGGAGGTGGTCGAGATCGGCCGCGACGGCATCACCGAAGCCGATGTCATGGTCCACGATGCCCATGATCCGGATCCGACCCTGCATCAGATGCTGGTCCGCCTGCGGCCGCCGGAGTTTCCGATGGCCCTTGGCGTGATCCGGGCGGTGGCTGCGCAGACCTACGACGAGGCGCTTGCGCAGCAGCTCGCTGACGGTCAGGCAAGGGCGCGGGTCCGCAGTGTGAAAGAACTGCTGCACAGCGGAGAAACCTGGGAGGTCAGCTGATCGCTTCAGCCGGTCAGGGTTGCCGACCGGCCATGTTGCCCTGGGCGATGGCCTGTTGCAGTGAGCCCGGGGCCAGGGCGTCGCCAACGACGGTATGGGACAGTTCGAGCTCCCGCGCCACCACTTCAAGATCACTGCCGCCGACTTCCGGCTCGGCGAGTACGACGGTGTCAGCGGCCACGCTGCGTGAAGGCCAGCCGTCCTCGGACTCGACGAGCACCCGATCCGACTCGATCTGTCCAATCCGCGCCCGGGTGATCAGCTCGAAGCGCCCACTGAGGTGCAATCGTTCGCTGGCCGGTGCTGACACCAGCGCCGTCGCCATACCCGGCGCGAACGTGTCGAACGGGGTCACGAACACCACGTGCAGGCCGAAACCGATCAGGTGCTCGGCTGCAGCGATCGCGGCGTAGCTGCCTCCGGTATCGTAGACCACGGCATGTCTTCCGCGGGGATCCTGGCCCTGCAGCAATGCTCTCAGGCCGACAACGTTGTTGCGCTGGGCGCCAGGGAGGACGCTCGGGCCCGGCGTGGCGCCCGTGGCGATGATCAAGTGGTCGGGTCGGGTATGGGTGAGCAGTTTGCGGGTGAGTCTGGCCTGGAGGCGGATCTGGACCCGTCGCCGGAGCAGCTCCTCGCTGAGCCAGTCTGCAATGTGGCCGATGTCGGTATGGAAGGGCGCTTTTCGGGCAATGCGCAGCGTACCGCCGAGCTGATTGGCCGTTTCGTACAGGATCACCCGGTGGCCCCTGAGCGCCGCCACCCGCGCTGCTTCCATGCCCGCAGGACCACCACCGACGACCCAGACCGACCGGGGAGCCGGCGCAGGCTTGATCAGTCGTTCCGTCAGGCGGCGTTCTCTGCCGACAGCCACGTTGACCGTGCATCCGAGTTGGCCTTCGGCCAGGCCGCCGACACATCCCTGGTTGCAGCCGATGCACGGACGAATCTCGTTACTGCGGCCGGCACGGCTCTTGGACACGATGGCCGGGTCCGCGATATGCGCCCGGGTCATGCCGACCAGGTCGGCATCGCCGCGGCCAATCACTACGTCTGCGTCCTCGAGTGTACGGAAGCGGCCTGTGACCAGGCGCGGCAGGGTCGTCAACCGCGCAATCGGAACCGAGTGGGGAAGTTCATAGCCGGTGGGTTCATGCATGGCGCCGACGATCTTGTGCGGATTCAAGGCGCTGCCATGGGACACGCTCAAGTAATCGATCAGTCCGCTTTCCAGCAGCCGATCCACGATCGCAAAATGCTCCTCGATGTTGAGGCCGTCGGGCGTGTTGTGGGGGCCGACGCGGGTGCCGACGACGTAGTCGTCTCCGACAGCGGCGCGAACGGCAGCCAGGGTCTCCAGGTAGAAGCGAACGCGATTCTCGAAGCTGCCGCCGTAGCGATCCGTGCGCTGGTTCGTTTTCGGCGACAGGAACTGTTGCAGCAGGTGACCGTGCGCGCAGTGGACCTCGACGCCGTGCAGTCCTCCCTGCTGCGCGCGTGCAGCGGCCTGGGCGAACCCGTCGACGACCTCCGCGATGTCCGCCTCGGTCATGGCGCGAGCCGGTGTCCCGGTCACTGGTTGCAGCACTTCGGACGCCGACCAGGGGCGGCACCAGGGTGCACCCTGGTAAACGCCGAGATGATTGAGCTGGCTGAAGATTCGCATGCCGTGGGGCGCCACGGCCGCCATGAGCTTGCGGTAGCGCGGTATGACCCCGTCGTTCCAGGCATGCAGCGTCATGGGGCCGCTCCAGTGCACGCTGGACGCTTCCAGGATGGTCAGGCCGACGCCGCCACGCGCGCGCTCCACGTGGTAGGCGATCAGATCATCTGACAGAGCGCCGCGGCCCAGATTCGTACCGTGGGCTGTGCTTACGACCCGGTTCTTCAGGGTGATGCGCTTGATCGTCAGCGGAGTCAGGACATGGGAAAGGGGCGTCGTCATCCATGGGTCTCGTTGTCGATCGTCCTGCGCAGGGTGGCGGTCCGTTCAGAGCCCAGCGCCGGGTTTGCGCTGGCAGCGTATCGCGCGCATCAGTGCCATGCTGCCATCGCAGGCGCCCCATCAAATGTAGAACATGGGCGCGGATGTCGCCGCGTCGTCGCGCGTGCAGACCGCGTTTGCGGGATGGGCGAGGAGACGGGAGGGTACGGGAGTCGTGATCAGCGGCCAGCGCAAGGGCGCTGATGGACGGCCGCGCGGAGTACTTGAGGATGCGCAGTCGTCCCGGTAACGCAGGTATCCGACCGGGGGAGGGCACCTCCCCCGGTCGGACGGGTCACTCGTGGATGCGCACTGGCAGGGACAGATAGCCCTTGACGAACGCGGAGGGTGTCCGGACGGGCTCGTCCATCACCTCGACATGCTTGAACCGCTTCATGATCTCCTCCCAGACGATGCGCAACTGCATCTCCGCGAGTCGGTTGCCCATGCAGCGGTGAATACCGTAGCCGAAGGCAACATGCTTGCGCGCATCCTTGCGGTCGATGATGAGATCGTTCGGACGCTCCCAGGCGCTCTCGTCGCGGTTGCCTGAGACATACCACATCACCACCTTGTCGCCGGCGCGAATGGTCTTGCCGTTGACCTCATGATCCTCCAGCGCACGCCGCCGCATGTGAGCCAGCGGGGTCTGCCAGCGGATGATCTCCGCCACCATGTTCGGAATCAGGCCGGGGTTCTGTTTCAGCTTCTCGTACTGATCCGGAAACTGGTTCAGCGCCAGGACGCCACCGCTGATGGAATTGCGGGTCGTATCGTTGCCGCCGACGATGAGCAGGATCAGGTTGCCCAGGTACTCCATGGGACTCATGTTCTTGGTCGATTCGCCGTGGGCCAGCATGGAGACCAGATCGTTGCCCGGCTCCTTGTTGACACGCTCGTTCCACAGCCCAGTGAAGTACTCCAGGCACTCGATCAACTCGGCGCGCCGCTGCTCTTCGGTTTCGATCAGGCCGGCGCCCGGACGGGCGGTGGCGACATCGGACCAGCGCGTGAGCTTGCGCCGCTCCTCGAACGGGAAGTCGAACAGGGTCGCCAACATCTGCGTGGTGAGCTCGATGGACACCCGGTCCACCCAGTCGAACGTCTCGTTGCGCGGCAGCTCGTCGAGAATCTTCCCGGCACGCTCACGAATGATCGGTTCGAGCTGGGCCAGATTGCGCGGTGCGACGACGCCCACCACCGTGTTCCGCTGCACGTCGTGCTTGGGCGGATCCATGGCGATGAACATGGGCAACTGAAAATCCTCGTCCTGGTCGGCAATGGTGATGCCGCCTTCGGAAGAGAAGATCTTGTGGTGGGTGTCCACGTACATGATGTCGTCGTAGCGGGTGATGGACCAGTACGGACCAAACTCGCTTTCGGCGGTGAAGTGGACGGGATCCTCTTTGCGCAGACGGGTGAACGTGTCCCAGTGCGTGTTGTTCTGAAACAGTTCGGGCTGCGCGGGATCGAGTGCCTCCAGGGGCAGATCCCAGGCAGAGCCGGCAGCTGTGCTACCCGCTGTCGGTTCGACGCGCGCTTCGCTCATGGTGTCCTCCGCAATAAAATGAGCCCATGCTCACATGATGGAGTACGATCCTCATTCGTGATGCGCTTGTCAAACCTTCCGGCGGGTGCGGAACTGATCGACATCAGTTGCTCTCAGGGCCCGCCATCTGTAACGCTTGCAGGCTAATGCGCGTGACTCAGGACAAATGAGGGAGAGGCAGGTATATGGTGAGATTGGCGGACAAGTTCGACACCTGGCGCCCCATCGAGGCAGACGATGCGACCATCGCACGCGCCCTCGAAGAGGCCAACATCCCCGCGCTGATGGCGGCGCTGGTGCATGTCACCGGCGATACATCACTGATTCACGGTGACATCCGTCCGGGCAGTGAGTTCTTCGGTGATCCCCAGGGTGGGATCAGCGAGGCGGATCAGGCGAAGATCCGCGCCGTCGCTCTGGATGCGCTGAAGGCTTATCGGGACCGCGGCTGCACGCTGCCAGCCGACCCGGAGAATGCCGTGATCCGGGAAATCATGGACTTCCTCGCCGGCCAGGATCTGCCCGCGGACTACGAAGCCTTCCTCATGAGTGAGCTCGGGATGAGCGGCGAGGATCCCTACTGGCCGCCAGAGATCGATCGGATCCCGGATGAGCGCAAGCGGGATTTCCGCGTGCTCGTCATCGGCGCGGGCATGTCCGGATTGCTGGCCGGCTACCGCCTCAAGCAGGCGGGGATTCCCTTCACCATCCTCGAGAAGAATGCGGACGTGGGCGGGACCTGGCTGGAGAACACCTACCCAGGCTGTCGGGTCGACAGTCCGAACCACACCTACTCCTACTCCTTCGCGCCTCAGGACTGGCCTCAGCACTACTCACAGCAGCCGGTGCTGCTGGACTACTTTCAGCGCTGCGCCGAGGAGATGGATGTACGCGACGCGATCCGCTTCGAGGTGGAGGCGGAACGGGCGGATTACGACGAAGCCAGCGCCACCTGGACGGTGACTGTACGTACCAAAGCGGGAGGCACCGAGACGTTCACGGGCAACGCCATCATCTGCGCCGTAGGTCAGCTCAATCGGCCGCGTCTTCCCGACATCCCGGGACGGGACCGTTTCAAGGGCCCGTCCTGGCACTCGGCCCGCTGGGAGCACGAACACGACCTCACCGGGAAGCGGATTGCCGTCGTCGGCACCGGTGCCAGCGCGTTCCAGTTCGTGCCGCGCATCGCCCCGGACGCCGCAGAGGTGGTGATCTTCCAGAAGTCGCCGCCCTGGGTGGCGCCGCGCGAGGAGTACTACCAGGACATTCCCGAGGGCAAGCACTGGCTGCTGAACCATGTGCCGTACTACGCCAAGTGGTATCGCTTCCTCATGTTCTGGCGCACAGCGGAAGGGTTGCTCGACCATGCCCGCAAGGATCCCGACTGGAATGACACGGATCTGGCCGTGGGCCGCAGCAATGCCGAGCTGCGGGCCATGCTGGAGGAGTTCCTCAAAGGGGTACTCGCAGACCGTCCCGACCTGATCGAGAGCCAGACACCGCAATACCCGCCGGCCGGCAAGCGCATGCTGGTGGATGACGGAACGTGGCTGCAGACGTTGAAGCGGGACAACGTCCAGGTGATCCAGAATCCGATCACCGAGATCACCGAGCAGGGGCTGGTGACCGCTGACGGCGCCCTGCACGAGGTCGACGTCATCATCTACGGCACCGGGTTCTATGCCAACCGCATCGCCTGGCCCATCGAGTTCCACGGTGTCGGTGGTCTGGAGTTGCAGCAGCACTGGTCCGGTGATCCCAAGGCCTATCTAGGCGTGTCTGTTCCGGCCTTTCCGAACCTGTTCCTCATGTACGGTCCGAACACGAACATCGTCGTCAATGGCAGCATCATCTTTTTCTCCGAGTGTGAAATGCGCTACATCCTCGGCTGCCTTGCATTGCTCCTCGAGCATGGGCACGCGGCCATGGATTGTCGTCAGGAAGTGCACGATGCCTACATCGAGCGCATCGACGAGGGCAATTCCAAAATGGCGTGGGGCGCCCCGAACGTGAGCAGCTGGTACAAGAATGAAGCAGGCCGGGTGACTCAGAATTGGCCGTTTACCCTGAAGGAGTTCTGGGAGCGGACCAGGCGCCCCGATCCGGCGGACTATCATCTGATCCCGCCGCCCGAGCCGGCCCGGAAACGGGCATGAACATGCGTCGAGCTGCCATCGTCAGTCCTCTGCGCACCCCCGTGGGCAAGTTCCTCGGATCGCTGCAGTCCCTGCCGGCGGAGACCCTGGCCGCCGTCGCCATCCGGGCCCTGATCGAACGCAGCGGTGTCGATCCGGGTCGCATCGACGACGTGGTGCTGGCCCAGAGCTACGCCAACAGCGAGGCGCCATGCATTGGGCGCTGGGCGGCTCTCGCCGCAGACCTGCCTATCGAGGTTCCGGGATTCCAGGTGGATCGGCGCTGTGGTGGGGGCCTGCAGGCGATCACCACAGCGGCCATGATGGTGCAGACCGGTGCCGCCGATGTCGTGCTTGCCGGCGGCGTCGAAAGCATGAGCAACATCGAGTACTACACCACGGCCATGCGTGGCGGCGCTCGGGCCGGAAGCGTGCAACTCTACGATCGCCTGGACCGTGGCCGGGAGCGGTCGCAGCCCGAGGAGCGATTCGGTGTGATCTCGGGAATGATCGAAACCGCCGAGAACCTGGCCCGGGAGTATCAGATCAGTCGCGATGCGTCCGATGCCTGGGCGGCCGAGAGCCACCAGCGTGCGGTGGCGGCCTGGGACGCCGGTCGCTTCGATGCCGAAGTCGTCCCGGTAGAGGTGCCTCAACGCAAGGGTGACGCCGTGCGCTTTGGGCGCGACGAAGGGATCCGGCCGGAGACCAGCGCCGAGTCGCTGTCGAAGTTGCGTCCTCTCATGAAGGATGGCGTCGTCACCGCCGGTAATGCCAGCCAGCAGAACGATGCGGCCGCAGTCTGTCTGGTGGTTGCGGAGGATCAACTCGAGGCACTTGACCTCACGCCCATGGGTTATCTGGTGGGGTGGGCCGCCGCAGGGTGCCATCCAGGAACCATGGGTATCGGGCCTGTCCCGGCCGTCGCGCGTCTGTTCGAGCGTACCGGGCTCGGCTGGGATGACCTCGATCTGGTGGAACTCAACGAAGCCTTCGCCACCCAGGTGCTGGCCGTGCTCGCCGGCTGGGGCTGGGACGATCGCGCCCGGCTGAACGTCAATGGCTCCGGCATTTCCCTCGGCCACCCCATAGGCGCCACCGGTGTGCGGATCATGACGACCCTGTTGCATGAGTTGGCCCGACGAGGCGGTCGCTACGGTCTCGAGACCATGTGTGTCGGCGGCGGACAGGGTATTGCTGCGATCTTCGAGCGTGCCTGAGGCAGGCGGGGCGGACCTGCTCGGCTCACATGCGTCCATGCGGCCACGCCGTTGGAGGTCGCGTACAATGAGCGATCATAGGGCTGCACGATCGTAAGAGAGGATGCGCATGGCTGATGCCGCCAGGTCGGACGACCACGAAGCACGGGAGCGGGCACTCGAGGCCGTGCGCGAACTGCTGCGTTGGGTTGGTGAAGATCCTGAGCGCGAGGGCCTCGCAGATACGCCACGGCGCGTCGTCGATGCCTACCTGGAGTATTTCCGCGGTTACTCGGAAGTCCCCGAAGACTATTTGCAGAAGACCTTCGAAGAAGTCGGTGGCTACGACGAGATCGTGCTGCTGCGTGATATTCCGTTTCATTCCCACTGTGAACACCACATGGCGCCGATCATTGGCAAGGCCCACGTGGCCTATCTGCCGCAGACCCGGGTGGTCGGCATCAGCAAGCTCGCGCGTGTCGTGCAGGCCTATGCCAAACGACTGCAGGTCCAGGAGCGACTCACCGCAGAGATCGCCGACTGCATCAACAAGGTGCTTGAACCCGTCGGTGTAGGCGTGGTGATCGAAGCGACGCATGCCTGCATGACATGCCGTGGCGTCGAAACGCCAGGGGTGATCATGACCACCAGTCGCATGATGGGATGCTTCCGGGACGACGAGAAGTCCCGGCACGAACTGATGCGCCTGATGGGCTTTTGAAACCATCCACGCTCCGTCGGGAAGCTGGGGGATGATGAGCAACGCTGCAAAGAATCAACGCAGACGCGGCAACGCGGAAGTCACCTTTCTGGCGGTGTGCGGGCTTCTGGCTTGCGTATCCATCGTGCTGATGCTGCGTCATGCGGAGGACTTCGATCCGCTGCTGGACGTGGTGCGGTCGGAGTGGTCCGCGCTGAACGAGGAGTTCGAGCGCACGCTCGAGGCGATCGGCGAACTCTTCAGTGCTGCGCCGCCGGCGGCCCCGGGCGATGAAGAGTTGCCGGCTCTCAGCGTCGCGGCGCGCGACGGTAATGGCCCCGTGCTGTTACGACTGCTGGCAGGCGGCGCAGATGTGAATGTGACCGACGACGAGGCCAGAACGCCGTTGATGCACGCCGCCGAAGCCGGACGCAACGTCATCACTCGCCTACTGCTCGAAGCTGGTGCCGATCGCGAGATGCGTGATGCCTCCGGCCGCACCGCGGCAGACTGGGCGCGTCAGGAAGGTCACGCGGAACTGGCAGAGCTGCTGGAGCCCGATGCCTGACGCGGGGCGTGGATCCGCTCCGTTCAGGGTTCGTTGCCGAACCCGTTCGGATTGCGCCGCTGCCAGTTCCAAGCGTCCCTACACATGGCGTCGATGTCCCGTTCCGCGCGCCAGGCCAGTTCCGCTTCCGCGCGCTGGGTATCAGCCCAGGCCGCGGCAGCGTCTCCCTCTCGCCGGGCGGTGATGTCATAAGGTACGGGGCGCCCGCTGGCTTTCTCGAACGCCTGAATCACCTCGAGCACGCTGTGGCCGCGGCCGGTTCCCAGGTTATGCACCCAATAGCCGCTGTTCTGAGCGAGATACTCCAGAGCAGCCATGTGGCCGAGGGCCAGGTCCACCACATGGATATAGTCCCGCACGCCGGTACCGTCCGGCGTATCGTAGTCGTCGCCGAAGACCCGAAGCTTGTCCCTGCGCCCCACGGCTACCTGCGTGATGTAAGGCATGAGATTGTCAGGGATTCCGTTCGGATCCTCCCCGATGTTGCCGGAGGGATGGGCGCCGACCGGATTGAAGTAGCGAAGGCTCGAGATGTGCCATTCGGGTTCGGCCCTGGCCAGCGCTTCCAGCATGCGTTCCACGGCCAGCTTTGTTTCGCCGTAGGGATTGATCGGCGCCGTCGGCAGGGATTCGTCGAAGGGCGCCACCGCGTCGTTGCCGTAGACGGTGGCAGAAGAGGAGAACACCAGCGTGCGTACGCCGGTGCGTCGCATTTCCTCCAGCAACACCAGGGTGCCCACCACATTCGTGTCCCAGTAGCCGAGCGGGTCGGTGATGGACTCACCCACGGCCTTGCGGCCCGCGAAATGAATAACCGCGTCGAAACCGGCGTCGAGCACGGCTCCGAGGGCAGCGCGATCGCGGATGTCCAGCTGATGAAAGTCGGGCACCTTGCCGCCAAGCTCTGCCAGGCGGGGCAGGACGGCAGGATGGGCGTTCACCAGCGAATCCACGATCGCAACGCTGTGACCGGCTGCGAGCAGTTCGACGACGGTGTGGCTGCCGATGTAACCGGCGCCACCGGTGACGAGAATACGAATGACGATGCTCCCGAAGTGATGGAAGCGGTGGAGTATACGGGCGTGCAAAGTCCCCGGGGAGGTTGGCATACTGCGCTGCAGCCCGTAGCGGGCATCACGATGGCTGCCAGGCGACTCTGAGGGGGGATTGCGCGTGAGTCAGACAGCGACCGAGGACGGCACCTTACCGGCGCGCAAGGGTTACCGCTACTACGTCCTCGGCGTACTGCTGGTGGTCTACGTCTTCAATTTTATCGACCGCCAGATCCTCTCCATCCTCATGGAGCCGGTGCGCCTGGAACTCGGCCTGTCTGACACCCAGCTCGGTTTCCTCTCCGGTATCGCGTTCGCATTGTTCTACGCAACCCTCGGCATTCCCATCGCGCGCATCGCCGATCGGACGTCGCGGACAGGTGTGATCTCCATCTGTCTCGCGGTTTGGAGCGCGATGACCGCCGTGTGCGGCCTGGCCCAGAACTTTTGGCAGATGCTCATCGCCCGCATCGGCGTCGCAGTGGGGGAAGCCGGCGGCAGTCCGCCTTCCCACTCGCTGATCGCGGACTACTTCCAAGAGCACGAACGCGCCACGGCGCTCGGGATCTTTGCGCTCGGGGTTCCCATCGGGGTGATGTTCGGTCTGTTCATCGGTGGCTGGGCGAACGAATTCTTCGGCTGGCGGATCACGTTCATGCTGGTGGGCGTACCTGGCGTCCTGCTCGCCGTGGGCGTCTGGTTCACGGTGAAAGAACCGCGCAAGGGCAGTGCCGACGGCGTGGTAACTACCCGTGATCCGGAGATCGCCCTAAAGGACGTATTCGCGTTTCTCTGGGGCCAGCGTTCGTTCCGGTTCATGGCCGTGGCGTCTGCCGTGCATGCGTTCGTTGGTTACGGTATCGCCCAGTGGTATCCGGTGTTCTTCATCCGCAGTCACGAGATGTCCACCGGCGAGGTGGGCACCTATCTGGCGTTCGTGATCGGCCTGTTCGGTGGTCTTGGGACCTTCTTCGGTGGCTACCTCGCCGATCGCCTCGGCACGCGGGACCGGCGCTGGTACATGTGGTTGCCCATGCTCGCCACGGGCCTCGCGACGCCGTTTTTCTTCGGCATCTTCCTGTCCCCGACCTACGGCATGGCGTTCGTCTACATGATGCTGCCGACCATGCTCACGAGCTTCTATCTCGGCCCGGTGTTCTCCATGACCCAGGGTCTGGTGCCGCCGGCCATGCGCGCCACCGCGGCCGCCGTGCTGCTGTTCGTGATCAACATCATCGGGCTCGGCCTCGGTCCGCAGTTCGCCGGCATTCTGAGCGACCTGCTGCGGCCTACGTTCGGCGTCGACTCCCTGCGTTACGCCCTGCTGATCCTGTCCATGTTCACGCTGCTCGGTGCGGCGCTGTATTTCTTCGCCGCCCGCTGGCTGCGTGAGGATCTCGACCGCGTGCAGGCGTTCGTGGAGGCTCAGACCAAGACATGAGTTAGCGCAGGTCGGCGCGGGCCGGCCTGTGGCTTGGGCGGCGGCAGGGCGGGGCGGATCAGTGAAAGTCCCGGGACTGGGAGCGCAGCTCGCCCAAGTGGTGGGAGTAGTCGGCCACGTGGCCGGCCACCACGTGGATCACCCGGCCCTCCCGCTCCAGGACGCCCTTCACCAGCAGCAGGCGACCGCCGAGGATGGGGCCGCGAAAGCGCGCCAGAACGCTGTTCCAAATCACCACGTTGTGGTTGCCCGTCTCGTCTTCCAGGGTGAGGAACAGGACGCCGGAGGCTGAGCTCGGTCGTTGGCGGCCGGTGACGAGTCCCGCGATGCGCACGAAGCGGCCGTGATTGAGGGTGCCGAGTCCGCCGGCCTGACGACAGCCACGAAAGGCGGGCAGCCGGCGGAGCAGGGCCATGGGGTGGGCGTTGAGCGTCAGACCGAGGCTGGCGTAGTCGGCCAGCACATCGGAGCCGAGGGTGGGTGCCGGAAGTTCGACACCTTCGTCATGCCCATCCCGGAGTCTCCCGCCATGCTCCGCATGATCGAGCGGCGCATCAGCAACTGCCGCATGTGATGGCTCTGTGTCGTTGCCCACCTGCGGACCGTGCAGGCTCTCGTCTGTAGGCGAGCGCGTGCACGCGCCGCCCAACGCGAACGCACCGCCATCCGTGTCCGCTTGATCCGCACCCCGACCCTGCGGACCGTACACGGTCTCGCTTACAGCCGTATCGCGCACCTCGCCGCCCGCTGCCCTGGCCCACAACGGTGCATCCGGCTTCACTGCGGCGGTTTCCCAGTGGCTCTGGTGGCGATGGCCGGCGAGGTGGCGCAGCGCATCCGCCTCGGCCAGACAGCGGAGTTCCCCGGCGTCGAGTCGGGCACGCCGGGCGAGATCCTGCACCGTTTCGAACGGACGCACCTCCCGTGCCGCCACGATGCGTTCGCCCGCGGCCTGATTGAATCCCGTGACCTGACGCAATCCGAGCCGGATGGCTCCCTGCTGGCGCCGGTAGTGGTAGCCACAGGGATCCGGGCCGGTGCCCGGTCCCGGACTTGCGTCGGAACGCTCCAGGCCGTGATCCCAATGGCTGGCGAGCACGTCCACGGGGCGGACCTCGACGCCATGACGGCGGACGTCCTGGATGAGCTGAGAGGCGGAGTAGAAGCCCATGGGCAGGCTGTTGAGCAGCCCGCAGCAGAACGCTGCCGGTTCATGACGCTTGAGCCAGGCGGAGACGTACACGAGCAGCGCGAAGCTGGCGGCGTGTGACTCCGGAAAACCGTACTCACCGAAGCCGCAGATCTGGGCGAACAGGCGCTCGGCGAAGTCCGCATCGTGGCCCCGTTCGAGCATGCCGTTCACGAGTTTGTCCCGGAACGGTTCGAGGCCGCCGCGGCGGCGCCATGCAGCCATGGCCCGGCGCAGGGCGTCCGCCTCGCCGCCACTGAAGCCGGCGGCCACCATGGCGAGCTGGATCACCTGTTCCTGAAAGATCGGCACGCCGAGGGTGCGCTCGAGCACGCCGCGCACGGCCTCGTTCGGATAGGTCACTGGTTCGAGTCCCTGCCGGCGGCGCAGGTAGGGATGCACCATGTCGCCCTGGATCGGACCGGGCCGGACGATGGCCACTTCCACCACCAGATCGTAGAAGCAGTCGGGTTTCAGGCGCGGCAGCATGGCCATCTGGGCCCGGGATTCCACCTGGAAAACGCCGACTGAGTCCGCCTTCTGCAGCATGGCATAGGTCTCCGGATCCTCCGCCGGCACGTCCTCCATGGCCATGGGCGTGCCGCGAAAGTCACTGATCAGGGCGAGGCTGCGCGAGATGGCGCTCAGCATGCCCAGGGCGAGCACGTCCACCTTGAGCAGACCCAGGGCATCAAGGTCGTCCTTGTCCCACTGGATCAGGGTGCGTTCGGCCATGGCCGCGTTCTCGATGGGCACGAGCTGGGCTAAGGGGCCCTGGGAAATGACGAAGCCGCCCACGTGCTGGGAGAGATGGCGGGGGAAGCCGAGCAGCTCCCGGACCAGATGCAGGCAGCGGCGAATCACCGGACTGTCCGGATCGACCCCGGCGGCGGCGAAGCGGTCTTTGAGCTCGTCCTGCTTTTCCCACCAGGCCATGGACTTGGCCAGCGCATCCACCAGCGTCGGGTCGAGACCAAGGGCCTTGCCCACGTCGCGGATGGCACTTTTCGGTCGATAGGTGATCAGGGTCGCAGCCAGGGCGGCGCGATCGCGGCCGTAGCGGCGATACAGGTACTGAATCACCTCCTCCCGGCGCTGGTGTTCGAAGTCCACATCGATGTCCGGCGGTTCGTTGCGTTCCTTGGAGATGAAGCGTTCGAACAGAACGCTCATGCGGCCCGGGTCCACCTCGGTGATCCCGAGGCAATAGCAGACCGCCGAGTTGGCGGCGGATCCCCGGCCCTGGCAGAGAATGCCGCGGTCGCGGGCAAACGCCACCACGTCGTGGACCGTGAGGAAGAAATGTTCGTAGCCCAGCTCACGGATCAGCGCGAGTTCTTTTTCCACCAGTTCGCTGACGTGGGCCGGCATGCCTTCGGGCCAGCGGCGGCGGGCACCGGCCAGGGTGAGGGCGCGCAGGTGCCCACTGGCCGTGGTGCCCGGCGGAATGAGCTCCTCGGGGTACTCGTAGCGCAGCTCGTCGAGGCTGAACTGGCAGCGTTCGGCAATGGCGACACTCTCGGCGAGCAGCTCCGGAGGATGCCGCTGCCGCAGGCGTTCGATGGGCTGCAGGCAGCGCTCCCGGTTCGGCTGCATGGCGCGGCCGAGTTCCGCCACCGGTCGCTGCAGGCGAATGGCGGTGAGGATGTCCTGCAGCGGCTTGCGGGCAGGATCGTGCAGGTGGACGTCACCGGCGGCGGTCATGGGCAGATCGAGACGAATGGCCAGGGTCAGGAGCTCTGCCGTGCGGTCGAGGTCATCACCCTCGCAGAACAGCTCCAGAGCGATCCACAGCCGGTCCAGAAACGCGGCTTTCAGACGGCTGCCGAGATCGTCGTTGGCGTCCCGGGATTGATGCGGGTCGGGCAGCCAAAGGGCAAGGCAGGCGTCGAGACCGCGTTCGAGATCGGCAAGGGTGAGCTGATAGCGGCCCTTGGGACTGCGACGACGCCCGAGGGTGATGAGGGTGCTGAGCTGGCCGTAGGCGCGTCGGTCCGGGGCCAGCAGGACCAGCTTGGGTCCATCCTCGAGCTGGAACTCACTGCCGACGATCAGCTTCAGACCGGCATCCCTGGCGGCGAGATGGGCCTTGACCACGCCGGCCACGGAGCATTCGTCAGTGAGGGCGAGGGCGCGATAGCCGAGCGCCGCGGCCCGGGCGACGAGCTCCTCTGGATGAGAGGCGCCGCGCAGAAAGCTGTAGTTGCTCAGGCAATGGAGTTCAGCGTAGTCCATAGTGATTTTTTGTTTAGGTATGCTTCCTATCTATATGTTTTATTTTGCGATCAAAACTTTGTTGAGTGCGTATGGAGCGGCTTCATGCGAACAGGCCATGGAGGAACCAGCGCTGGTCGGTGAGCGTCTGGAAGACCCAGCAGTGGCCTCCCTTGGGGTGTTGGGCCACCCAGTAGTCCCGGGGGCCTCGGCATGCTTCAGTCAGCCGTTCTTCCCCCCAGGGCATGAGATCGAGGCGCTCCGGCCCCCGCTGCAGGATCAGAGCACCGTGCCAGTGCGGTTGCCCCCCTGGGCTGGCCAGGGGCTGAGGTGGGTCCAGTAACCACAGCGGACGGGGTCCGGGGATACAGCCTTCCGGTGCCTCCGTGTTCCGCGCTGACAGCCCCGGCGGGACGAGACGCCAGGCCCACTCAGGGCGGTGGTCGTCCGCCGGCAGAATGCTCCGGCAGGTTTCACGGCCGAGGCGGGCATGCAGCAGATCGATCAGTGCTGCCGGGTCGCCATCTTCCTCACCCGGGAGGGGAAAAAGCGTGTCCGGTTGGCCGCCGTGCGCCTGCAGTTCCTCCACCCGCAGCGCGAGGGTCGCGACTTCGGGCAGGCCGCGGCTGCGTTCCAGCTGCAGCCGGCTCAGCTCCAGGAAGCGAGCCGGGTCCCGCTGGGCCCGGGCACAGCGCACCTCCAGGATGGACTCGCCATGGCGCGGGTGACTCAGGATCCAATCCAGCCGACTGCTGGCGAGCTGCCTCACGCGCAGCCAGTCCGTCAACTCAGCGATCAGCCGACGCATGGGGAAAGCCAGTGCTCCGGTATGGGTCACGTCCTCCAGGAAGTGCAGCCGAGTATTGAATACAGGTGCCGGTGTCAGGGCTTCCCGGGGATCCGGCCGGCGCCCGGTAAGGCGGTCCAGGTGCTCCAGCAACTGGCGTCCGAAACGGCGGCCGAGGGCGTTGCGCGGCAGGCGCAGCAGATCAGCCAGGGTTCGGAATCCCATGGCCGCCAGACGTTCCTGTTCTGCCATGGGACGTTCCAGGTGATGCAGGGGCAGGGCCGCCAGCAAGGGGCGCACGCTGCCGGCCACCGCGTCACACCAGGCGCGTCGCAACCTGTCTTCCCCTGTGCTGTCGTACTCGATCTCGGCGGCGAGGCGTTCCGGATCAGGCGAACAGCCCGCCCGCGCCAGGGCCTGGGCCGCCAGCGGCGTGGGTGCGATGCCGGGCAGCCCGGAGTAACCGAGTTCGCGAATGCCGGCGAGGATCTGCTGCTGCAGGCGATCGAGTCCCCGGAACAGGCGCAGGCTGCCGGCTATTTCCAGCAGCAGGGTATCCGGAGCTGCAAGGCTGACCTGGGGTGTGAAACGCCATGCCCAGTCGGCCAGGTGACGCAGTGCGACCGCCTCCCGCTCCGGATCGCGCCAGCCCACGGCCAAATCCGGACAGATGCTCTGCGCGGTGGCGAGGCTTTGGCCTGGACGCAGACCCTGGGCCAGGGCGGCGGCATTGATCTGCACGAGACGGTGCTGCGCCACCAGGGCGCTCGGTCTTGCCGCAGCACCATCCTCCAGGCTGCGAGTGAACAACTCCAGACCCAGCCGCGGCAGGTACAGGCAGAACCAGAGCGAGCGTTCCTTGGCGTGACGACGTGTTTGCATGCCAGGGCAGGGGGGCGCTCACGGATGCGCGCTCCGCTGGATGGGGGTCGCGCGCGGCAGCCTGGCTGCAGAGCGACGCAGGGTACGGGCCGGCTGGGTCGGGGCCGGTGGCGGTGACTGCCAGAGTGCGAGCTGGCGCAGGGCGGCGGTCTGTTCCGGACCGGCGAGGCGCCGGGTCAGGCAATCACCGAAGCGGATCGGCAGAGCCTCGCTGGGCCACCCACCCCGGCGCTTGACCACCCGCAGCCTCAGCCCGGAGCCGTCCATGCACTCGGGTTCCGGTTCCAGCTGCAACCGCAGTTCGGCCGGTGATGTCTGTTCGGCCGCGGTGTCGGGGCGGAACATCACGCCCCAGCTGTCCCCTTCCCGGGCAGCAAGCTGCAGACGACGGAGATCCCCATGACGGAGATGGCGCGGGTCCGGCCAGCTCAGGACCGCACTGCAGGTGCCGGATTTCAAGGCCTGCTCGGTGGCCCAGAGCAGATCCTGATGATGCTTCGGATGGATCAGCAGCACCCGTCTCACGTCCACGCCGGCTGCGGCCAGGGCCGGTGCATAGGGCAGCCAGGGCGGTGCTACCCAGGCGATCCAGCGGGCCCGCCGCTGGCTGAGTTCGGCCAGCGCCGGCAACAACAGTCTCAATTCGCCCACGCCGGGGACGTCGCCGAGGATCTCGGTGAGTCCGTCTGCGGGCCAGCCGCCACCGGCGAGGAGCGCATCGAGCTGGGGGAAGCCGGTGGCCAAGGTGCCGCGCTCAGTGTGCAGGCCGTCCGTGGCCCGCCACAGGTGCCGCTGCTGCAGGAGGTTCTCGATGGACTGGGTCATGATGCAGGCCGCTTTCTGTCCGAATGTACAGTAACTGTATACGCGAACAGCATTTGCCCGCAAGCGGGTCCTGCTACGAGAACGGGTAGACTGCAGACAGAAAACGGCACGTACCCGGGAAACAGGATGCAGGCCAGGAAGAGGATGGGGCGTATCCAAAAGAGCGGTTGGGCCATCCCTGGCCCGACCTGGAGACTGCCCGGCGATCCGTCACTGCAGTCTTGAGATCAGGATACCGCGCCGGTCGGCCTTGTGAAGTACACGGGCCCGCTTGCCCAGAAAACGTAAAAAATCATTCATTACAGTGTGTTGTAGAATTATCCGTAGATATCCGGAGATAAAAAGATTGCCTTTCTGACCGGGCGCATCGACCCGCGCGCGCCTCGGAGCCCTGTTACCAGGGTGGCAAGCAGCCGCGATCGCGCCATCGGCGGCCACGCTTGCAGGATTTCCATCGTATGCTATCGCTATTCAGGTGACCTGATTGCAGCCGACCCGAGGTGGGCCTCAAGACTTCAAGGCAAGGAACCGCGCATGACGTCCAGCAACCCGCCATCGCGCCCTCCAGTCACTGTGCTGGGTGGCGGTCTGGCCGGCATGGTCGCTGCCCTGGAGCTGGTGAAGCTCGGTTTTCCGGTGCAGCTCCACGAAGCGCTTGGCCGCCTGGGCGGCAAGGCCGGCAGCGATAACGACCCGCCTCTGTACAACGCCTCCCTGGATCCTGATCCCAATCTGTCTTTGCCGCAGGGTGTGGCCAGCGATCACGGCTATCACGTGTTTCCGGCGTGGTACACGACCATGCGGCGGCTGTGGCTGGAGATCGGGATCGACCCGGAACACGACGTGTATCCGGGACGTATCTACTACAACCTGCCGCCGGCGCTGCAGGGCGTCCGTCAGCCCCATGTGCCCAAGTCGCCGCCGAGCATTCATCAGCTCGCGGCGATCTGCGAACTGATTCTGCAGACCGACGACGAGGTGGACGACCTCACCCTGCAGGCCTTCCTGCGCGCCCGCGACTACGCGCCGCGAGGACAACCTATCAGCCTCAATGACTTCATCCTCAATGCGCTCACGATCGGCGACCGGGAGGTCTCCGCCCGCGCCATCCGTAACGTCTTCCGGCAGTGGCTGCCGGTCTTCGCCGAGTCCAACTGGGATGCGCTGCGAGGCAGCCTCGCGGAGAAGCTGATCGATCCGCTGGAGCGGCGTATCGAGGCCGCGGCCCGGGAGGCGGGCGTCAGTTTCGAAGTCTTCCGGGGGCATCGTGTGCTGGCGCTGGAACCGCTTCCGAACCATGGTCTGACGGTGCACATCAGCGATCGCCACGGACGTCAGCTCACGAAGCAAGCACCACAGGTGGTCCTCGCACTGCCGCCGGAAGTGCTGCGGCGCATGGATTCCACCGCTTTGTTCGAGCGCGATGCAGGGCTCTCCAAACTGTTCTATCTGCGCAGCAATCCGTTCTCGGCGCTGGATGTCTACTGCACCACGCGGCTGCCGAACCTGCCGGTCGAACACTTCACGCTCATCGGGTCACCCCACGGCATCACCGGGTTCGACATCTCCCGGCAATGGCCGCGGCTGGAGGTGCTGGGTCGCAGCGTGCTGCAGTTCGTGGCGGCGGACTGCCGTGGCTTCGGTGGTCTCGACAATCGCGGTTTCCTGGAGGTCATGAGACGGGAGATCTTCCGGCATCTGCCGGATCTCGAGGGCAACGTGGCCTTTTACGTCCCGCACCGGAACTCAGACGCGCCTCTGTTCGTGAACGATGTCGGCACCTGGGCGCACCGGCCCGAGCCTGCGTCGCGCCTGCCGGGGGTCTACTTCGCCGGGGACTACGTGCGCAACGCCACTGACGTCACCTCCATGGAGGGTGCCGTACGCTCCGGACTGCTCGCAGCAGAAGCCCTGCGTGCGGCCTGCGTCTCTCATGAGCGGCCGGTTGCGATCATCGACGAGGTCAGGGTGCCCCCGGAAATCGAGGAACTGATCGAACTCTGGCCCCAGGATCCGATGGCAGCCCGGCTCAAGTGCCTGGCCTGGGTTCAAAGCCTGATGCCTGAGCGCTGATGCCCGCCTGAGGCAGCAGGCTCAGGTAGGCTTCCTTGTCCGCTTTGGGGATGCCGAGCCAGAGCGATTCCATGACCGCGAAACGGTAGAAACGGTAGGGGCGTGGCTGCTCGATCTGGCGCAGACACCCGAGCGCACGCCGCTGCTCGCCCAGCTGTGCGTAGGCGAATCCCAGCATGATCCAGATGAAGTCCACTTCCGAGAAGCGCCGGCAGCGGGCCATCACCTCGATGGCCTCCTCGTACCGGCCGTTGGCGATGCACGCGTTGCCGAGCATGTAGCACAAAAACGGTTCGCGGGAATCCTTGGGCGACAGGCGCATGGCATAGCGACAGCGCTCGAGTCCTTCTTCGCTGCGGCCGAGATTCGCGATCAGATAGCCGCACACCCCCTGATACATGGCATTGCTCGGCTCAAGCTGCACAGCCCTTTCCAGATACTCCAGCGTCGGGGCCAGACCACCGGGTTGCGTGAACGTGATCATGCCCATGGCATACAGGGCCACCGGATGCTCGGGCAGGAGCTGAAAGGCACGCTCGGCATGGCGCCGCGCCGTCGGCAGCACCTCGCGGCCATCTCCGCCCCAGAGGAGGGCGGTGGCCAGGCTGATGGCGATACCGGCTTCCGCGAGGCCGAAGTCCGGCTCCAGTTCCAGTGCCTGCCGGAAGCGTTCCAGCGAACGCTCGGGTTTGGGCGCCGGGGCGTCGACGAACAGCCAATACCAGCCTTCCTGCCACAGCCGCCAAGCGCTGAGGTTGCCGCTGCGGGCACCGTAGGCCATGTCGTCGAGCCGCAGTCGAGGTTCGAGCTGAGCGCAGATGGCAGCAGTGAGTTCATCCTGGGCGGCGAAAGGCGCAGCGAAGACCCGATCGAATCGATGTGACCAGACCTCGGCACCGCTCTGTGCATCCACGAGCTGGGCGCTGATCCGGAGTTGCTGCCCGGCACTGCGGATACTGCCTTCGAGGACGTAGTGTATGCCGAGCTGGCGGCGCACGGTCTGGGGGTCGGGGAGGGCATGGCGATAGATCCGGGTCGTCGCGTGGGCGATCACGAAGAATTCGGGAATGCGCGCGAGCAGCGTGGTGAGCTCCTCGGTCATGCTCTCGGCGAGGATCTCGTGTGCGTCGCTTCCGGTGAGATTGACGAAGGGCAGGACAGCAATCGACGGCCGGTCCGTGATCGGCTCTTGAGTCGCCCAGAACGCTCCGTTCTGCTGCGCCTCGAGGGGCTCGCCTGCGACGGCGGTGAGTCCGGCGAGCAGGTGCTGCTGGTAACGGCGGCCGAATCGCAGGGGCCGCGGAATCATGCGGTCAGGCTGGATATCCCGTGGCGCACTGGTGGCGGCATCACTGCTGACGAGCAGAGGGAGCTGCTGGGACAGCACGTAGTCGAGCACACCGGCATCGCTTCGAGTGATGGTTCCTGCCGGCGATAGATGCCAGAGCACTGCATGACACTGCTGCAAGGCGCGCACCAGCGCGGTGTCAGATTGCCTGGCCAGATCGTGGGCGTCTTCGACCCGGCAGCCGAGCTCAGTGAGCCAGGCCCGTTCTGCAGCGACGAAGTCGTCGGGCCCTGCAGATGCCCAGTGCACAAGGTGCAGATCCAGGGTCGCCTCGGCGCGCCGGACACACTGTCTGCGGCGACGTGCAAAGCACCACTGGCGGAACCGGGCGTCATCGAGTTCGAGATCGTTCAGGTCGATGCCGAAAATCTGCAGCAGCACCGGCCAGCGCTGCGCCGGGATGGGGTAGCTGCGGCGGTGGTGGTCCACCGACGCTCGCGGAATCGCATAGTTGGAATCGACGTGCTTGAACCAGGCATCGATGCCGTGCACGGAAATAGGCAATCCCGCCCGGCTCATGGCTTCAGCCAGCGTCTTGCGACTGCAGGCAGGACCGCCCAGCCCGGAGTCGAGCAGCGCCTTAAGTTTTTGTGTCGTTAGAATCCCTTCACTCGAGCTTTTTTTGGTCGTGGACATCGCGGCCTACGCCACCCTTTCGACCAACTCTAACGGATCGTTGACCGCCGCAACAAGCAGTGCTTCACACTGCCGAAAACGAGATACGCTGGCTGCCGCGCAGGCGCCGACTTTGCTAAGTTGCGCGGATGCGACTCGCAGGAGCAGATGCGCGACGCCGGGAGCGATGATCGGCTCACCCATGATGCGACGCCGGGGAAGCGTCTCTGCTCATGCCCGGTTCAGCCTGACCATGGCGCAATGGCCTCACCATTTCGAATACCAGGAGTGTTCAAGTCCATGATGTTGCTCAGACGAAGCCTGCTGCTCGGCGTTCTCGCTACGCTTTCACTCGGTGCGGTCGCTCAGCAAGGCGGCTATCGCACGATCGGCTCGGAAACACCGACGGTTGAGGGTCCGGTAGAGGTCCTGGAGTTCTTCTGGTACGGCTGTGGTGCCTGCTATCAGTTCGCGCCACTGGTGGATGCCTGGAAGGCCGACCTCGATGAAGGGGTGAAATTCACCCGGGTGCCTGCAGTGCTGAACCCGAACTGGCGCCTTCACGGCAAGGCGTTCTACACGGCCGAGGCGCTGGGCGTCACGGATCGGGTGCACAACCAGATCTTCGACTCGATCCATCAGCAGCGGCGGTTCCTGGAGTCGGAAGCGGAGATTCGTGAGCTGTTCGTCCGCAACGGGGTCGACGGTGACGAGTTCGACGCGGCCTGGAATTCCTTTGCAGTGGACAGTCAGATCAGGCGGGCAGAGCGTCTCGCGCGGCAATATCAGGTACGGGCGACGCCGAGCATGGTGGTGGCGGGGCACTACGTTTCAGACCCGGGCGCGGCGGGCGGACTGAGAGAACTGCTCGATCTCACCGATCGGCTGACCGGGCAGCTGCGAGCGGAATGAACCGACTGCGGGCGCCGTCCCTGGCGCCCGCATTAGGGAAGTGCTGATCAATTCCTTAACCGTGAATCAGAACTGATTCATGGTGTTCGCGGTGCCGCCGGCGAGCAGGGCCTTCTCGCCGAGGAAGTACTCCTTGTGGTCGTCGCCGATGTTGGAGCCGGCGAGGTCCTGGTGCTTGACGGCGGCCAGGCCGCGACGAATCTCGGCCCGCTGGACGTCACGGACGTAGGCAAGCATGCCCTTGTCACCGAAGTAACCTTCCGCCAGCACATCGGTGGACAGTGCCGCCGTGTGGTAGGTGGGCAGGGTGATCAGATGATGGAAGATCCCCGCTTCGCGGGCGGCATCCTTCTGGAAGCTCTGCACCTGTCGATCGGCTTCGATACCAAGCTCGGAATCATCGAACTTGGCATCCATCAGGCCCTTATCCACTTTCGCGGGATCGGGATAGGCAGACACGTCCTTGCCTTCCGCTTTCCAGTCCGCATAGACCTGCTCGCGGAACTTCAGGGTCCAGTTGAACGACGGCGAGTTGTTGTAGACCAGCTTTGCTTCCGGACGCACCTTGCGAATGGCGTCTACCATCTCTGCGATCTGGCCCACGTGGGGCCGCTCGGTCTCGATCCAGAGCAGGTCGGCGCCATGCTCAAGACTGGTGATGCAATCGAGTACCACTCGATCGAAGCCGGTGTTCTCGCGAAACGCGTACAGACCGTTGTCGAGTCGCTTCGGCCGCGCGAGCTTACCGTTCTGGTGGATGGTGACATCACCGTCGCGCAGCTGGCTGACGTCGCTCACCGGCTCGGCTTCGAGGAAGTCGAGGTACTTCTGGCCCAGGTCGCCGGGCTTCTGGGGCACCGGGATCTTCTGGGTCAGGCCGGCGCCGAGGGAGTCGGTGCGGGCGACGATGATGCCGTTCTCGATGCCGAGTTCCAGAAACGCGTAACGGACGGCGTTGATCTTGGAGACGAAGTCCTCGTGGGGCACGGTCACCTTGCCGGCCTGATGACCGCACTGCTTGGCATCGGAAACCTGATTTTCGATCTGGATCGCGCAGGCACCCGCCTCGATCATGCGCTTGGCCAGCAGGTAGGTGGCTTCTTCATTGCCGAAGCCGGCATCGATGTCGGCGATCATCGGCACCACGTGGGTCTCGTAGTTGTCGATGCGGGCGATGATCTCGTCGGTGTTCTTGCCGGCGGCACGGGCTTCATCGAGCTCCACGAAGATGTGGCGCAGCTCACGGGCATCAGCCTGGCGCAGGAAGGTGTAGATCTCCTCGATCAGGTCCGGGACCGTGGTCTTCTCGTGCATGGACTGATCGGGCAGGGGGCCGAACTTCGAGCGCAGGGCGGCGACCATCCAGCCGGACAGATAAATGTAGTTGCGGTCCGTGGTCTGGCGGTGCTTCTTGATTGACATCATCACCTGCTGGGCGATGTAGCCATGCCAGCAGCCGAGGGATTGGGTGTACTTGCTGGAGTCGGCATCATAAGCCGCCATGTCGCGGCGCATGATGTCGGCGGTGTACTGCGCGATCTCGAGCCCGTTCCTGAAGCGGTTCTGACGCCGCATCCGAACGGTGTACTCCGGGTTGATGGCGCGCCACTCGTCCTTGTGCTTGAGCAGAGCGGTGACTTCCTCGATTTCCTTCAGGTACTCGGCCATGGAACTCCCCTTGCTGGCGATATGGACTGAACAGGGGCGCACCCTAACAGCGACGACGCCAGGAACAAAGGGAATGATAGGCAACTAATATATGCGAGTTCTTCAGGTATTATCCGATCAGCGCCTGCCCAGGGCCGCGGTCGTCAGCCATGGCGTTCGGGGAGGGTACAATGCCGCGCTTGTCGACATAGGGAGTGACATGCTTTGGCCATGCAACACATCTTTTCGGGCAATCCCCTCGACCGCGCCGACGCCCTGCGCCGCGACGATGACTGGTTGGAAGCGTCCGCGCAGTCGCCGGACGCGCGCTATCTGCCTCTGTGGCAACTGAACGTACTGGTGGACTCGCAGAGCTCCGGCTCGCCGGTGCTGGGCTGGCTGCGTCAGCAGGACGTCGCCAGGCTGGATGTTGGCGTGCCGCCGGTCTTTCTCGGGCTCAAGGACGGGTTGCCCCATTTCGCCCTGGATATCTCAGCAGTGCACGACCCCAGCCATGAACTGACCCTGGGCAATGGCTTTGCGTTCGCCGAGTCGAGAGCGGCCGCCATGACCCTGCCGCTGGCCGATACCGGGATTCTGGCGCAGGCGCGCTCGCAGATCGGCTGGCACAAGAGCCATCGCTACTGCAGTGCCTGTGGCCATCCCTCGGAGCAGGAGAAGGGCGGTCATCTGCGCCGCTGTCCGCAGTGCGGAGCGGAGCATTTCCCGCGCACCGACCCGGTGGCGATCATGCTGGTCGTGGATAGCGACCGCTGTCTACTCGGCCAGTCGCATGGTCCGCTCGTGCGCTTTGGCATGTTCTCGGCGCTGGCCGGATTCATCGATCAGGGCGAGTCCATCGAGGAGGCGGTGCGCCGCGAAATTCTGGAAGAGGCAGGCATCAGCGTGGGCGAGGTCCGCTACCATTCCTCGCAGCCATGGCCCTTTCCGTCATCGCTGATGATCGGCTGTCACGCCAAAGCGCTGACGCGGGACATCACCATCGACGAGGACGAGATGCATGACGTTCGCTGGTTCACCCGCCATGAGGTCCTCGATGCCCTTGCCGGTGAGCATCCGGATCTGCGCCTTCCGGGGCCCATCGCGATCGCCCACCACCTGATCAAGGACTGGGCGGAGGGCGCGTGAACAACTTGCGCCTCGATGCGCCTGCTTTCCACCGCAATGTCGCCCCGATCACGGCAGTGTTTGCACCGTGGCTCGACGGCCGCAGCGGCGATGTCCTCGAGATCGGCTCCGGAAGCGGTCAGCATGCGTTGGCATTCGCAAGGACCTGGCCTGCGCTGCGCTGGTGGCCGACGGACCCGCAGGCCCCACAGCGAGCCAGTATCGACGCATGGCGAGCGCTTGAGGGCGGCGCCAATGTCGAGGCGCCGTTTGCGCTGGATGCCGCCGCGGAGGAGTGGTCCCTCGACGGGCCCGGGCGCCCACGCGGCGACGATCTGATCGCCATCGTGTGCCTGAACGTCGTGCACATCAGTCCCTGGAGCGTCACCGAGGGGCTTTTTGCGGGCGCGGGTCGCTACCTGCCCGGTGGCGCGCTATTGCTGCTGTATGGACCCTACAAGCGTTATGGTCGCCACACGGCGCCGAGCAATGCCCGTTTCGACGCTGACCTGCGTTCGCGGAATCCGGACTGGGGCATTCGCGACCTGGGCGACATGGAACGGGTCGCCAGCGACCACGCCCTCGAACTGGCCCGGTTCGAAGCCATGCCAGCCAACAACTTCGCGTTGGTGTTCCGGAAAGCATGCTGATCCCAGTGCGTCGCCTCAGGGGGTTCCGACGCGCTCGATGACGCCTTCCCGACGCGGGTCGGCCGCGCCTTCGAGGCGGCCGTCGCGGATGACGATGCTGTGGATGCCCGAGTTCTCGCCACCACGCTCGTCGAGGGGATAGCCAAGCTCCCGAAGCCCGTCCAGCAGGGCAGGATCAGCGCGCTCGGATTCCACCTGAACCGGTAGCCTGCGGGCAATGACGTTAGGCAGATCCACCGCGGCCTGGGCATCAAGCCCGAAGTCGATCACGCCGATCAGGGACTTGAGCGTGTAGGCAATGATGGAGTTTCCGCCTGGAGAGCCGGTGGCCATAAACAGTTGTCCGTCGGCATCGAACACCAGCGCCGGCGTCATCGAGGAGCGCGGGCGCTTGCCGGGCTCGACGGCGTTGGCCACAGGGACGCCGTCGACCGTGGGCGTGGCTGCGAAGTCCGTGAGCTGATTGTTGAGGAGGAATCCGGCAGTCATGCGCTGACTGCCAAAGGCCATTTCCACCGATGCGGTGAACGAAACGGCGTTGCCCGCGGCGTCCACCACGGACAGATGGGTGGTACCGGAGACGTCGCCGCTGTCGTCGAAGGCCCAGCGGCTGCGAATGGGATCATCGTGCAGCACAGAGCCAGGATCACCGGGCAGTACGTCGACATCCGGTGGGCTGCGTTCCGCCGCCCGCGCGGCAACGTAGCCGGGATCGATCAGGGCGGCGATTGGAACGGGTACGAAGTCCGCATCGGCGACGTAGTGGTCCCGGTCCGCGTAGCCGAGTTTCATGGCATCGATGAAGGCACCCCAGCCTGCCGGCGTGTTGCTGACCCCATCCGGGGCAAGCTGCTCCAACAGACCGAGGATCTGCACCACCGCAGTGCCTGACGACGGTGGCGGCATGGAGCAGATACGATAGCCACGATAGGGTCCGCACACCGGCTCCCGCACCACCGGCCGGTAGGCTTCGAGGTCGCTCAGTGTCAGGGTGCCCGGTCGCGGCGCTGCCGATGCTCCGGCGACGATGCTTGCGGCCACCGGTCCCGAATAGAAGCCTCGAGGACCTTCCTCAGCGATGCGACGCAGAGTCTCGGCATAGTCAGGATTGGTTCGCAGCGTGCCCACCGGCAGCGGTTCGCCGCCAGGGAAGAAGTAACTCGCAGTCACCGGATCCTCATCGATGCGGGTGAGGGGCGCGATGCGCCCCAAGAGTCCGTGCAGGCGCGGAGAGACCTCGAATCCCTCCTCGGCCAGGGTGATGGCGGGCTCGAACAGGCTGTTCCAGGGCAGGGTCCCAAAGCGCTCGTGCGCGGCGTGGTAAAGCGCAACGACGCTGGGCACGCCGATGGCGTGGCCGCTCTGAATGCGCTCGAAGAAGGGGAGTTCCTTACCGTCCTCGTCGAGAAACATCTCGGGATACGCACCCGCCGGCGCCGTTTCGCGTCCGTCAAAGGCGAGCACGCCGCCATCCTCCACGGCATAGGTCAGCATGAAGCCACCGCCTCCGAGCCCCGAGCTCTGTGGCTCCACCAGGCCGAGCACCGCATGCGCTGCAATGGCGGCATCCACAGCAGAACCGCCACGCCGCAGGATCTCGATGCCCGCTGCCGAAGCATAGGGATTGGCCGCCGAAATCATGGCCTCCCCGCTGTGTCGCGGCGGATCTTCCTGCGTGGCCGGGGTCTCGATGCCGCCATTGCAGCCCGCGAGAAACAGCAGTCCGAACACGGTGAGCCAACGCATCAATGGGATTCTCCTCGACGAAGGAAGGACGAAGGACCCGCACTCTAGCATCCGTTGGGGCTTCATCCTGCTGCACGGTGCGGTACGCTTCCAGTCCAATCGGCCATGTACCTAGCAGTATTCGTTCCCGATCGGGTCGGATCTGCATTGACGGAGACAAGCGTGTCGAAATCGAAGCAGCTGCTGATCACCGCTGTGGTGGTTACTCTCTCCGCAGTGTTGATCATCGGTCTTTTGCCCAAAGGCGGTTACGACAGTGACGTGTCCCAGGTCGGGCAGGGCCAGCCCGCCGTGGTACTCGCATTCGAGAACTACGCACCGGCGAGCATGGAAACGATGGCGCTGCTCGACCGGGTGCGGCGGGATCATCGGGATCAGGTTCTGTTTCTCGTGGCCGATCTCGGGACCCCGAGGGGGCGGACGTTCGCCGAACGGCACCGGGCGTTTTCAGGAGTGGTCATGACTTTCGGGCCGGATGGGACCCTGCTCGGCCGTGGCCTGATCGAATCCGGCGAGAGCGAGCTGCGACAACGCCTGTCGCAGGAACTCGGCCTGTGACCGCCGCGCAGTTGCCCAGCCGGCATATCTCACCGATGCGCGAAGCAAGGTCGTGGCGATACCGGTCAAGCCAAGGAAGTGCGACAGCAACCGAACGGAGCGCAACCGCACCGGCGCAGCGGAAGGATTTGCCGGGTTGTCCTCGGCCGCAGCCGTGAATCGAGGACACTTGCGGGCTAGAACGTATGGCGGAACACCCATGTCAAGACGGCATCCTGGATTTCCTCGCCGGGCCCCCGGTGAGCATTCTCCGCGTTGACCAGGACCACCACGACCAGACGCCGGTTGTCCGGAGTCTGTACGTAGCCCGCCACGGCGGACACGTGGTCCAGCGTACCGGTCTTCAGATGCATGCGGCCAGCCTCCGGACTGCCCTGGAAGCGACGGCGCATGGTCCCGTCGAGGCCAGCGAGGGACAGCGATGACACGAATTCGGGCATGTAGGGGGCATCCCAGGCCGCCTGCAGGAGCTGTCCGAGCTGCCGGGCAGACAGCCGTGCCGTACGGGAGAGGCCTGACGGGTTGTCGATGACCATGTTGCGGGTGTCGATGCCATGAGCGCGCAGCAACTCCAAGGTCGCGGCACGCCCCTTCTCGGGCGTTGCCGGCGGCTCGAAGCGCTCTGCTCCCAAGGTCAATTCCAGGTGGCGGGTCATGACGTTGTTGCTGTATTTGTTGACCATTCGCACCAGTTCACCCAGCGGGCGCGAGTGGTGGACATGAAGCAACCCATCGGCTGCAGCGTAGGATTCGCCACCGTTCTCGACGCCTTCCAGCAGGTCATGGCTCAACCGCAGATGCGGCGGCAGGACGCCCTGACGCCAGCCGCCGCGCAAATCACCTCCAAGCTGCCCCCAGTATTTCTCGAACAGGCCGAAGGCATAGGACTCGGGCTGCAGCACGCTGCGAGTCATCGCGTAGCGCTGACAGCCTGAGGGAAAAGCGCCTTCGAGCATCACCCGATCCCGGTTCGGCGGTTCGAGAACGTTAAGCGCGATGCCACGCTGGAACCCCCCGCAGGCGCCGGGTTGCACCCGCAGCCGGTTGTGGACTTCGACGTTCCGAAGCACGGGATCGGTTCTGACCCGGACCTGACGATCGCTGGGTTCGAACTCGAAGCGCACCGCGTTGAAGTTCACCAGCAGCGGATGCGGTAGCAGGTTGTAGACGCGGTCGGGTTGACCGTCGAAATCCCCTGGGGACTCCTCGGGAAGCTGGTAGTAGCTGCTGTCGAAAACCAGATCTCCGTCGATCTGTGCAAGACCGCGCTGGCGTATGCCCTGGACCAGCTTCCAGAACTCTTCGCTCACGAGGTACGGATCGCCCTGGCCGCGCAGCAGGAGGTCACCCGCCAGCACGCCATTGTCGATGGGCCCGAGGGCATAGACTTCGGTCTGCCAGCGATAGGCAGGGCCGAGTCCCTGCAGGGCGGCAAAGGTGCTCACCAGCTTCATGGTGGAAGCGGGCGTGCGGAGCTGGTCAGGCAGATGCGCCAGCAGAGGTTCGGTCGCTCCGAGTTCCTGCACCCAGACGCTGACATCGGCGTGATCGACACCGAGTGCGGTGGCGATCCTGGCAACCGATTCGGGAAGATCGGCCCGGGACGTACCGGCAAGCAACAGCATGCAGGCAGCGATTAGAGCGGCATGAAGCAATGTGATCGGGTTCATGGGGCCGAAATCTGCCAGAGCGCCGGGCAGCTTGCCAGGGCCTTCAACCGCGCAGCTCGGGGAAGGGCTCGCCTTCGGCGACGAACAGCAGGGCAAGTCCGTTGTTGCACCAGCGTTCACCCCGCGGCGGCGGGCCATCGTTGAAGACGTGCCCCTGATGCCCGCCACAGCGGTTGCAGTGGTATTCCGTGCGTCGCATCAGGAGTTTGTAGTCTGCCTTGGTGCCCATGGTATCGGCGATCGGCCGGGTGAAGCTCGGCCAGCCGGTACCGCTGTCGTACTTGTGGCGGCTTTCGAACAGAGGTTGATGACACGCAGCACAGATGTAGGTGCCGGGTCGCTCTTCGTCGTTCAGCGGACTGCTCCAGGGGCGTTCCGTGGCTTCCTCGAACAGCACTGCGAAGCGGTCCGCAGGCAGGATTTCACGCCACTCGCTGCGGGCGATGGCGAGCGTTGGACTCGTCCTATTGCCGCGGGTGGCCGGAGCGCAGGCTATCAGGATGGGCAGGGTCCCCACGGCGAGCAGTGATTCGATCAGGCGGCGACGCTTCATGAGACGGTCTCCAACAGGCCAGCTTCGCCCCGAGGTGGGTTACGGCGTACGCTATGCGCGGGAATCAAGGGAGCGACACGCATGACCTCGAGTACGTTCGATCGCAGGGTGGAATGTTTCGCCCGACTCGACGCCGTCATCAAACGCCACCTGCCAGGTGAGCAGGCGGCGGAACTGGCGAGCTTCGCCCGGCGTTTCCATGCGCAGACTGCCGTCGAGGATCTCGAGGAGCGCAATCCGGAAGATCTTTACGGCGCCATCATCGGTATCAGAAGCGTCCTCGAAAGACGCCTCGACCGCAAGCCGCTGATCACGGTCTTTAATCCCCAACTCGAAGAGCATGGCTGGCTGTCGGGACACACCATCGCCCAGATCCATCACCCGGACATGCCCTTCATCGTCGACTCCTTCCTGATGGCACTGGCGCGGCAGGATCTCATCCTGCACTGCATGCATAACGTCGTGCTTCCGGTGCTCCGGGACGGCGAAGGGCGCTTCGTCGAACTGGCTGAAGAAGGCGGCCAGAAGGAGGTCGTCATTCATGCAGAAATCGACCGCCTCGATCGCACGGAGTTCCCTGCATTCATCGCCGACCTCGAGGCCACCCTGGCGGACGTGCGCGTCGCGGTAGGCGATTTCGATGCGATGCGTCGACGCGTCGAGGAGATGATCGCGACCCTGGAGCGGGCACCGCTGCCGCAGCCAACCGAAGAGGTGGACGAGGCCCGGGCCTTCCTGCACTGGCTGCTCGATGACAATTTCTGCTTTCTCGGTGCCCGCAGCTTCGAGATCGTGGATGCGCCGGATGGCCGCACACTGCGCCAGGTGGGGGGGTCCGAGCTCGGCATTACGCGCAATCGGTCCCGGCCTTCGCGGCCACTCCTGCTCGAAGACCTCGAGCCCTCCACCCTGGAGTACCTGCTCGACCCCCGGGTCCTGCAATTCGCCAAGAGCGGGACGCGGTCGCGGGTCCATCGGCCGGCATATCCCGACTACATCGCCCTCAAGCACTTCGATACCGAGGGCAACGTGATCGGCGAATCCGGCGTCCTCGGCCTCTACACATCCGTGGTCTACCAGGAGCTTCCGCAGCGGATCCCGATCCTGCGCCAGCGGGTCGCCCAGGTCCTCGAGTGGTCGGGGTATGATCTTTCGGGCTTTGACGGCAAAGTCCTGAAGCAGGTTCTGGCCACTTATCCGCGGGACGAACTGTTCCAGACCGAGGTCGATGAGCTGTTCCACACCGCGCTCGGGATCACCCGTAATCACGAGCGGAACCAGGTCCAGGTGTTCGTGAGACAGGACCGTTACGGGTTGTTCTTTTCCTGTCTCGTCTATACCCCCCGGGAGATCTACAACACGGCCCTGCGGGAGCAGATTCAGGATGTGCTCTCGGAAGAATTGCAGGCCCTGGACGCGGAGTTCACCTCCTATTTCTCCGAATCGGTGCTGATCCGGACTCACTTCATGCTTCGTGTCGACCCTAACGTGAGGGTGGCCTGGGATGAGCAGCGCATTGAGCAGCGCATTCGTGCCCTGGCCAGGAACTGGGACGACGCGCTCCGGGACGCACTGATTCAGGAAGTGGGCGAGTCCACGATGCGCACGTTCCAGCTGCGCTATGGCAGAGCCTTTCCATCCGCCTATCGTGAAGCCTTCGACGCGCGCATGGCCGTCTACGACATTCGTCACATGGAGAAGCTGACACGTGCCGGAGACCTCGTCATGCGGCTGTACCGCCGCCTGGAGGATCCACCCGAGCAGCTGCGTCTGAAGGTCTTCTACTGCGGACCATTTCTGCCGCTCTCGGATACGTTACCGTTGCTGGAGAACCTTGGCGTCCGTGTCCAGGAGCAGTATCCCTATGCCATCGCCCGGGATGATGGCCGCCGGGAACCTCTTGCGGTGACCATTTACGACTTCGCCCTGCGCTACGAGCAGCAGCTCGATCTGAACCAGGTCGGCGACCTATTCGAGGAGACCTTCGTCCGTACCTGGCGCGGCGACAACGACAACGACCGTCTCAATCGCCTGGTGCTGGCCGCCGGGATTCCTTGGCGCGACGTCTCCATGCTGCGTGCCTACGGGCGTTACATGAAGCAGATTCGCTTTCCGTTCAGTCAGGACTTCATCGCAGATACCCTGGTGCGCCATGCTGATTTGACGACGCTACTCGTTGACTACTTCTACGCCATGCATGATCCGGATAAGGAGAGCTATACGGAGTCCTTGCGTGGCGAGATCCTCGAGGGCCTTGACGCCATTCCGTCGCTGACCGAAGACCGGGTGCTGCGCCGCTACCTTGATCTGATCGATGCGACCTTGAGGACGAATTTCTTTCAGCTCGATGCCGAGGGGCAGCCGAAGCGGCACCTCAGTTTCAAGCTGCGCTCGGCGAGCATCCCCGACATGCCGAAGCCGGAGCTGCCGTTCGAGATCTACGTGTTCGCGCCTGAGGTGGAGGGCGTGCACCTGCGTTCCGGACCCATTGCACGGGGCGGTCTGCGCTGGTCCGACCGCAAGGAGGACTATCGGACGGAGGTGCTCGGACTGGTCAAGGCACAGCAGGTCAAGAACGCTGTCATCGTTCCGGAGGGCGCGAAGGGTGGCTTCGTCATTCGCCAGCCGACAGAGGGCCTGGACCGCGACGGCCTGCAGAAGCTGGGCATCGCCTGCTACTCGAGTTTCGTCCGCGGCATGCTGGACATCAGCGACAACAGAATCGAGGGCCGTGTCGTCGCGCCCCCCCGTGTTCGGCGTCACGATGGTGACGATCCCTACCTGGTCGTCGCCGCCGACAAGGGCACCGCGACCTTTTCGGACATCGCCAACGGGATCGCGGCCGAATACGATTTCTGGCTTGGTGATGCCTTCGCTTCAGGCGGCAGTCAAGGCTACGACCACAAGAAAATGGGGATCACAGCGCGCGGCGCGTGGGTGTCGGTGCAGCGCCACTTTCTCGAGCGGGGCGTGAATGTGCAGCGCGATCCGGTGACTGCGCTCGGAATCGGAGACATGTCCGGCGACGTATTCGGCAACGGCATGCTGCTCTCTGAAAGCATCCTGCTGGTGGCGGCCTTCAATCACCAGCACATCTTCATCGATCCCGATCCGGATGCAGCTGTGTCTTTCTCCGAGCGCCAGCGGCTGTTCGCGCTACCGCGATCGAGCTGGGCCGACTATGACGCCCGCCTTGTTTCTGCAGGCGGAGGCATCTTCCCCAGGCAGCAGAAATCCATTGCCGTGAGTCCAGCCATGCGCGTCCGGTTCGGGCTGGCGGTCGACCGCATGACCCCTGATGAATTGATCCATGCCTTGCTGAAGGCGCCCGTCGATCTGATCTGGAACGGTGGCATTGGCACCTACGTCAAGGCGAGCAATGAGTCTCATGCCGACGTTGGCGACAAGGCGAACGACGGGCTGCGGATCGATGGCGCCGAGCTTTGCTGCAAGGTGATCGGGGAGGGCGGCAATCTCGGTCTGACGCAGCTGGCACGGATCGAGGCGGCGCTGGGCGGCGTCGGGCTGAATACGGACTTCATCGACAACGCGGGCGGCGTCGACTGTTCGGACCACGAAGTCAATCTGAAGATCCTGCTGGCTGACATCATGGCGTCGGGCGACCTGACCCTCAAGCAGCGCAATTATCTGCTGGAGAACATGACCGATGCCGTGGCTGATCTGGTGCTGCAGAACAATGCCCGCCAGACCCAGGCCATCTCCATCGCCCAGCGTCACAGTGCCGACCGATTGAGCGAGTATCTGCGATTCCTCCATCGTATGGAGCGAGAGCAGGGCCTCGATCGCACCCTTGAGCAATTACCGACCGATACCGAACTGGCTGATCGTCAGCGTACGGGAATCACCTTCACGCGTCCTGAACTGGCCGTTCTGCTCTCGTATGCGAAAAGCTTCATCAAGGAGCGACTGGTGGATTCCGGTATCGCCCAGGATCCTGAAGTGGCGCAATTCGTGGAGCATCAGTTTCCCGAGGCCTTCAACCATGCCTTCCGGGGTCAACTGTCCCGGCACTACCTTTTCGAACACATCGTCGCGACCCAGGTGGCGAACGAACTGGTGGATCATCTCGGCATCACCTGCGTGACCCACCTGCAGGAGTACATCGGCGGGGACACGGCAGAGGTCGTTCGCGCGTTGCTGATCGTGCGTGAAGTCTTCGGGATCGCAGGACTGTTCGAGCGTCTCGATTCGCAGCGGACGCAACTCTCCATGACCCTGCAGTTGGAGCTCATGGTGGAACTGATGCGGTTAGGCCGACGTGGTGGCCGTTGGTTCCTTCGGCATCGACGCGGTCGGCTTGCAGTTGGGGAACAGGTCTCTTTCTATGCACCGCGTATTGCAGAGCTGCGCGGCATGCGCACGACGCTGCAGTCGCTGCATGCTTATGCCGGCGAGGTCGAGATCATGGAGCAGCTGACGACGGCGGGTGTACCAAAGGATCTCGTCATGATCGCTGCCCACTCCAACCGCGCTGTAGAAGATCTCTCCATCATCGATGCGGCGGAACGCGCAGTACGATCCGTGACGACGACCGCGGAAGTCTATGCCCGGCTTGCTTCCCGGTTGGATCAGGCTGCCGTGACCGGAGCGCTCATCCGGGTTCACCCTCAAAACCTGTGGCAAGCCATGGAGCGGGACGCGCTCCTCGATGATCTGGTGACGCATACCTGCATGTTGGCCGGTCACGCCCTGGCGGACGATGACGAACCAGATCCGGATGCCTGGCTCGATGCCCGACCGGCTTTCGAGCGCAGCTGGGAACAGATCGTCGCTGAACTGCTTCGGGACGGGCAAAGCGATTTTTCCATGTACGCCATGGCTGTGCGCAAGCTCGGCGACCTGCTGCGAACGCTGTAGCCCAGCGCGCTCGAGTCCCGGTGTGGGACCCTGGATCAATCCTCGCGCTGTGCCTGGACGATCTGGTGGACAAGCCGCATTTTGGCCACCGGTTCAGATCCGAGCACGAACGGGTAGAGATCCGGCTGGCCCATGCTTCGGTTGAGGTTGTTCAAGGCCTGGGTCAGCGGCAACCAGGCGCTGATCAAGGCGTCGAAATCAGCCTCCCTGTAGGGGTCGCTAGCGCCCCTGAAGCTGACGCTCTCGCCGCCTTCCACCTGGGGCCTGACGCGCATCCCGAACTGCCATGCGGTCTCCAGAGTGTCGACGATGTGAAGGAGGTGGGCCCAGCTCTCGGCCCAATCCTCCCAGGGATGACTGCTCGCGTATTTGCTGACGAAATGGTCGGACCAGTCAGGCGGAGGGCCATTGTCGTAGTGCTGATCCAGGGCCGAGCCATAGTCGAGCTGGTCATCGCCGAAGCATTCCCTGACGGGATCAAGCCAGTTGCTGTCGCGGACCAGGCGATCCCAGTAGTAGTGTCCGGACTCGTGGCGAAAGTGGCCGAGTATGGTGCGGTAAGGTTCCGACATTTGCTGCCGCAAACGCTCCCTGACCGCGTGGTCGGCCTCGGCGACGTTGAGCGTGATCAAGCCATCGGCGTGGCCGGTGACCACTCCCGGGCCCTCCCTGAATTCAGGTTCGGCCTCCGCCAGGAAATCGAACGCGAGACCGTGCTCGGGATCATCTGCCTTACTCAGGAGCGGCAGCCCGAGTCGCAACAGGCCATACACCAATCGCCGCTTCTGACCTTCCAGACGCTTCCACAGGACCAGATTATTGCCTGCCGAGAGGTCAGGGATGATGCGATTGAGGCGGCAGGCGTGGCATAACGGATCGTCATCATCCGCGGCCACCATCCAGTTGCATGCATCATGGACAAGCCCATTGGCACAGCGCCGGTAGTGAGACCCATCCGGGTCACCGACGCAGTGCCACAGGTCGCACTCCGCAGTCTGCATTGCCGCGAGCTCGAGTCGACCGGGCAGAAACCCAAGCATGGCATTGCAGCGCAGACAGGCCACGTTATCAAAATACAATGTGTGATCGCAGCCTGCACAGTTCCAGATCTGCATGGCCGTTCCTCGGGCAGTAGACATGATAAGGCTAGGTTGGCCGAGTGGTGTTGTCCATCGACCGCGCGCTCAACTCAACTTTGGTGCGTTCTGTGAGCCGTAATGCTTCAATACCCCCTCTGTTTTTCATTCTTGGGAGCGCGTACCGTGTCCGACTACAAGCTGTTGATCAATGGAGAGCTGGTTGCCGGTGATCAATCCATGGATGTTCTGAACCCGGCTACGGAGGCCGTTCTGGCTCGCTGCTCCCGGGCATCAGAAGGTCAGCTCAACGCCGCAGTCGCGGCCGCGAAGGCTGCATTTCCTGCCTGGGGCGAGACATCTATCGACGAGCGCAAGCGCGTCGTCAACGCGATTGCCGACGTCATCGAGGCGAACGCCAACGAGCTGGCCCAGCTGCTCACCCAGGAGCAGGGCAAACCCCTGCCAGACGCCACAGGCGAGGTGTACGGCATGGCAGCTTTCTGCCGCTATTTCACCAGCCTGGACCTGCCGGTGGAGGTGCTCGAGGACAGTGACGGCAAGCGCGTCGAGGCCCATCGCAAGCCCCTCGGCGTCGTCGCCGCCATCGTGCCGTGGAACTTCCCGCTGATCCTCATGGCGTTCAAGCTGCCGCCCGCTCTCATCGCCGGCAACACGCTCATCGTGAAACCGGCTCCGACCACCCCCCTCACGACGCTGCGACTCGGTGAGCTGATCCGGGATGTCGTCCCCGCAGGCGTTGTGAACGTCATTACCGACGCCAATGATCTCGGCGCGGCGCTCACGGCTCACCCGGACGTGCGCAAGGTCTCCTTCACCGGTTCCACAGCGACCGGCAGCAAGGTCATGGCAGGCGCAGCGGGATTGCTCAAGCGCATCACCCTGGAGCTCGGGGGCAACGATGCCGGGATCGTGCTCGACGATGTCGATCCCAAGGATGTCGCACCGAAGCTGTTCCAGAGCGCATTCCAGAACAGTGGCCAGGTCTGTATCGCCATGAAGAGGCTCTACGTCCACGAGTCCATCTATGACGAAATCTGCGATGAACTCACCACCATCGCCAATGACACCGTGGTCGGCGATGGTCTGCAGCAGGGGACACGACTCGGTCCGCTGCAGAACCGGATGCAGTATGAGAAGGTCAAAGAGCTCATCGAGGATGCTGCTCAGCACGGCCGCATCATCGCCGGCGGCGATGTGCTTGATCAGCCGGGTTACTTCATCCGTCCGACCATCGTGCGCGACATTGCCGACGGTACCCGTCTGGTGGATGAGGAGCAATTCGGTCCGGTGCTGCCGGTGATCAGTTACAGCGACTTCGAGGATGTGGTTGCAAAGGCGAACGCATCACCCTACGGACTCGGCGGGTCGGTGTGGGCGAAGGATCTCGATCGTGCTTACGCTATGGCCAAGAAGATGGACGCAGGCACAATCTGGATCAATCAGCACGCCGACCTGAATCCGGCGATTCCGTTTGGGGGCTCGAAGCAGTCCGGTATCGGTACCGAACTCGGTGCAGAAGGCCTGGCGGAGTTCACTCAGCTGAAGATCATCAATATGGCGCGCTGACGCACGGCTTCGGTCGACCCGTGGGCGCGACTCGTCGGGAACGATTCGCGTCGCACGCAGTCCGCCCCGAAGTTCGACCGTCTCGTGAACCCAAAGGGTTGTCAAAAGCTAAAAAATAAGCTGTTGACGAAGCTATGAGAGGGGCGCGCGCCAGGAATGGCGCGCAGCACGGTCCAAGCCGGGCGCTAGCGCGGACGTAACGAGCTTTCAGGTACTACGCTCCAGTCTGGGCCAGTCCGCGATCGCGACGCCGGCTCCCAGTGATGTCATGCAAGACTCCACTGAGTCGGCGTCAATGCGGATGCACCTGTACAGGCAGGTCGGCAATACCGCGGATGAAGTTGTTCGGGACCCGTACCGGCTCGCCGACCACCTCCACGAGCTTGAAGCGGGCGTTAATTTCCTCCCAAAGCACACGCAGCTGAAGTTCCGCCAGTCGGTTGCCCATGCACCGATGCAGTCCGTAGCCGAAGGCGACGTGGGCACGGGCGTTGGGACGGTCGACGATGAGCGTGTCGGCATCCTCGAACACATCTTCGTCACGGTTTCCCGATAGGTACCACATGACCACCTTGTCGCCGGCGCGGATGGTCTTGCCGCGCATGTCCACGTCCTCGACCGCCGTGCGACGCATGTGAATTACAGGCGTCTGCCAGCGGATCATCTCGGCCACGGCATTGGGAATCAGGTCCGGGCGCTCCCGCAGCTTCGCGTACTGGTCGGGAAAGCGATTGAGGGCCAGGACGCCGCCGCTGATGGAATTGCGCGTGGTGTCATTGCCGCCGACGATCAGCAGCAGGATATTGCCGAGAAACTCCTTCGGCCGGGTCATCATGTCCCGGGTCGACTCGCCGTGGGCGAGCATGGAGATCAGGTCGTTACCCGGCGCCCTGGCGGCGCGCTCCTGCCACAGCTCGGTAAACGTGCGCACGCAATCGGTAAGTTCCTCGGCGCGCTGCGCCGCTGGCATGCCGGCTTCGCCCATGAGCTGGGGCGACGCTGTGGTCACATCCGACCAATGGATCAGCTTTTGACGATCCGCGTAGGGAAAATCGAACAGCGTCGCCAGCATGCGTGCGGTCAGCTCCACCGACACATGCCGAACCCAGTTGAACGTTTCACCCACCGGCAGATGGTCGAGGATGTCGGCCGCCCGCTCCCGGATCACCGGCTCCAGACGGGCCAGATTCGTAGGCGCGACGGAGGGCGCGACGGTCTTGCGCTGTTCGTCATGGCGGGGTGGGTCCATCGCGATGAAGTTCTCAAGCTCCACCTCCGGCTCGGCATCGCGGTCGGCGATGGTGATGCCGCCCACCTCGGATGAGAACAGCTTGTGGTTGATATCCACGTACTTGATGTCATCGAAGCGGGTGATGGACCAGTACGGCCCGTTGCTGCTGTCCCGGCAGAAGTGGACAGGATCCTCTCGGCGCAGGCGAGCGAACAGTTTGCCGACGCTGTCATTGCCGTAGAGCTCGGAGCGGCTGACATCGACGTCCTCGATACGATCGTTGATCTGTGGTGCCTCGCTCATGGCGGTCTCTCCCGTTGTCGCTCAGCTCCCGGTTTTCAGCTCGCTGCGCTTCGGGCGCAGGAATTCCGCGCAGAATCGCATTGCGGAGTAGGGCCAGAGCGTAAAGTTGTGATCGTTCTCGTCGGTGTACCAGGACTGGCACCCGCCACTGAAAACCATTTGCTTCATGTCGCGCTGGATGCGCGCATTGAAACGGTCCGTGGCATCGGTCGTGGGCTCGACGTGACGTGCACCCTGCCTGGCCAACAGGCGCATGCATCGGGTGACGAATCGGGCCTGGGCCTCGATCATGATCAGGGCAGACGTGTGCCCGGTGGCGCTGTTGGGACCGAGGAGCATGAAAAAGTTCGGAAAGCCGGGTGCCATCACGGTGCGGTACGACTCCACGCGGTGGCGCCACTGCTCCTGCAGGCTGCGCCCGTTGCGACCGCGAATGTCCAAATACTCGTGGATGTCGAAAGGTTTGAAGCCGGTTGCCTCGATGATCGTGTCCACTTCATGCAGCTGCCCGCTGGCGTCGCGGATTCCGTTGGGTTCGATCTGCGTGATGGCATCGGTCACCAGATGGACGTTGTTGCGGTTGAATGCGGCCAGGTAATCGTCGGAAATGCAGCGCCGTTTGCAGCCGGCCGTGTAGTCGGGTGTCAGCTTGCGCCGCGTCTCCGGGTCGTGGACCTCACGTTCGAGAAACTCCAGCGCAGCGCGCTCGATACGGCGATTGAGCCAGCTGCCGCGGCGCAGTGACAGTGTGCCGAGGACGTCCATGAGCAGCCAGATGGACCAGCGGTGGAGGCGCATGAGCGCCGGGAAGCGCCGGTAGCGTGCGCGCCGTTCCGGCGGTATGTCCTTGGCCATCCGCGGGAACACCCATGCTGCCGAGCGCTGAAACACGGTGACCTGCTCCACCTCCGGCGCGATGCTGGGCAGCACCTGGGCCGCGCTGGCGCCGGTACCGATGATGGCGACGCGGCGGCCGCCGAGATCATGGCCATGGTCCCACTTTGCAGTATGAAACATGCGCCCCTTGAAGCTCGCGCGCCCCTCGATGCGGGCGTGTTGCGGTTGGTGCAGACCGCCGAGACCGCTCACCACCACGTCCGCGCTGAGCTTACGTCCATCGGCGAGGCCGATCTGCCAGCGGTCGCCGTCGAAATTCAGCTGCCGGATTTCTGCACCGAACTCCAGATGCGGGGCCAGCCCATAGGTCTCGACGCAGCGCTCGCAGTAGGACCTGATCTCCCCACCCCCGGAGAAAGCATGGCTCCAGTCCGGGTTGAGCTCGAAGGAGAAGGAGTAGACGTGGGAGGGAACATCGCAGGCAACGCCTGGGTAGGTGTTCTCACGCCAGGTTCCACCAATGCCGGCAGCTTTCTCGAGGATGACGAAGTCACCTATGCCCTGTTTGCGCAATTGAATGCCCATGCACAAGCCCGACATGCCGGCTCCGAGAACGGCGACGCGGTAATGAGAGCCATTGTCCGTGAGCATGGTGTATCGACCTTCTGCCGGCAGAGCATGTGACTACGCTACCGGAAGGCCATGGTGTCCGGAAGGGCTGTTGTCAAGACCGACCTGTGGGCCATGATCAGATTGTCGACAGCCTGATAGGCTGAGGGGCACCAGCGGGGAATGGGGCACATGGCAGACGCTGTGGGTGAATTGGTGGCCTGTCACGAGTACGATCGACTGCATTGGCAGGCAGAACTGCCTCCGGGCGGACGCGCAGACTGCAGCAAATGTGGCGCTGTCCTATACCGGGACATTCCTGATTCCCTGAATCGCGCTCTGGCGCTGTATCTCAGTGCACTGCTGCTTTTCATCATCGCCAACAGTTTTCCGTTTCTCGCGCTCGAGTTTGGTGGTCGCGTCGAAAGCAATCTGCTGATCAGCGGCGGCTGGGCGCTTTACGAGATGGGCATGGGTGAACTCGGGCTGCTGGTCTTTCTAACCAGCATTGCGTTTCCGCTGCTGACCGTGCTCGGCATGCTCTATCTGCTGATTTCCCTTCGGTACGGCGAAAGGCCTCCCGGGATGGGGCCGGTGTGGCGTCTGGTGAATGGCCTCATGCCCTGGAGCCTGTTGGGGGGTGTTCCTGCTCGGCACCCTGGTTGCGGTGATCAAGCTGCAGGATCTGGCAAACTTCATTCCTGGCGTGGCGCTGTTCGCATTCGCAGCCTCCATGTCTACGTACGCCGCGGGGCGGGCGAATTTTGATCCGCGCCAGCTATGGGCAGGCTCACCTATCCGTCAACTCAGAGCGGATGCTGCCCGGACCGGCGCTGCGCTGCATACCTGTCACGCCTGCGGTCTGCTCCGGCCTCTGAGCGACGGACTTCACCGCTGCTGCCCACGCTGTGGCTCGCGCATGCATCATCGCAAGACGGACAGCGTGCATCGCACCTGGGCGCTGCTGATCGCGGCGTCGTTGCTGTTCATCCCGGCCAATGTGTTTCCGGTCATGGAGGTCATCCAGTTCGGTCAGGGAGAGGCTGACAGCATACTCAGCGGTGTCATCAAGCTGATCGGGGCCGGCTTCTGGGTCCTGGGTCTGCTGGTCTTCTTCGTCAGTATCATGGTGCCAGTGGCCAAGCTGGCGAGCCTTGCCTGGCTTCTCAAATCCGTGGAGCGGCGATCGTGGTGCGGCCGGAGTTCAGTCTACGTGGCGCCTCCGGGCTCGAGACCCTGATCTCTGGCGCCTACATCCAGATTGATCCAGGACCAGGATCCCCCCAGCCTCATTTTGTCGGCCTGGAGCAGCAGCCGCTGATCACGGCCGACGAACCGGGCAAGACCATCACCCTGGTCACGGAACGTCTTGGCGGTATCGACGTCGGCTTCGGCGCAGACGGGCCGGAAGTCCGCATGGAATCGCTGCAATCGCTTGTGTTCGGAGGTATCGCGTTCGAGACGTCGCTGGAGGCGGAGCAGATGACGGCCGACGTCTCGGACCTCCTGTTTACCCTGCACGGCAGCTATCGGGAGATCGAGGAGCGGGCCTACATCCGCAAGCTCAACTACGTACTTTTTCGATGGCTCGGTGCGGGGCCTGGCTGCTGGCGCTCCGGTCGAGTTCCGAGGCATCCGGATTGGGACCGTGCGTGACGTCAGCCTGGCGCTGGATCCGGAGAGCCTCGAATTCCGCCTGCCAGTCGTGATCGAAATCGAACCGGAGCGGATCATGGATGCAAACACCGGACCACCTCCCGAGCAGGTACTCGAGACCCTCGTGGAGCGGAGCATGCGCGCTTGCCTGCAGACCGGCAGTCTCATTACCGGCATGCTGTTCGTGGAGTTGAACATGTACCCGGATACCGAGTTCGTCCAGCGCGGTGCGGGCGAGCTGCCGTATCCCGAGCTGCCGACGGTCCCTGGTGCCGTAGAGACCATCACCGCGTCCATCGAGAAACTGGTCGGCCAGCTCAGTGCCGTGGCCTTGGACGCGATCGCCGCCAATCTACCAGCGCGTTGCCAACGAGTTTGGTTCCGATAACCGCACGTTGATCTACGTTCGCGATGCGAATCTCTGGACCCCTGAGCACCTGGGCAGCCTGGAAGCACTGCAACGGGGTTTGCGGGAAGTGGCTCATGTGGCGCGCGTGGATGGCCTGTTCAATCTACGGACCGTGGAGGGCCGGCGTGGCAGGGTGGATGCCCAGCTCCTGCTCGACAGCGTCCCTGAAACCCGCGACCAGGCTTTGGCCGCGCGCGACCGCGCCTTGGCGAATCCGATGTATCGCCAGAATTTCTTCTTCGCTGACGGGTACGTCACGACCCTGGTGGTCACTCTGGAGGAGATCGAGGAACAGCCCGGCGCCGCCGGCCGCGTGTTCGAGGGCATCGAGAAAGTGCTTGCGGTCCACGGCGGAGATTTCGAACGTGTCTTTCAAGTCGGCCCGCCACGCATTAGCGTCGAACTGACCCGGAGTCTGTTTGCCGACATGGTGCTGCTCGGACCGCTTGCGGCGCTGGTCCTGATCGTGGCCATTGTGCTGTTCCTGCGCAGTGCCATGGCCGCCCTGCTACCGGTGATCACGTCGGCGCTCACGGTGATCTGGACCCTCGGCCTGCTGGGCTGGACCGGCTTACCGCTGAACATCCTCAGCGCCATGATACAGGCTCTCATCATCGTCATCGGCTCGACCGAGGATACCCACATCGTCGCTGCATACTTTCGCGGCCTGGCAAAAGGTGAAACCGTCGAGCATACGCGTCTGAATGCAGTGCACTTCATGACACGACACATGGGCCTGCCTCTCGTGCTCACGGTCTTGACCACTACGCTCGGCTTTGCCTCGAATCTCTTCAGCGAAATCATCGCGTTGGAAGGCGATCACGACCGGGCCTTTCAGGAGCCGGCCAACATCGTGCGTGTGGCCGGGATTCAGCGCTTCATTGAGCGGCAGGGGGCCTTCGACTCGAGCCTCTCCATCGCGGACCACCTGGCCTTCGTGCATCGTGAATTCGCCGGGCGCTTCTCGGCACTCGCGCTACCCGAGACGCGACAACTGATCGCGCAGTATCTGCTTATCTTTCACCGCGCCGACCTGGAGAGCTACGTCAGTCATGACTATCGACGGGCGAACATCGTGGTCAGACACAACATCAATGACTCGCACGCCCTGAACACCCGCATTCGCGAGCTCGAAGACGTGATCAATCATGTCGCCTCGCCGGAACTCAAGGTCACGATCACCGGTGAGAACCTGCTGGTGAACCGCGCGGCCGAAAACCTGCTTCGCGGGCAGGTCAAGGCGCTCGGAATATTGCTTGTCCTGATCTTCCTGATCATGTCGGCCATGTTCATATCCTTCAAGGGCGGTGCTATTGCGCTGATTCCTGCTGTGATTCCGTTAGGGAAGTGCTGATCAATTCCTTAGCTCTGATGTTCGGAATCATGGGGCTGCTGGGCATACCCCTCAATCCAGGCACTGACATGGTGGCCATCATAGCCGTGGGCATCGCCGTCGACGGCACGATCCACCTGCTCGCGCGTTACAACGAACTCTGTCGGCGCACGTCGGACTACGTGGGTGCGGTGCATCTGGCGGTGGAGGAGGAAGCGACCCCGCTCATCGTGTCGAGCCGCGCGCGTGCGCTGGGTTTCGGGGTGTTGCTGTTCTCGAATTTCATGGTAGTCGCACAGCTTGGTGCCCTGGCGGCGGCAACCATACTGTTCTCCATTCTGGCCAGTCTTCTGATCACGCCCAGCGTGATGGCCCGCGTTCGACTCGTAGGGCTCTATCAGATTCTGGCGAAGTCGACGAACCAGGAAGTGCTTCAGAAGAGTCCCTTGTTCGCCGGCATGAGTGAGTATCAGCGACGCAAGGCGATTCTGATTTCGGAAACCAACGAGTTCGATACCGGCGAGCGGCTCATCGAGCAGGGCACACGGGGGCGCAGCATGTTTCTCGTTCTCGACGGGCAAGCAGAGGTGGTGCGTCGCGATCCGGATGGCGAACGGGTGCTGGCGACCCTTGGCCCGGGGGAGGTTTTCGGCGAGATCGGCTACATCCGCGCGGAGGAGCGGACCGCGGACGTGCGTGCATCCAGGCCGGTCTCAGTACTGCGCTTCGACTGTGAAAGGATGCAGAAAGACCTGAAGTTCTTTCCCAACATCTTTGCTCGTCTGAAATTCAACATCAGCACCATTCTCGATGAGCGGCTTGCTGACATGGTGGAGACTAACCCTCGCTCGTAACCTCTTTGAGCCAGGCAACCAGTTCATCGAGTGCTTCGTTGGCAACAGCGGGGAGTCCGGACACGGCACCTCGAACCTCGGGGTCTACGGGTCTGACGACGCGAATGTTGCGCAGCAAGATCCGTCCCTCACCGCGGCGCTCATGCAGTGATGCGCGCAGGCTGATTTCCGCCCGGGCGTGGTTCTCGCTCTCGTAGACCTGTTCGAAGGTGAGCAGGTCGATTTCGAGCAGCCACCACCCGGGCCCTCGGGGAGTCGCCGCGAGCTGATACTCCAACCTCTGCCGCAGAAGTTCTGCTGGCGGTGCCACCCACGCGTGCCTGGCGTAGTGCTGAACCGCTTCAGGCTGCCGGTGTAGCTGCCGGTAGGGAATTCGCGGCCCGGACAGCCAGCTTGGTGCTCGCAACGTCTGGAGCTGCACCCCGGCAGTTGTGAAGCTGTCCGCTTCTGGCAACGGTCCAAGGTCGAACAGCTGCGGTGGTGCTGTCGGCTCAGGAAGGAGCGGACCGCAGGCAGTGATGAGGGCAAGCATCGACACCAGCAACATCCGGATCGCCACCTGAAGCACCGTCATATTCATTCCTTACGATAGCCGTCCTCGCCGGGACCCGGCATGGGTGCCTGCGGCCCCTGTAACAGACTCTGAGGTTGGTTCTGCAGCTGGCGAGCAAGGCGCTGAATTTCAAGACTGGTCTGGGAAAGTTCGTCGAGTGCACCTTTCAGCGCTGGCGTCAGCTCCGCGTGCAGTTCCTCGCCTATGCGCTGCCCCGTTTTCGAAAGCTCCCTCGCGTCGCGAGTCAGCGCCTCGAGTTCCGGTGGCAGATCCTGAAGTCCTGTTACAAGACTCCTTGTCTCTTCCAGCACCAGCTTTGCCTCATCTGCAAGAGCGGGTAGACGATTGAATACCGGGTCGAAGCGACGATCGAAGCCGACGAGCCACTCGGCAGTGCCTTCGAGGTGCTCCAGGATGACGCCAATTCGATCCACATTACCATCACTGAACAGTTCCTCGATCTGGCCGCCGATGCGCTGGACGCGGTCGAAAAGATCCGCCCCGTCCGACATGAGACGTTCCAGAATGCCTGGCCGCATGGGAATCCGGGCAGGATCGTCGCTGCTGGTGGTGAGCCGAATCGGTTGGGATCCATCATCATGAAGCGCAAGCTGTGACAACCCGGTCACACCCTGAGGGCGCAGTGTTGCCCAGGTGCCCTCGGTGATCGGCAACTCAGAATCGATTTCGATGTCAATGAGGATCTCGCGCACATCGTCAGGATTGAAGCGGATTGCAAGGACGCGTCCGGCGCGAACGCCTCGATAGAACACGGCTGACGCGTCGTTGAGCCCGGACACTTCCGTCTTGCTCACGACGAGATAAGGCGAGCGCTGGGTCTGACCGCCCGACATCCACCACGCCGCGACGCCGATGGCAGTGCCGAGGACCAGGACGAACAGCCCGGTCAGCAGAGCATAGGAGCGATTACCCATCAGTTTCCGTTCCGCTACCGAGTACACGTGAGGCGCGACGGCCACCCAGCATGTCCTGCACGAATGGATGGTCGTTGCGGCGGACTTCCGCCAGTGTGCCATGTGCGACCAACTCGCCTTCGGCCAGAACGGCCACCGTATCGCAGAGGTCACGCAGTGTATGCAGGTCGTGAGTAATCATGACCATGCTGAATCCCAAATCACGATGCAGGGCCTGCAGCAGATCCACGAATCGCTCTGAGGACACCGGATCCAAGCCGGAAGTGGGTTCGTCCAGGAACAGCAGCTCAGGCTCCAGTGCGAGGGCGCGAGCGAGACCTGCCCGCTTCAGCATTCCCCCAGACAGCTCAGAAGGCCGAAGGTTCCCCACCTTGAGATCGAGACCCACCAGCTCGATTTTCATCCAAACCAGGTCGGCGATCAGGGGTTCCGGGAGGTGACCAAGTTCACGCAGCGGCAGGGCAACGTTCTCGAAAACGTCCAGGTCGCTGAACAGCGCTCCCTGCTGGAACAGGACTCCGCAGCGGTTGCGCAACTGCTGCAGTTCGGCGGCACCAATGTCGTCCAGTCGCTCCCCAAGTACCGTGACGTGACCCGAAGAGGGGCGATGCAGCCGGATCATCTCACGCATGAGCACGGTCTTACCGCTGCCTGAGCCCCCAAGCAGCCCAAGACGCTCGCCGCGGTGCAGCTTCAGATCGATGTGCTTGTGCACCACCAGATCGCCGAAATGCGTACTGATACCCTGCATGTCGACGACGACTTCGCGTTCCATCAGGCCCAGCCTACCTCGCGGAAGATGACGGAAAAAATCGCGTCGAGCACGATGACCAGGGTGATGGCGGTCACCACGGAACGCGTGGTCTCGGACGCAAGACTCTGGGTGTTAGGTTGCACCCGGAGTCCGAAGTGGGCGGAAGTGAATCCGATCAAGGCACCGAACACCGCGGCCTTGCCAAGGCCGATCCAGAGATTCACCAGCGGGATGGTGTCCGGCAGAGCGCGAAGGAACTGTCGATAGGGCATGTCCAGCGCGATATTTGCCGCGAGCATACCGCCAAGCGTGGCGAGCACGATGGTCCACATGGTCAGCAGCGGCAGGGCGATGGTCAGCCCCACAACCTTGGGGAACACCAGGCGTTGGCTGGCCGAGATGCCGAGGACCGTCATGGCATCGAGTTCCTGAGTCAGGCGCATGACCCCGAGCTGTGCGGTCATGGACGAGCCCGAACGCCCAGCCACGAGGATGGCCGCGAGTATGGGTCCAAGCTCACGGGTCACGCTGAAAGCGAGAATGTTGACGATGAAGATCTCTCCGCCGTAGAGCCTGAGCTGCATGGCGGATTGGTAGGCGATGACGATACCGATCAGCACGCCTACCAGCGCGGTGATACCCAACGCCTTCGCGCCGGCATTGAAAATGGTGCTCGACATCTCCCGCCAGGGAATCCGTTTCGGATGTCCGGCAAGTATGAAGAAGTCCAGCGTGAACTGGCCGATCACCCCCAATCCGCCGCGCACATGATCCAGCGCGGCGCGGCTGAATCGCGCCATCCAGGCGAGGGCGCGGGAAGACCAAGGCTTGCGGGGGTGGCGAAAATCGAGCCGGACTTCGGTCCACTTGTCGAACAGAGGCCGGTGCTCGTCGCGCATCTCCAAATCGTCTGGGAAGCACCGCCCCCATGCTCGCCACAGAAGCAGCGCCCCGGCACTGTCAAGGTTGTTCACGGCGCAGAGATCCCACTTCAGAGCTGCGCTCTGAGCGGATGCCGCGTCGAGCGCGTCACAGATCTCACGGAGGTTGGGGGCAAGCGCGCTGAGCACCCAATCACCGTGCAGTACACATTGCGGGCCGTCTTTAGCGGAAGTGTAATCAATGGCAGGAACAGCGGTCGTCACTGAGGTCAGCGCTTGAGTCCGAGAAGATCACGGGCCACCACCCAGCGGTGAACTTCGGTCGGACCATCGTAGATCCGCATCGTGCGCACCTGGGAGGCCATGAGCTGAAGCGGCAGCTCCTTCGTCATACCCATGGCGCCGAAGGTCTGCATGGCATGGTCGAGGACCTCCCAGGCCATCTCCGTGGCATAAGCTTTGGCCATGGAGACATCGGTACGGACATCCTCTCCCTGATCCAGCTTCCATGCCGTCTGATAGGCGAGCAGGCGCGCAGCGCGGATGCGGGTGGCTGCATCCGCCACCCACCACTGGATGGTCTGACGATCCGCAAGCGGAGCACCGAAGGTGACGCGCTCCGGCGCATAGTCACACATCATTTCCAGTGCCCGTTCGGCCATGCCGATACACCACGCCACCATCTGCAGCCGCCGGGTGGACAGTCGGACCTGCATCGGCGCGAAGCCCTTGCCCTCGCTTCCGAGCAGGTTGGCATGAGGAACCCGGCAATCCTCAAGGGCCACCTCGTAGGTGAACGTGCCGCCGATCATCGGAATGCGGCGAAGGACGTTGAAGCCTGGGGTATCGCGATCGATGAGGAACGCGGAGATGCCGCCACGTGCACCCTTGGCCTTGTCCGTGACCGCCATGAGAATGGTGAAGTCCGCGTCGGCGGCACGGCTGATCCAGATCTTGCGGCCGTTGATGATCCACTCATCGCCCTCACGCACGGCGCGGGTGACCATGGCTGCCGGATCCGAGCCGGCTCCGGGCTCGGAGATGCCGATGGCGGAGATCAGGCCACCTTGTACATAAGGCGCGAGGTAGCGATCCCGCTGATCCTCGTTCGCCGCCACCATGAGCATGCGCAGATTCGGCGAATCAGGCGGCAGAGTGTAGGGCGTGACCGTGCGGCCCATGTGGATGTTGACGCCGATCATGGCTTCGGTGGGCAGATCGGTACCGCCCACCTCCTCCGGCGCGTCGAGTCCCCAAAGCCCGAGCTCTTTGGCCCGGGCGTCGATGGGCACTTTCTCATCAGAGGTGAGATGTGCGCCCTGGCCGGAAGCCTCACGTTCGAGAACCGCCGCTTCCAGCGGCATGAGCTCGTCGTGTACGAACCTGGCGACCAGGTCCTCGAGCATGCGGTGTTCTTCGGACAGGCTGAAATCCATGTGACGTCCTGATGCGGGAAGGTCCTTCATCCTGCCCAAGGCGACCGGGGTCGGCAAGGCGCTCGCACCTCAGACGGGCCACGTTTCCTGCTGCCAGGCCTGCTCCCAGAACGCCCACTCGTAACGGGCGCTGGTGTGGAAGGCAATCAGCGCCCGGCTGCGTGCGGCATCGTCGGCGGCGTCCGCCGCGCGCTGCAGCAGTTCCAGCATGCGCTGCATGTAATCGCTGAAGTCGGCGCTGGAGTAAAGACTAAGCCAGTCTGCGTAAGGATGGTCAGCGGGGATGCGGCCGATCCGCTGGAGTACGTGCTGCCCGAGCTCCGTGTAAAGCCAAGGACACGGGGCCAGCGCGGCCACCGCTTCGACCAGCGTGCCGGTCTGGGCAGCCACGAGCATGTGGTCCCGATAAGCGCGGGTCACGGGACCGAGCTCCACGGCTGCAACGTCCTCTGGCGTGTAGCCGAGCTTACGTCCATAGCCGGCATGCAATTCACCCTCGACCACGAGTGCCATTCGGGCCGCGTCGATGAACCAGAGCTTGTCGACGGGGTCGGGGCAGTGCAGCGAGATCAGCGCAGCAGCGTCCGAGAAGCCTTCCAGGTAGCGGGCGTCCTGCATCTGATAGTGGCGAAAGCGCTCCGGGCTGAGGCTGCCATCCGCAAGGGCGAGGACGAATGGATGCTCGAATGACGCGCCCCAGCTGTTGCCTGCTGCCTCGATGCAGGCCTTCGCAAAGGTGGGGACGTCGAATCCGTGGGCCTTCGTCATCTGGACAACTCCTCGAGAAACAGCCGGGTGGCCGCAGATGGATCAGCGGCCTCGAGAATGGCGCCACATACGGCGACGCCATGGGCACCGGCATCTCTGACTGCCGCCACCTGGTCGGGGCCGATACCGCCGATGCCAAACACGGGCAGCGGCTCGGCCGCTCGAACCAGCCGCTCGAAGGCAGCGAGGCCCAGGGGTGCGCGGCCGGGCTTCGACGCACTGGCGAACAGGGTGCCGACGATCAGGTAGTCAACACGTTCGTCCTGTGCGCGCATGATTTCATCGGTATCGTGGACCGAACGACCCAGGAGGACGATGCCCTGTCGGTCGGCGGGAGGATGATCGGCAGGCAGATGCAGACCGATGCCCAGCCTGCGGGCCAATTCCGGCTGGCCGTTGACGCAAACGAGCGGGCCGGTGCGAGCGTCCCCCTGCCGTGTGCACGCAAGCGCTGCGAGGCGTTCGGTAATTGCGGCAGAACCGAGATCCTTCTCGCGTATCTGCACGAAGGGTGCGCCGGCGCGAATGCTCGTTCGAAGCGCGCCTCTTCGCTCCCGTTGGCGATCACTGACCAGCAGGAGTCTGGGAAGGTTCACGGCCATCAGCCTGTGCCGTCATCACGGGTTCCGATACGGCCTTCCCAGGGACTCGATGCCTCGGCGAGGGTCTTGCGCGGGATGCGTCCGGACTCCAGGGCAAATCGACCGCCAACAATGGCGTGATGCATGGCCGCAGCCATGCCGGCAGGGTCACGGGCGCGGGCCACCGCCGTATTCAGCAACACCGCATCGCAGCCGAGTTCCATGGCCAGCGCCGCATCGGACGCGGTACCCACGCCTGCGTCGACGATCACCGGAACTTCGGCACGTTTGCAGATGAGTTCGATGTTGAGCCGGTTCTGGATGCCGAGGCCGGTGCCGATGGGCGCTCCAAGGGGCATGACCGCAGCGCAGCCGAGATCCTCGAGCCGCAGGGCGACGACTGGATCATCGGTGGTGTAGGGGAGCACGTCGAAACCCCGCTCTACCAGCGCTCCCGCAGCCTCGAGCAGCGCTTCCACGTCCGGCAGCAGAGTGTCTTCGTCCGCGATCACCTCCAGCTTCACCAGGTTGGTTTCAAGCGCTTCCCGTGCCAGCTCAGCGGTGAGGACCGCATCCCTTGCGGTGAAGCAGCCGGCGGTGTTGGGCAGGATGTGCAGCCCCCGTCCACGCAGGATGTCGTAGAGATTCTCGGCGCCCGAGTCGAGACCGACGCGCCGGACCGACACCGTCACGAGCTCCGTGCGCGATGCGGTAATGGCATCCAGCAGCACCTGACGGCTTGGATAGCGCGCAGTTCCGAGCAGAAGACGCGAACCCAGGGTGAGTCCGGCGACCTGCCATGGATGCGACGTGTTCATTTCAACCTCCCTGAACGGCGCCGACGACATCCACTTCATCACCAGGCGCGAGACGTGTTTCGGCCCAGCGGCTTCGGGGAATGATTTCGCCGTTGACGGCCACTGCCACGCCCTTGGCGTTCCGTTCCACGTTCATGTCAGCGAGCAGCGCCAACAGGTCCGCACCTGGAAAGGCCTGCGCTCTGCCGTTGAGGATCAGTTCCGGTTCGGACATGGCTGAACCTCGAATCGCCGCGGTGAAAAGGGGGCCAGCGCCGCGTCGGCCCATTCACGGTGGATGGTTTCCGCCAGCAGCGCGGCGCTGGCTGGCGCAAGCAGGACACCGTTGCGGAAATGGCCGCCACAAAGAAACAGCCCGGAGACGGCCGTAGCGCCTATGACCGGCAGGTGGTCCCGAGTCGCGGGTCTAAAACCGACGGAGATCTCTTCGATTTCGAGTTCGGCAATCTCCGGGACTGCGGCAATGGCATGGCGGAGCAGATCATGGGTGGCGCCGGCGCTGTTGCGGCCATCGAAACCGCGCTCTTCGGAACTGGCGCCTACGACCAGACGCCCATCGGCTCGTGGCACCAGATACACGTCGGGCGTGCGGATCACATGCTGCAGCAGCACAGGACCCGTCAGCCGCAGCACCTGTCCCCGGACCGGCCGCACGCCACAGTCAGGCAGCGCGCCGTCGAAGTCATGCCCGAGCCAGGCGCCGTTGGCCAGGACCGCTCGCGTGCAGGGCAGCACTGCTTGCCGATCACCGTAGGCTACCTTGATGCCTGTCAGCACGCCGCCCCGGCACTCGAGGCCCACTGCACGGCAGCTGGATTCCAACTCTGCCCCACGCAGCGTGAGTGCTTCGAGAAGGGCGAGGCGCAGCGCTCGGGGGTCGACCTGATGGTCAGCGGAAATGCGGTAGCCGCCCACCGTACGCGGAGAAAGACCGGGTTCGAGCCGGCGCAGGCTGCGTGCGTCAAGGCGTTCGGCCGACAGGCCGCGATGATTCATGAAGGCAAGCAGGTGTTCGAGTTCAGCGCGATGATCGCGATGGAGGGCCACCCACAGGGTGCCTTCGGTGCGATAGTCACAATGCCTGCCCGCCGCGGCCTGCACCCGGTCGATGAAATTGGGGTAGCGGGCCAGGCTGTCGAGCGCCAGCGGAACCAGATCAGTGTGCTCCACGTCCGCCTCCGATACCGGTGCCAGCATGCCGGCAGCGGTCAGCGTGGCCGTACCGGCCTCGTCCTCGGGCATCAGTATCTTCACGCGCTCACCGCGCTCCTGCAGTTCGAACGCCAGCGCCAAGCCGATGACCCCGGCGCCTGCGATCACCACCGGATCTCTCATGCTGTCCTCCTGGCTAAGGCGGCATCGAGCGCTTCCCGGCAGCGCGCGGTGGCCGCAGCGGGATCCGGATCGGCGACGACGGCGGAGAGCACGGCGATCCCATGGGCACCGGTGCCCATGACATCGGCAATGCGCTCAGGCGTGATACTGCCGATGGCGACCACCGGTACGTCCACGGCATCGACGATGGCCGCCAGGGTCGCCAGTCCCATCTCGGGGGCGGGGTTGGCCTTGCTGCGTGTTCCGTAGATCGGCCCAACACCGAGGTAATCGACGCCGCTGCGGGCGACGGCAACCGCCTCGGCCAGGCTGTTGGCGGTGCCGCCGATGACCACATCAAGTCCGAGAATGCGGCGGGCGAGGGCGACCGGCAGGTCATCGCGTCCGAGATGGACGCCAGCGCCGCAGGCCAGCGCCACGTCGACACGGTCATCGACGATCAGGTCACATGTGTGTTCGGCCAAGGCCTCCGTGATGGCGCCGGCCTGCTCGATCAGCACGCGCGTGCTGCGCAGCTGCTTGTCCCGGAGCTGCACCACGTCGGCGCCACCGGCAGCGGCCAGTCGCGCCAGTTCCAGGTGACCGAAACGCTGTTGCGTCGCCACGTCGGTGAGGACATGCAGACGACCTGCAGGGGAATTCATGCATTCCTCGCTTCGCGCAGCTCGGCCAGTTGCCGGGCCCAGTCGGACGCAGCTTCGGGCGAGTCTAGGAACCAGAAGGGATCCGTCGGACCGATACCGCCTCCGATCTCGAGACCGTTGCGGATGGCTTCCGTAAGATAACGTTTGGCGCCTCGGATCGCCTGCTCGAGCCCAGCGCCCTGTCCCAGCCAGGTGGCAATGGCCGCAGCATAAGTGCACCCCGTACCGTGGGTATGGGGCACTTGCAGGCGCGGTGCCGAGAACGCCTCGCTGCCTTGCGGCGTCACCAACAAATCGACGGCTTCCGGATGATCGAGATGCCCTCCCTTGACGAGCACGGCCTGGGCGCCGCTGGCAAGCATGCGCCGGGCGGCGAGTTCTGCCTCGTCGAGATTCCTGATTGGTGCCATGCCGGAAAGGGCCCGGGCTTCATGAACGTTGGGGGTGACCAGAGTGGCCAGCGGCAACAGGTGATCGACGAGTGCGCTCACGCTCTCGGCTGGGATCAGTTCGAAGCCGCTCTTCGAGATCATCACCGGATCGAGGACGAAGGAGGCCGGCTGATGCTCACGCAGCGCATGGGAGACACGGGTGATGATTTCCGGCGTCGGCAGCATCCCCGTTTTTACGGCACGGACATGAAGATCTTCGAACACCGCCGTGAGCTGCGCGTCGAGCATCGTCAGGGATACAGGCTCAGCGAGACTGACGCCGCGAGTGTTCTGGGCGGTCAGTGCCGTGATCACTGAGGCGCCATAGCCACCGTTGGCGGCAATGGCTTTGAGATCCGCCTGGATACCGGCGCCACCGGAGGAATCCGAGCCGGCGATTGTGAGCGTAGTGGCGATCATAGGTGACCTCGCGACAGCTGAACGCAGTCACGGATCGGAGGCTTTGAGATCATTGCGGCAAGCGAACGTTGCTCCCTGCGCCGGCATTATCCGGATCAGGTTCGCGGGTGTGATCTCAGGTCCTGTGCAACCTCGCCTCGGCTTCGGTCACACGGGCCACCCCGGCTCCGTGCAGAGCCCAGACTACGCGGGATGCTGCAGGAATGCATCCGGTGTGGGCCGGTTTCAGGCTCCCGGTAGTTCACAGAACAGATCCAGGTCCACTTTGACGCTGACCGCCCGATTGCGGTGAGGCCCGGCGCACCATGTGGGCATGACCATGGAGTACAGGCCGCTCCCTCCCGCCATCAGCACCAGAATGTCCTCCGGCGCCTGGAAGCAATGTCGCAGCTTGCTGTCGTCATCGCCGCGGGCGAACGCCGGCGCCAGCCGTTTCAGGGTACCGACGGGATGTGCGCACAGGGCATGGAGCCGCGCCTGGATCGAGGCGCGATCAAGGCCCGCAGAGACCAGGGTCTGGGCATGATCGGGATTGAGAACGACTACGGCGGAGCCGCCGGTGAGAATGGCGTTGTTGCCGCCGAGATGACCGAGCGCCGCCGCAAGCGCGTGCAGCAGTCCCTCCGCATCCGCGTTGGCGTCACCAGTGGCACTGAAGATCACCGAGTGGGGTGCCTCGGCACCGATGACGGTGACGACGCTGTCGTTGGCCTCGAAGCCGAGGCCGACGTGCAGCGGCGGCAGCGGCGAGTGCTCTTCATCCTCGGCCAGGCAGTAGGTGAATTTCCCTGGATGACCGAGCAGGGCCATGTCGGAACTTCCGGGTCGACCGCCACCGATATTGATCATCGCCAACCGCAGGGCACGGCCGATGCTCGCGTTAGCGCGGAAGCCTGGGCCAAGGGCGCCGAATCCGGACGCAATGGGACCGCAGTCGGTGCGGGCCGGACCGTTGACGAGGATCAGCGGTGCCGTGCAGTGGGTGGTCGCCTGCATCTCGGTGAGGTCGAAGCGCGGATCAATGACTGCTTTCACCGCAGCCACCACCACCGGCATGTAGTCCGGCAGGCAGCCCGCCATGACGGCTGCGATGGCGACATGGCGCGCGCTGGCCACGCCGCCCCCCGGTCCCATTTCGCCGAGCAGCAAATCGCCGTCGAGGCCACTGGCCAGCAGCATGCGTTCCACCCGTTCCGGCGTGGGCACGACCACGGGCAGTCCGTCGGTGCAGCCCGCGGCATGGAGATGTTCAAGGGCTGCTTCTTCACTTTCCGCGCTGAGCAGCGAATTCACGAGCGCCCCTCCAATGCATCGATGATGGCGTCCGCCACCGCTTCCGCCACCAGCTTCAGGTTGCCGGCTCCCGTGCCGGCGACGGGGTGGGGCAGGCGCACCCGTGGCACGTCGGGCATACCGAGGGATTGGGCGACGAAGTCACCCTGGGACCAGAAGTCATCGGTCACGAGCGCCACTGCGGGAATGCCGAGCCGAGCTGCTGCGATACCGTCACGCACGGTGCCGGTGGTGCAGCTGCCTCAGTGCCCGTAGGCGGCGACAAGGGCAGAACAGCGGTCCTGAATATCCTCAAGCATGTCCGCCGGCGCGGGAATGGACGCGTTGCCCTTGTTCCAGAAGGCAGGCGTCATGCCAGGAAGGCGCGTTTGCATGGCGTTCGCCACCTGTTCGAGAAAGGCTTCGGAGTCCGGGAAGCCGTTGGCGAGGAAACCGATGTGGGACTGATTGCTTCCGCGCAGCTCGGTGTGCAGGCCATAGGCCGTCACGGGCGTGGCGGAGGGTGCTCTCGGGTCGTGGTAATGGATCATAGTCGTGCTCCCGTTGACGATGAGGCCTTACCTTCGAAGACATCATAGGCCTGTTCCAGGAGGCGGCGCCTCCACTCCTGGATTTGGTTGGTGTGGACATCGAAGTGCTGGGCGAGCTCGGCGACGGTCTTGTCACCGCGCAGGGCGGCCAGGGCTACCTTGGCCTTGAAGCTTGCAGTGTGATTGCGTCGTTTGCGTCGGGTCATCTTCTGCTCCTCTGAGCCTTGGCTTACTGTAGTGCAGAAGATTCCACTTATCAGCGGGTTCACGCTGTCCAGGTGGTGGGGTCCATTTCAGAGGTCACACCGAGCTCGGGAGGCAGCACGATGCGCTCGGGCGCGCGCTGCCACGCCGGGGGCCGATGGGGATCCATCGCCGGCGGCGGCAGGGTACGGGCGAGGCGCTCGAAGAGAGAGGCCATGGCTCAGCTCGATAAATCGGCAAACATCATCACTCATGCTGAAGCGCCGCGTAGCGCTGCCGGATCCTTTTCAGCTCAGCATCGAGAAAGTCACGTTCCAGCCAGCGTCCTCGGACCATGACGCCGTCGATGCTGCGCGTGTGGCGGATATCCTCGAGCGGATCCTCGCGCAACAGGATCAGATCCGCATCGGCACCGGGAACGATGCTCCCGTAGCGGCCCTCCGCCCCGTAGAAACGTGCCGGTGCAACGGTCCCCGATGCCAGCGCTGCAAACGGACTCAGACCGGATGCGACCATGGCCTCGAGTTCCCTGTGAGTGGCAAAGCCCGGAACATTCATGATCTGTGGCGAGTCGGCACCGAGCAGTATCGGAACCCCGGCACGATGCAAGGCGCCGATGATCTCCTTGCGCAGCGCCACGAAGTCCCCGAGGCTATCTGCCATGGCACCGGCATGCGCCAGGCGCGCCATGTAGGCCGCCTTCAGCGCCGGCGGCAGGTAGACGTTTTCCGGTCGCTCCCGGAGGGCATCGAAGTCCTCCACCGCGGCAAGAAAGTTCTCGAACAGGGTTTCCGTGGGCACCACTGCAGCACCGCTGTTACGCGTCTCGGCGGCCGCCGCGACGATGGCCTCACGATCGGCGTGGGGCGTGAGCGCGGCGCCGAAGAAGGCGTGCGCGGCCGCCTCGTGCTCATCGAGATCTTGGGCCAGCACATGGATGTAGCCATCGAGATGATCGATGGTTTCCTGCCCGGCGTGCAGCGCCCGCGGCAATCCCACGTCAACGGGCACGTGACCGGCAAGCCGGATGTCGGCAGCATCCGCGGCCGCAACGATGGCGTCATACTGCTCCCGGCTGAGCCCGGGATGAATCTTGAGGAAGTCGTAACCTGCTTCCGCCTGCGCGGCGACCCGGTGGGCAGCGGCTGCGAGGTGATCGACCGACTGGCCGCTGAACGACGGCCCTGAGGTGATCAGGCGCGGACCGAGGATCTCATGGCGCTCGAGCTGATCGCGCAGCTCCAGATGCAGCGGATGGCCGAGCATACCCCGCGCCAGGGTCACGCCGTTAGCAACCCAGAGCATGAGCACGTCCTGGGTATAGCCGGGCGGCTGATTCGGACCTTGAGGGACGGGGACGTGGGCGTGCATCTCTGCCAGCCCTGGCATCAGCGTGCGTCCCCCGGCGTCGATGACCCTGTCCTCTGGACCGGGGGGCAACTCGGTGGTCGGCCCGATGGCATGGACGCGACCATCGCGGACGATGACCGTTTGCCCATCGAGCGCCTCCGGCTCGTTCATGGTCAGGACGCGGGCATTGATGAAGGCGATGTCCTGCGCCACTGGTGGTTCCGCGGCCAGCGCCTCGGCCAGCGCAAACAACAGGGTCAGCAACGCAATGCAGTGTCGCTCAGGGGCCAGCATGACGTAAGACCTCGCGTCTTCCATTCACGGCCTGAGGATACCCTGAATGGACGCTTGACCGCGCAATCAGGTCAGCTGGCTGTCCCCGGGGACGATGGTCTCCGCCAAGTGGGCGCAGTCATTGAAACTGCGCACCATGATGCGATCCTCGAGGAGGACGATGTGGCTGATGGAACCGTTCGCCGCCCCCGTGAACGCAAAGGGTCGGGAGCCGGTGGCCATGTGCAGAATGTTGGCGATGACGCCACCGTGAACGAATGCCGCGACCCGCGCATCAGGATGGGCTTGGCGGATGCGAGCGAGGGCGGCGCTGAGCCGGGCCGACAGCGCATCGTTGGATTCGCCGTTGGGAATCACGTCCCAGCGTTCCTCCGCCTGCATGCGCAGGTAGACCGGGTCACCCTCATGGGCCTTGATCCGGAACAGGCCTCCTTCCCAGTCGCCGAGACAGACCTCGCGCAGGTCAGGATCGATGCGGGGTTCCAATCCGAGCTGGCGGCACAACGGAGCGGCCGTCTCGCCGGTGCGGCGCAGGTTCGACACGTAGATCGCCGCCAGGGGCTCATTGTAGAGCCGATGTGCCACCAGCTCCGCCTGGGCGCGGCCATTCGCATGCAACTCTGGATCGCCATGGCCGTCCACCAGGGGAAAAGGATTGTCCGGCGTTGCTGCCCTGGACTCGCCGTGCCGGACCAGCAACACCTCAGTCGCCCCAGGCGGTGGCGCGAATCGCGGCTGACGATACTCCTGCTGATTGGTGGTCACAGCTCAGACCCGACCCGAATCTGCATGGATCAGGAGTACGGTATGAAACAGACCGGGCATGAACAATTCCCCAGGGTGGTCATGAAGCCGGCAACATACCGGCACCGGGCGAGCTGGGCAATCACGACGCCGCAGGCATAACATCGTGTTACGGTTACGATTCGTCATCCTTCCGGAGATAGCATCGATGCGCCCGCGTGACCTTTTGTTGCCCCTTGTGGCAGTCCTGATGACAGCCTGTGGCCCATCCGACCCCCCCCAACCTGCGCCGGTGACCGATCCGGCAGCGAGCCCGGAACGCAGCGAGCCTGAGCGGCCCGGACGGCCTGCCCAGGACATTCGCAGCCTGCTGCAGGAAGCCACGGTGGGCGATCATCGCTCGGAGTCGAACCGCGCCCGTGACCGTTACCGCAATCCGGTGGCGACGCTCGCGTTCTTCGGCCTCGAGCCCGATCACACGGTGGTCGAGATCTGGCCCGGTGGAGGCTGGTACACCGAGATCCTCGCGCCCGTGCTGCATGACCAGGGCCAGCTCGTGGTGGCCAACTTCACCACCGACCCTGAGGCGGGTGGCGTCGCCCGTATGGGACAGGCGCTGGTGGACAAGCTCGAGGCGGAACCGGACGTCTATGGCCGCGTGAACATGGTGACGTTTGCTCCGCCGGACCAGATGACCCTGGGTGCGGCGGGCAGCGCCGACTTGGTGCTGCTGTCCAGGCACTTCCACAACCTTGTGGCCCGCGACATTCACGACCAGGTGCTGGCAGCAGCGTTCGAAGTGCTCGCAGCCGGTGGCGTGCTCGGCGTGATCCAGCATCGGTTGCCGCCGGAGCAGGACTTTGATCCGGGCCAACGCACCGGCTATATCCCGGAGGCGTTCGTGATCGAAGCTGCCGAAGGCGCTGGCTTCGAACTCGAAGCGCGCAGTGAGATCAACGCCAACCCACTGGACAGCGCGGATCACGAGCACGGCGTGTGGACTCTGCCGCCGAGTTTTCGCGCCTGCGCCGACATTGAGGATGAAGCTGAGCGGGACCTGTGCCGTCAGGAGTATCAGGCCATCGGCGAATCCGATCGCATGACGCTCAAGTTCGTCAAGCCCTGATCAGCTGACGGACACCGGACCGTCCGGAACCCGCACGATCATGGACTGACTCGCAGTGGCCATGAGGACCCCGGCATCGCTCCAGAGGTGGACGGTGCCGTGGCCGAAACCATTACCGAGGTACTCCACATAGTTGTCACACAGCACCCACTCGGTGGGCTGGATCTGCCCGAAGCGAATGGTGTTGTCGAGGCTGGTGGAGTAGGCGAGCGTTCCCAGCGCGTTGCCGAGGGCGGATGGCATGTAGTCGGCAATGATGGCGAGCGCGCCCGCATCGTGCTCGATGCGCGGCATCCGCGCCCACAGCAACGAGCGGCCATCGTCCGTCGGCGTGCCGAAACCGGTGAATCCGAAGCTGCCGCGGGCCAGCCGCAGCTCGACTTCATCATGGATGGTCGAGGTCTCATGTGGGCGATCCACCTCCGGACAGCCCTCCGGTGGCGGTGCCTGCGGGCACCTGACCCAGCAACCTTCTGCATCCGAGGGGCGTTCACCGGCAGCTCCGAGAATGGTGATGATCTCCTTCTCGCCGACGTGCCCGACGACCCGCCCCTGAGTGACGCTTCGTCCCACGGCAGGCAGCACCACCTCCAGATCGATGGTGACGGGCTGCTGAGTGAGAGCAAGATACTGTCCTGTTGCCCAGATCACAGGCTTGCCCGTCGCCTGCTCGAGCGCGACGATGCCGGCCGCGAGCCCCACGCCGCCGAAAAGCGAGCCGCGACCTCCAGTCTGGGCGGGCGTCACGGGCAACGCCCAGCGCAGCGTGTCCACAGGATGGACGAGAGACAGAAAGGCACTGGACGACTGCTTCATATGAGCTCCATTGAACGCGGTACATCGAAGGACGTCGCATTGTACGGGTGAGAACCGGGGAGGGGGGAGTAGCGGTTCCCCTGACAGCCCGGCGTCCCGTATTCTTGCTCACCACGGGAGCAGACGAAGAGAACGCGATGACGCAGACGCAACGCGTAGACGCCGTAGTGGTTGGCGCGGGATTCGCCGGACTCTACATGCTGCATCGTCTGCGAGGCCTGGGGCTGTCAGTCCGGGTACTCGAGGCCGGTTCCGACGTCGGCGGAACGTGGTTCTGGAATCGCTATCCGGGTGCGCGCTGTGATGTGGAAAGCCTTGAGTATTCCTATCAGTTCGACGAGGATCTGCAGCAGGAGTGGTCCTGGACGGAACGCTACGCTTCCCAGCCTGAGATTCTCGACTACATCCGCCACGTCGCAGAGCGCTTCGATCTTCGTCGCGACATTCGTTTTGACACCCGAGTCACCGCAGCCCACTTCGACGCAACGACGGTCGAGTGGCATATCCAAACGGACAGCTCCGCCGAGTTTTCTACCCGCTGGTGCATCATGGCCACCGGCTGCCTGTCGGTGCCCACATGGCCCGCGCTCGAGGGCGCAGACAGTTTTACCGGCAGCACCTTTCATACCGGTCGCTGGCCCCACGAGGGCGTCGACTTCAGCGGTCAGCGCGTGGGCGTGATCGGCACCGGTTCATCTGCAATCCAGTCGATTCCGATCATCGCCGGACAGGCTCGGGAACTGTACGTCTTCCAGCGCACGCCGAATTTTTCTGTACCGGCACGCAACGAGCCCATGGACCCTGAGCTCGAAGCCAGGATCAAGGCGGGTTATGCGGATTTCCGTGCCCGTAATGGCCAGATGCAAAGCGCGTTCGGTGTCAGGCATCCGCGCTGCGAGGGCTCCGCGCTCGAGGCCAGCGAGGCGGAACGGCAGCGGCAGTTCGAACATCACTGGCAGCTCGGCGGGTTGCTGTTCCTTCGAGCCTACGGTGACCTCCTCGTCAATACCGAGGCCAACGAGCTGGCGCAGGCGTTCATCCGCGACAAGATCCGCAGCGTCGTTGAGGATCCCGAAGTTGCGGAGAAGCTGCTTCCGGACTCCGTCGTGGGCTGCAAACGTTTGTGCGCAGACAGCGGTTACTTCGAGACTTTCAATCAGCCCCACGTGACGCTGGTGGACCTGCGTCGGGAACCCATCGAGCGCATCACGCCTGCAGGGATCCGTCACGCAGGAAGCGAGTACGAACTCGACAGCCTGGTGTTTGCCACCGGGTTCGACGCCATGACCGGCGCGCTGGCGCGCATCGACATCCGCGGGCGTGACGGCACGACGTTACGGGAGCGCTGGGAGGACGGCCCGAGGACCTATCTAGGTCTGCAGGTGGCAGGCTTTCCCAACCTGTTCACCATCACCGGACCGGGCAGCCCTTCCGTGTTGACCAACATGTTGTACTCCATCGAGCAGCATGTGGACTGGATTGCCGGTTGCGTCGCGGATCTCAGCGCCAGGGGTCTCACCACCATCGAAGCTACGGGCAAGGCGGAAGCGGATTGGGTCGCGCACGTCAACGCGATGGCCAGCCATACGCTGTTCACCCACTGCAACTCCTGGTATCTAGGAGCGAACGTGCCCGGTAAGCCGCGGGTGTTCATGCCCTACCTGGGTTTCCCCGAGTACGTGGCACGCTGCAACGAGGTTCGTGCGCGGAACTACGAAGGGTTCGTTCTGAGCTGACTCCACACCATTCAGCCAAATTCGGAGCACAACTGATGAGCAAGTCGGACCTGCAGTCCATCGTGGCCATCCTGGTCACGCTTCTGATCGGCGCTGCCGTAGCCTGGGCCGGAAGCCAGGGCGGCGTGCGTGTCAGCGGCATGCCGCTCTTTGCTCTCTGCGCGGCGGTGGCGTTCCTGGTCCAATGGCTCGTCTTCATTCCTGCCTGGTTCGCCCAGACGGAACACTACTTCGATCTGACCGGAAGTCTGACATATCTGACCCTGGTGCTCATGGCGTTCTTCCTGGCTGACATCGGCGACACGCGTTCGTTGCTGCTGTTGGCCTTGATCAGCGTCTGGGCGCTGCGTCTTGGGTCCTTTCTGTTCATGCGCGTCAAACAGGATGGTTCCGATGGCCGCTTCGATGCGATCAAGCCCAAGTTCTGGCGATTCCTGATGACCTGGACGCTGCAGGGCCTGTGGGTGTTCCTCACCCTGTCCGCCGCGCTGGTGGCCATGACCTCCGGCGCACCTGGCCCGCTGGAGCCGGTGGCACTCATCGGGGTGGTGGTGTTTGCGGTCGGGTTCGTGATCGAAGTGATCGCCGATCGGCAGAAGCGCAGCTTCCGCAACGATCCGGCGAACGAGGGGCGATTCATCCAGAGCGGACTCTGGGCGTGGTCCCGGCATCCCAACTACTTCGGCGAGATCACGCTCTGGATTGGGGTCTTCTTGATTGCCGCGCCGGCCCTGGTGGGCTGGCAGTGGGTGACGATCCTGTCGCCGCTGTTCGTGATCGTCCTGCTCACCAAGGTCAGCGGCATCCCCATGCTGGAGGCGCGCGGCCGCAAGCGCTGGGGCGACGACCCCGAGTATCGTGCCTACATCGACCGCACCTCAGTGCTCGTTCCGCTGCCGCCCAAGTCAGCGACCTGACCGTCGCCGCCGGCCGCGCCTCCGGGCTTCGTTGTAGGCGTGCCACATACGGGCCGAGCGCACGCGCTCGGGCCTACAGATCGGGCTCGACGTTACTTTGTAGGCGAGCGCGTGTACGCGCCGCCAGGCACGCAGGGTGCGAGCCAGGTCAGGCGCGCTTGAGGACGACGGGGAGCTCCGAGTAGCCGTTGATGAAGTTGGATCGAATGCGCACCGGCTCGCCAACGACTTCGATGCGTTTGAAGCGGGGCAGCAGTTCCTCCCACATCACACGTAGCTGCATTTCGGCGAGCCGGTTCCCCATACAGCGATGAATGCCGTAGCCGAACGCAACATGGTGCCGTGCGTTTGGACGCTCGACTTTCAGCACATCGGGATCATCGAAAACGTACTCGTCGCGGTTGCCGGAGTAGTACCACATCGCCACCTTGTCCCCCTCTCGAATCAGCTTGCCGCCGACTTCCACGTCTTCGGTGGCCGTCCGGCGCATGTAAGCGAGCGGGGTCTGCCAGCGGATGATTTCGGCCACCAGGTTGCGGGTCAGTCCCGGATTCGCCCGCAGTTTCGCGAACTCATCCGGAAAACGGTTGAGTGCGAGGACGCCACCGCTGATGGAATTGCGGGTGGTATCGTTGCCACCGACGATGAGCAGAATGAGATTGCCGAGAAACTCCATGGGCGGCATGTTCCGGGTCGACGGACCGTGGGCCAGCATCGACACCAGATCGGGCGCAGGAGGGCGTTTGGCGCGCTCCTCACGCAGGGCTGTGAAGACATCGAGGCACTCCTGAAGCTCTGCGCGCGCCTGCTCGCGGCTGGAGACCACGCCGGTTTCCGGACCGCCTGTGGCGACATCGGACCAGCGCGTCAGTTTGCGTCGCTGCTCGAACGGAAAGTCGAACAGCGTCGCCAGCATCTGGGTCGTGAGCTCGATCGAGACGGCGTCCACCCAGTTGAATGGCTCGCCCTCCGGGAGTTCATCGAGGATGTTGACCACCCGCTCGCGCAGCGTCGCTTCGAGCGCTGCGAGGTTGCGCGGCGCCACCACCGGAGACACCGTATTGCGCTGCTCGTCATGGCGTGGCGGATCCATGGCGATGAACTGGGCCAGGGGAAAGTCCTCGGGCTGATCAAGCAGTACGATGCTGCCCTCGGACGAGAACTGCTTATGGTGGGTGTCCACGTGCATGATGTCGGCATGGCGGGTGATGGACCAGTACGGGCCGTTGTGACTGTGCCGATGGAAGTGCACCGGATCCTCGGCCCGCAGGCGTTCGAAGTAGGGACCGACGACACCGTTCTCCCACAGGTCCCAGTGGGTGACATTGATGTCGTCGATGGGTATCGACCAGGCATGCTCGCGTGCGTCTTCGAGGGTCTCGACTCCGGGGGATGGGATGCGCATGGGTTGCTCTCCTCGCGTGCTGCGTCGACTGGCATGATGCACGGATTGCGGCCGCCTGCGCGAGTCGGGGCAGGTTGACCTGATGGATGCGACCACCGCGATCTGCATTGTCATCGGCAGCGCCGCAGGAGGTGCGGCGCGCTATGCCGTATCGGAGTGGATCGCGCGCCGCCTCGACGAACAATTTCCCTGGGGAACCCTGGTGGTGAACTTAAGCGGTGCTGCGGCCATCGGTCTCTGGCTCGGCGCAGCGCCCCAGGCAGGCTTTGGCTATGCCGTTTTCGTACTCGGGTTTCTGGGCAGCTACACCACGGTTTCGACTTTCGCATTGCAAAGCCTGTTCCTCAGCCAGGAGCAACGTTGGGGACCCGCACTCGGCTATGTGGCGCTGTCGGCACTCGGGTGCCTGGCTGCGGCCAGCGCGGGCTTGCTGATCGCCCGTGCCTTGACGCGGAGCCCGAGCCTTGGGTGACCGCTGGCGATCAGAGTTAACCGCAGCGGGCGCCATTGCCGTCGGCAGTGCCCTTGGCGGGGCGTCCAGAGTCGCCATCGCAATGCTGTTCCCGACAGCGCCCTGGCTGGCGACGGCCTTGGTCAATGTCACGGGCGCCTTGCTCATGGGTCTGCTGCATGCGCTGACGCTGCCGGGCGGCCGCATGCCTTTGGGCGTGCGCTGGCGACAGGCCATTCTGGGTGGCTATCTGGGCGGCTTCACCACATTTTCGATTCTCAGCGCTGAGACGCTCGCATTCATTGACGACGGTCAGCTGGCCGCTGCCACCGCGAATCTGGCGGGCGGCCTGACCCTGGCTTTGCTTGCCGTGATGCTCGGCCATGCACTCGGTGCGCGCTGGAAGGCGGCCTGAGCATCAGCACAGGATCAGCCCACCCAGCAAGAGCAGCAGGCCCCAGGTGGTGAACAGGGTGACGATGCTACTGCCCAGTGCCCACAGAGTGCGGTTCAAGGCCTGCTCAGGACGGCGGGATCGGAGTAGCATGGTGAAGACCGCCGCTGCCGCCGCCAGGCTCGGCAGCCAGGTGATGAGCATCAGGAGATTGCGGGTGCTCTCCTCGATGGCAATTACGCATTCCATCATGCCCTCGAAACATTCTCCAAATATCTTATAAGAGCCTGTTTATATTGTGTATATAATCAATTTTAAGCCGGGCATGTGAAGCCACGGCAGTGTTCCCCCTGTTCCCTTCAGGATGCCCTCTCGACTTCGGCGTCCATACAGCCGACCACGCCCCGGCACACGCCCGCCCTTCGGGGCCCTCAGGGTGCGCCCGCCTCCGCGTTGCGCTTGCTTG
>REEU01000069.1 GCA_007694905.1 Gammaproteobacteria bacterium | reverse complement strand
GTCTTCTGCTTGAGCAGCCACGCCGCCGTGACGTGATCGGCGTGGGCATGGGTGTCCGCCACCAGCTGCAGGCTCATCTCCAACTCCTGCAATAGTGCGAGATCACGCTGGGCCTGGCTGAATATGGGGTCGATGAGCAGGGCCTCGCGACTGTTCTCGTCGCCGAGAAGATAGGTATAGGTGGACGAGGTGGCGTCGTAGAGCTGACGAAAAATCATAGTGCCCTCCGCGGTCGCAGGCGTTCAGCAGATAGTTCGATGGGCAGCTGACGAGATTGTAGTCGATACAGGCGTTCAGATCGCGAAGGGCGTTACCGGCGGGCACGAACAGTTCCCAGACGAAGCAGCGGCAGCATGCAGAGGGTCTTCAGCCAGCCAAGCCAGGCGGAGTACCGGGTTACGGATAATCCTGCAGAGCGGAGGTGCACACATCCGGCCCGACGTTTCGCCGTGGTTCAGAGAATCAAAGAACTGATCGGGTCAGACCTCTAAGGAATTGATCAGCACTTCCCTAAGCGTTCAGCCAGCACGGCACAAAATTCAAATTAATCAATAATTTGATCTGGTCCGACCCCTAATTTGCCCTAATTTGATCTGGTCCGACCCCTATGAGTTAATGTTCGTTGCCGTAAGTTTCAGCGCCGACGGGCGCTGCTGTGACGCGCGTTCCTCGGGATCCGAATGCCCTTCGTGCACCGCATCGTCACGCATCTGCGGGACGACCCGCTCCTGTTGGGTCTGCTGCTGGTCCTGCCCCTGCTGATCGTGCTGAGTCCCACCGCCCCATCGGCGATTCCGGGGCTGGTCCACTGGCAGACGCTGGCTACGCTGGCCGGGCTGATGGCGCTCAGTCGCGCCCTCGAGAGCAGCGGCTACCTGATTCTGGCCGGTACCCTTCTGCTACAGCGCGCCGGCAGCGAACGCATGCTCGGCGCCGCGCTGGTGCTTTTTGCGGCTGCGCTCGCTGCCGTCGTCACCAACGATGTCGCCCTGTTCATCGTCATCCCGCTCACGCTCGGTCTGCGTCGCGTGGCGGATCTGCCCATCGGCCGGCTGATCATCCTCGAAGCACTGGCCGTCAACGCGGGCTCGGCCCTGAGCCCCGTGGGCAACCCCCAGAACCTGTATCTCTGGCAGGCCTCGAACGCCGGCTTCCTGGAATTCACGCTGGCCATGCTGCCGCTTGGACTCGGTCTGCTGGTCATCGTGCTGGCTCTGGTGCCGTTGGCACTGAGCGCAAAGACCGTTTCAGCCACCGCCATCAAGCAGCCCGTCCGTCTGGAGCGCGCCCTGCTGTGGCTGACCCTCCCAGCCTATCCCCTCTTTCTGCTCGCTGCAGAGGCAGGCTGGGCGCTGCCTGCGGCCGGCCTCGTCGCCGCGCTGTTACTGCTGTTCCGCCCTGCCCTGCTGCGCGATCTCGACTGGGGCCTGCTGCTGGTATTCATCCTCATGTTCATTAATCTCGGGCTGCTCGCCCGCCTGCCTGCCGTCGCGGCACAGGCTGAGCATCTCGATGCGCTGCCAGGGGGGTTGTTCAGTGCTGCCGCGCTGCTTTCCCAGGTCATCTCCAACGTCCCGGCGGCGATCTTCCTGGCCGAGTTCAGCGCCGATTGGCGCCTCCTGGCCTGGGGAGCCAACGTCGGCGGCTTCGGCCTGGCCATCGGTTCGCTTGCCAACCTGATCGCGCTGCGCCTGGCGCGGGAGCCGGGGCTCTGGATCCGCTTCCACTACTGGTCGCTGCCCGTGCTGCTGCTCAGCTGGCTGTTCGGCATGGGATTGTTGAGGATGTGGGGATGACATGATGCTGAAACTGTTGGTGCTCATGGTGTCGGTGGACGCCGGTCTCAGCGACTGACGGAGAGCGTGCTGGGCCACGCCCGCCACAATGATCAGGGGGCGGGCGTGGGCTCGCGCGGTTCGAGACCGGCAGCGCGGTAGACGTCGTCGATCAGGCTCATGGTGATGATGCTGTCCGAAGGCGGCGTCAGATTCGCGTTCTCGTCGCCGTTGACGGCATCGAGGAAGGCACGCAGCTGATAGGTGTAGGTGGCGGCGCCTTCGACCTTTTCGCTGAAGATGGTGCGGCCGTCACGGGCAAGACGCACCCGGTTGAAGAACTGGGGCGCGACCGGGTTCGTGACATGGAGAGTACCGCGGGTTCCGAAGACCTTGGCGCTGGCCTTGAGCAGCTTCGCCGACCACAGCGAGCAGCTGATCCTGCCCGTGGCGCCCGTCTCGAACTCGAATTCCGCTGTCATCGCCCGGTCGATACCCGGCGTTTTCTCGATGGCGCTGGCGGACACCACCCGCGGCTCGCTGGGGCCGAGCTGACGCAGAATGTGGATCGCATAGCAGCCGGTATCCATGGTGGCACCGCCGGCGAGATCGAGCTGATAGCGGATGTCGTTGAACAACGGCAGCGGAACACAGAACTCGGTCTCGACCCGGCGGATCTCGCCGAGCTCGGAGTGGGCCAGACCGCGGATGCGTTCGGCCAGCGGATGGTAGCGCCAGTGGAACGCTTCCATGAGCACGAGCCCGGTCCCCGAATGGGCTGCGGCGATGTCCCGGGCCTCGTGGGCATTGGCGGTGAACGGCTTCTCGCAGAGCACGTGTTTCCCGGCCGCCAGCGCCTTCTGCGTCCAATAGCCATGCAGCCCATTGGGCAGCGGGTTGTAGACTGCGTCCACGTTCTCGATGAGCTCGTCGTAGCTGTCGTAGCGATGCGGGACACCGTGCTTCCGGGCGAAGGCCTCGGCCTTGGCCGGATCCCGTGCGGCGACGGCGGTGAATTCGACACCGTCAACCTGCCGCGCCGGTCGTACGAGCGCCATGGGCGCGATGCGCGCTGCACCGAGACTGCCGATCCGTAATGTCATGTTCGAGCCTCCTGGGCGAATCGTATTCGCCTCGTGATCCTACGCCAGCGGTCGCAACACCGCCTGTCACTGCAGGCGGCTGCAGGCAGATTGAACGCTCGCGCCGCACGCTTCAAACCAGGCCGTCGACAACAGTCAAGGTACGGCGCGGCCTTCCATGCGGGGATCTGCAGCACCGCGCCAGCCGCCCGCGACCCGCTCGATGCCGTGCAGGCCGCTCTCGAGAACGCGTACGTCCACACGGTGCCCCAGCGCTTCCAGCTCACGCACCCGATCCACCAGCACCGTGCCCGCCTCGATCTCCAGCTGCTGACCCCGATGCAGCACGTTGGGCAGTGCCACCGCTTCGGCCAGCGGCAGCTCCCAGTCCAGGACGCCGATCAATGTCTTCAGGACGTATCCGATGATGCGGCTGCCGCCCCGGGAACCGATCACCAGGACGAGTTCATCGTCCTCGTCGAAGACGAACGTCGGCGCCATGGAGCTGCGCGGCCGCTTGCCGGGCGCCACCGCGTTGGCCACGGCCTGACCGTCCCTGAACGGGGCGAAATCGAAATCGGTGAGCTGGCTGTTGAGCAGATAACCGTTCACCGCGCGCCGTGATCCGAACGGCGCCTCGATGGAACTGGTCAGGGCCACCGCGTTGCCCTCGGCATCGATGATAGAGACGTGGGTGGTACCCGCTTCCGGATCCGGCTCCAGCGGCGGGGGATCCTCGATCTGTGGCGTGACGCCGGGAATACCCGGAGGGGGCCGGCCCATGGCACGCTCGACGTTGATCAGACGGGCACGTTCAGCCAGATAGTCGGGGTCGATGAGCCCGGCGGTCGGAACCGCCACGAAGTCCGGGTCACCGAGATGACGCTGCCGGTCGGCGAAGGCCAGCCGGCTCGCCTCGGCGATCAGGTGCACCGTAGCCGGGGAATCCGGAGCCATCGCCGGCAGATCGAAGTGCTCGAGCACACCGAGCATCTGCAGCAGCGCGATACCACCTGAGGACGGCGGGGGCGCGCTGCACAGGGTCCAACGACGATAGCGGCCGCAGACGGGCTCCCGCTGCTGCGGCCGATAGCTGGCGAGATCTTCGACGGTCAGGTCTCCGGGAAGCCAGCCACCACGTCCGGCCGCAGCCACCAGATTGTTCGCCAGCACGCCGGTGTTCAGCGCCGCGGGTCCTTCGGTGGCGATCCTTCGCAGGACGTCGGCGAGTTCCGGATTACGCAGCTGCGGATCGTCCTGCCGTGCCGCGTGGCCGAGCGGCCGGGTGCCGGCGAACAGGCGCAATGTCGGGTCTCGCTTGAGCTGGCGTTGCATACGGTCCGGAAGCGGCGCGCCCGTCTCTGCCAGGGTGATGGCAGGCTCGAACAGATCTTTCCACGGCAGTCGCCCGTGCGCTTCGTGGGCGGCATACAGCATGGGCACGAGCCCCGGTACGCCCACGGCGCGACCACTCACGACCGCCAGCGGAAACGGCAGCGGCCAGCGGCCAGCGGCCATGAAGCGCTCCGGCGTTGCCGCGGCCGGCGCGGTTTCGCGACCGTCATGGAAACTCATCGCGCCCGTGGCGCGGTCGCGGAACAACAGAAAGCCGCCGCCACCGATGCCGCTTTCATGGGGTTCGACAAAAGTCAGCGTCGCCTGCACGGCCACTGCGGCATCCATCGCATTGCCGCCACGTTGCAGGATCTCGAGCCCGGCCTCCGCTGCAAGGGGATGCGCGGCCACAACGACCTGCTCGGGGGATCGCGCAAACGATACCGTCGAGGCGCACAGAGCAACCAGCGTCAGCAAAGATAAACGAGTCCTCATTCTGCAAGCGTAACGCATGCGCTTGCACCGGGCAGGCATCGCTGCCGCTGCAGACCTGAGGACGTTTTGCTAACGTGTTCGAGTGCTTTGAACCGCGGGCGCGAATCGAAGAGCATCGCCCGGCTCCACTGCATATGTACTGCATTGGGTGACTGCTCCGCAGTCAGAGGAGTACCCATGACGACCCGACTCTACTTCCTGGTGGATGGCAACGACCCGGCGCAGCTGATCGTCGACGACCTGCGCAACGCTGGCATCGACGACGGCGAGATCCATGCCGTGGCCCACCGGGAACGTTATCCGCTCGAAGGCGTACCGGAAGCGAACTTCACCCAACGCACCGACTTTCTCCCGGCGGCCCGCCGAGGTGTCGCGCTCGGAGGGACCACTGGATTCCTGGCCGGACTTGCAGCCGTCGCTCTCCCCGTTCCGGGCATGGTGCTGGCAGGCGGCGCTATGGTGGCGTCGCTCACGGCAGCCGGTGCTGCCGTGGGCACCTGGTCGGCCACGCTGATCGGCATCGGCATCACCCACCGTGATCTGCAGCCCTTCGAGGAGGCGCTCGAGCAGGGTCAGATCCTGATTCTGGTGGACGTGAGCGACGACCGGGTCGATGAAATCGAGGCACTGATCCGGCGCCGCGAAGCGGACGTGGTCATCGCCAGCGGGGAGCTCGAGCATGCCCGAGAGGACGTGTCCTGACCCCAAGGCAATCGTGCGCAGGCTCCGGTAGAATTCGTGGCCATACGAATTCATGACGCTACGCACGGAGAATGACCTTGAGCACAGAAGCCTGGATCATCGATACGGCACGCACCCCCCGCGGCATCGGCAAACAGGGCAAGGGCTCGCTGGCCCATCTGCACCCGCAGACGCTGGGGGCCACGGTTCTGAAAGCGCTGGAGCAGCGCAACGGCATCCAGACCAAAGAGGTGGACGACATCATCTGGGGCTGCAGCTCCCAGAAGGGCAAGCAGGCCAACTGCATCGGTCGCATGTCCGCGCTGGACGCCGGCTGGGACACCGCCGCCAGCGGCGTGACCCTGGACC
>REEU01000070.1 GCA_007694905.1 Gammaproteobacteria bacterium | reverse complement strand
GCTCGTCGGGCTCATAACCCGAAGGTCGCAGGTTCGAATCCTGCCCCCGCTACCATTTTTATTACCGAAAGACCCGCGTCCTGCTCCAGCGCGGGTTTTTTGTTTCCGGCACAAAGATTTAGGATCGCCGCCAAGGCGCCTTCCAGCTCAATATCGAGCCCGCCGGTTTCATTTTTCACCAGTGTGATCCGCTCGATCAGCCCCCGCAAAATTTCTGCGGCCTCCTGCCGTTTTTCCGGCGCGTTGAGGGCGGCGGTGAGCGCTTCCACCTGCGAACGATAGCGATCTGCCATGCCAGGGTGGAGCACTACCGGATCAGGCGCATGGCTGGCCTCCCAATCAATCGGCGGAGGTCCGTCGAAATACTCTTCGAGATAGTGCCGCCCGCGCGTCACGAAACGCATTTTTCAAAGCATGGTGGCCGATCAGGCCCTCGATGCAGTAGGCGTTGAGGAATTGCCGACCGGCAAAGAGCTTCTGATCCGTTTCTGTCAGCTTTGCACGCTCGCAGATTGAATCCCATTCAGCGGCAATGGTGGCGATCTGCTCCTCGATGATGGTCGCAGCGTCGTCTTCGCCGAGCAGAAAATCGGGTGCCGCAGCCAGACAACCGGCGAGCGTACTCATCCGGTTGTCACCCTTGATCAGCATGGCTTGCGTTGCCTCATTGCCGGTTCTGCGTTGCGGACAGATGTCATACGCTGGCGTGAGGGTGAGCATCTTGCCGTCCCAGAAGGCGGCATGGTTGCGGGCATGATCGTCCGTGTTGCCGCACAAGATGTTGAAAACGATACGCCCGTAAAGCTCTTTGAGCGTGTCCTTCGGGCCGGTGAAGCGGTGGCGGACGACTTCGGCGAGGTCTTCGTAGGACGCATAGCGCGCCATCGTCTCATCGAGGCCGAGCATGGTCAGCGCCGATACCATGGACTTCCGTTGCCAGCCGCTATGGGTTTTGACGCGGTCGAAGCGTTCGATCAGCAGTACGTCCTTGCCGCCGGCTTCGATCATGGAGACCGGCGCGACGTTCAGGCGGCACGCAGCGGCCAGCTGCATGGCGATCAATTCTGCCTTCACGACGCTGTAGAGATCCGTGCTCGAAGAGAATTTCGCGATCAGCTTGCGATCACCGCTATCAATCAAAGCCTTCGGGCGGGCGCCGCCGATCGATGTGCCGTGTTTGAGAGCCCGGTCGAGCGCCGGGGTCAGCGGCACGCCTTTCTCGATGCGTTCCGCAGCTTCAAGCAGTTCTTCGTAAGGTGCCTCTGACTTCAGACGCGGCACATATTCCGTGGCGGATTCCTGAAAGTCGAGCGCGCCGATTCGGTCCGAGCCCGACTCAAGCAGGTAGGTCACTTCCGTAATATCGGGGACTTCGGCTTCCGCTGCCTTGGCGCCAACGAGCCGGTTGATGATCACGCGGCGCCCCCAGGCATCAGGGGAGCCGTCACGAATGCAGCCGGCCATGGACAGGCCGGGCAATGGTTCGATCAGGCCTTGACGAAGCGGGAGTTCAGGTTCATAGATCGGGATTGCGCTTTTTCGGCGGCGATAGCTGGTGCCATAGGTGAACAGCAGGCGCTCACCATCCTGCGTCAGCCGTCCGGCCACCACCGGCTCGGTTTCGCCCGGCAGCCAAATCCAGACATAGGCTTCACTCGCCCTGATCCTAGAAGTCATCATCGACCTCCTTGCCGGAGGAGCGAACGCTCTGCGGGAGCAGGGTCAGTTTTTCATCGAGATGGGCATTGTGCATGGCGAGCGTGCGTTCGTCGCACTGGAACAGACGCACGCCGACGATCGCAGCAACCTCGAAGACGACGCCCACCTCCGGGCCGGTCGAGCCTCTCTCGATGCTGTAGAGCGTTGTGCGGCTTATCCCGGCGCGGTCAGCCAGTTCCTGTGCCGTCATTCCCCGTTCGGTACGCCCGACACGGATCAACTTGCCCAGCAGCGAAAGGGCGTGTTGTGTCACGCGGGAATAGCTTCTCTTGCGCTTCATCGCTCATCAGCCTTATCTGTGCGGATAAATGAACGCAAATAAAGTTCGTGTCCAATTTATTGAACATACTAACGCGCGAGGCGTCGCGTCGTCAAAAGGGCGTCCATTTAGATATACATACGATCAATCTGTGTTCATTTAAATGGACGAAATGGCTAAAGCATGACCTGGTCGCCCGACGTCAGGGCTGAGGCTCGGCTTGTTCTGGCCGCACGACCAGGGGCGTGGCGCCTGGTGGCGCTGTGCAATCGCGTAATGACCCGGCAGTTTCTGCACAGGTCATGCCGCTGATGCATATGCTTCAGCGGGTGTTTCATGCCGAGTGCCTGGTGCGGCCGCCGGTGGTTTTAGAACTGGATCCAGTCATTGATGACCCTCATCGAGTGTTGCTGAGTCTCGAAGCGGTGACGATGCAGGCATTGCTCCTTCAGCGTCCGTATTACCCGCTCGACCATGCCGTTCTGCTGGGGACAGTGCGGAGCGATGAACTCCTGGCGAAGCCCGTAGCTTCTGACCAGTCGGGTGTAATGCCGGCTGGTGAAAACCAGGCCGTCTCGGAGCGAAGCAGAAAAGGACCGGGGACCCGGCCAAGGCTGCCGTAGCGGCTGATCCCGCGCAGCTGCGAATGGTCACGCAGGACTTCGGGAAGCCGATAGGACGGAATGCGACTGGCGAGATGATGGGCGTGGGTATGGCGCCAGAAATCGTAGGGGGCCAGCGTCAGGACACCGATCATCCGCCCGACCACGTCATTGGCACGGCGCGAGTGAAACAGCGCGCCGTGGCCGCAATCGTGCTGCAGTATGAATAGGCGGACAAGGAACGCGGCAGCAGGTACCGTGAACAGGAATCCCCACCAGTGACCGGCGTCCAGCGTGATCCATGCGAGTGCCCAGAACAGCGCAAGCGGGACGGCCGTGATCAGCAGTTCGATGAGGCTGCGCAGCGGACGAGGCGAGTGGTACTCGCGAAGCATTCGTTGCAGCGCCCGCGGCTCGTCAGGAATCGCGCCCCGGGGTGTGGATGAAGCCACTGGCAGAACACCCGTCTGGTGAAAGCGGTGACTCCACACTAACGCCGGGTCCGCGCATCGTATGTACGCAACCGCACAGCGGAGGGGGCTTGGAAAGCGATACCCGACAGGCGGTAGACTCCGGCGTTGGCACCAGCTCAGGGGAGTCCAGGCAGATGCGAATTTTCTCCGGAACTTACGTCGCGGCAGTATGCCTGCTGCTGGCCTCAGCGCTGTTCGGCTCTGCCGTGGCGGCCGGCGACGAAACCCTGCGCCCGTTCACTGCCAAGGACGTCTTCGAGCTTCAACACGCCAGCGACCCGCAGATCTCCCCCGATGGAGCCCGCGTGGTTTACGAGCGTGCGGTCAATGACATCATGACCGACCGGACGCGGCGCAACCTGTGGATCGTCGACGCCGACGGCGCGAATCATCGCCCGCTCTATTCGGGGCCCGACGACTACACGTCCCCCCGCTGGTCGCATGACGGCGACCGTCTTGCGTACATTGCCGACGTCGAAGACCGCCCGCAGCTGCTGGTGCGCTGGATGGATTCGGGTGACACCGCGGTGGTCAGCAACCTCACGCATACACCCTCGTCGCTGGCCTGGTCTCCGGACGGCGAATGGCTGGCGTTCACGATGCATGTGCCCGCGGACGAGCCTTCGCTCGCATCGCCGCCAAAGCGCCCGGAGGGTGCCGACTGGGCCGAACCGGTGACCGTGATCGACAGCGTGGTGTATCGTTGGGACGGGCGGGGTTACCTCGAGCCCGGCTACACGCACGTGTTCATCGTCCCGGCCAGCGGCGGCACCGCGCGCCAGTTGACCGACGGCGACTACGACCATGCCGGACCACTCGCGTGGACGCCCGACAGCGAGCGCATCCTGTTCACGAGCAGTCGCAACGACGACTGGGAGTACGTCCACCGCACCGAGACCGACATCTTCTCCGTCGACATCGGCAGCGGGGAAATCAACCAGCTCACCGACCTGCCTGGCGTTGCGCGTGCCCCCGCGGTTTCTCCGGACGGGGGACGCGTCGCGTTCCAGCGCGGCGATCACCAGGGGACGCAGTACTGGCTCACCGACGTCGCGGTGATGAACGCCGACGGCTCGGGCGTGGAAATCCTGACCGCAGACCTCGACCGACGGGCCTCGGAACCGACCTGGGGCGCGGATTCGCGCGGCGTGTACTACACCTATGACGACCGCGGCGAGCGCAAGGTCGGCTACAGCCGCCTGGACGGGCGACAGCGCGTTGCCGCCGAGGGGCTGGGCGGCGAGGCGACGGGCCGGCCCTACGTCAGTGGCGGTTTCAGCGTCGCACGCGACGGCACGCTCGCGTATACGGCGGGCACCGCGCAGCGTCCGGCCGACGTGCACCTGCGCCGGCCGAGCGGGCGCACGACCCGGCTGACGGCGCTGAACGAGGCGCTGCTCGCGCACCGTGACCTGGGCGAGGTGCACGAGATCACCTACGAGTCGTCGGTGGACGGCGCCGAAATACACGGCTGGTACGTGACACCGCCCGGCTTCGATCCGTCGAAACGCTATCCGCTGATCCTCGAGATCCACGGCGGGCCGCATCTCGCGTACGGCCCGCATTTTGCCGCCGAAGTCCACCGTTACGCGGCAGAGGGCTACGTCGTCTTTTACAACAACTACCGGGGCTCATCATCGTACGGGCGCGACTTCGGCATGCTGCTCGAGTACAAGTACTCGTCGCGTGATGATTTCGGCGACCACATGTCGGGGATCGACGCGATGATCGATCTGGGTTTCGTCGATCCGGATCGGTTGTTCATCACCGGGGGGTCGGCCGGCGGCATTGCCACGGCCTATGCAATCGGCCTGACCGATCGCTTCACCGCCGCTGCTGCGGTCAACCCGGTAATCAACTGGGTGTCGAAGGTGCTCACCGGCGACACTTACACGCAGCAGATCGCCCACCAGTTTCCGGGCATGCCGTGGGAGGCGCACGAGCACTACTGGGAGCGCTCGCCGCTGTCACTGGTCGGTAACGTGAACACGCCGACGTTGCTGATCACCGGAGAAAACGACTTCCGCACACCGATCAGCGAAACCGAGCAGTACTACCAGGCGCTCAAGCTCCGCCGCGTCGACACCGCGATGGTGCGCATGCCGGGCACATCGCACAACATTTCGGGGCGGCCGTCACGATTGATCGCGAAGACCGACAACGCGCTCGCGTGGTTCAAGCGTTACGACACGAGGGGGGAAGGGCGCGAGTAGGCTGTGAACGCCTGCCTGGGGCTCGCGTGCACATGGGTCAGCGCATCCGGGACGCCACATGGAGGGCATTCCGGCCGATACCGCGGTCGCTCCCCGCGTGCTGCAGGAACACCACCGCGCAGACGATGCGCGCCCGGTGGCGGCCGAGGGCGGGAATCAGCGCTGGGGCGGGCGAGCCCTGAGGGCGGCGTCGCTGTGGGTCGCGCGGCTGCTGCCGGTGGAACGGCTCGGGCGGGCCGGCGGCTCCACCTCCTCGGGCGTGGTCTCGTCGATGTCGAAGACGGGCGGCGGCCCTTGGGGCCGGAACACCGTTATGCGGTCAACGATGGAGAACTCGCCGTTCGCGAGCACGCCACCGTGCGCCTCGTGCAGGTGCACCGCGCTGGCCATCACCAGCATCAGCGCAGCCATCCCTCCGATCAGGCCCGTCAGCAGGCGCTGGTCTTCGCTGGGACGATTGAAGTCGTGAAAGCTGCAGGCCAGGGTGG
>REEU01000300.1 GCA_007694905.1 Gammaproteobacteria bacterium | reverse complement strand
TTGCGGCAATAGACGTAGGCGACGCCGCTCAAGCGACGATTGAGCTCCTGGAATCCGTCGAGCACTTCCCATGCCGGGTAGGGCAGCCCCGCATGGCTGTTCTTGGCCTGAATGAGCCAGCGGCTGTTGTCCTGCTTGCGCTCGAGAATCTTGCGTCCGAGTTCCGGTCGCTCCCGCATCAGCATCCGTGCCACCGTGTTCAATTGCTGGTTGAACCGGCCGCCGGCCTCGATCAGCAAGGGCCGTGCAGCCGCTACCCGGTCCGGACCTTCCTGCAGCAAACGCTCGATCGAATGGCAGAGGTCTGGGCCGAGCGTCCTGAGTACGATGGGCAACTCGCGCATGAAGTCGTCCATGGTCTCCTTCAGCGCACGGTCCTCGTCGCCGAGGGCGTCGTCCGGGATGGCATCGAGGAACTCGACCATCTCGTCACTGCCGGCCCGGATCTCTGCGCAACGCTGCTCGATGTCAGCGCTCGCGTTGTCTGCAAGCGTGCCGGATTCGACTGCACGCATGAGCGCTGCCAGCATGAGGTGAAGGTTGTCGAAGACCTGAAGGGTCTCCCGCAGCACAGCGTTGTTCGCCAGGGCCGGGTTCTGGAGCAGAGACGGATCCAGGCGGGTGGCGCCGCGCATATGCGCCGGCGCTTCCGGAACCAGGGCCGTCACGCAGCGCTCGAGCGTCCCTGCAAACACAATGGCGCACGCTGCGATGAGATTGAACAGCGTGTGGGTCCAGGCGGCCTGCTGCAGCACGTTCCCGGGTAATGTCTCCAGGGCGGCCGCCGGCAGGGCCAGCAGCACGGCTGCACCCATCAGCGCCAGCGGGAGCTTGATCATGAGCGTAGCCAGTCCCAGACGCCGGCCCTGGGTGTCGGCCCAGCCCGCGATCACGACCGTCAGCACCAGGCCGATGTTGGCGCCGAGTACCCAGAGCATGAGCATGTGCAGGCTCACCTGACCGCTGGCGACCAGCGCCAGCGCCACCGCGATGGAAGCGGTGGCGCTTTGCACCAGCAGGGTCAGCAGTACCGCACCGATCAGGAACAGCAGCGGCAGCTGCCCCAGCGCAGCGAAGAGGTCCTGTACGGCCGGGTCGGCCCCCATAGCAGAAGCGGATTGCCGGAGCAGCCCCATGCCCATCAGCATGAACCCGAAGGCCAGCATGGCCTGACCGGCGCCGCGCGGGCGCGGGGACTCCACAAACAGGAACAGGGCAGCTCCGAGGGCCAGAAACGAGCCCGTGTAGGCCTGCAGGTCCAAGGCGAGCACCTGGATGAGGATCGTGGTGCCCAATTGCGCCCCCAGCAAGGCTGCGAGCACGTTGCGCCAGGACACCGTGCCCCGTCGTGTCATCTGCACAGAAAGCATGGCCGTCGCTGTGGAGGACGGCATCACGACCCCGCCAGCGAATCCGCCGACGAAGGCGCGGCTTCGGGTACGGGTGAATCCCTGCAGCCAGTCGAGCAGATCGCCGCCCATGACCCGGGCAAAGCCCTTGCGGAGAAACCGCAGACCAAAGAGGATCAGCAGAATGCCCGCAGCGAGATTGATCAAATCCATCCGTTTATCCCCTCTGGTCCACGCCTATTGGGCTCCGTCCAGGGCACGCCGGCAGTTGGGTCGAACGAAGATAGCGAACACGCAACGCAATACGGTCTCAGCGCTGGTGGGTACCCAGCATGCTGTGACGCTGTCAATGTGCGTGGATCAGTCGCCTAGGGAGCACGCCCGATAGACGACTAATGGAGGGGATCTACCGGAAGCGCTGGCTAAGGCAACTGTCGCTGTCTGCTTGACGACTCAAAATCGGCCTCATGCGCTGGGTAGAACGGCGTGAAGCATACGCCGCCGCCAGGGCATGTCAAACTTCCTGCTGGCGGATGATTGCAATTGCTGGAGACCGGTTCATGTGGCCTGAAGTCGTCACCCTGCTCAACTATCTGTTGATCACGGTTGCCGCCATCTTCGTGATCGTCAATCCGCTGACGACGGCGTTCGTGTTCATGTCGCTGCTGCCTTACGCCGGCGATAAGCGCCGCAAGCAGGTGGCGCGGCGGGCGGTGCTCGTGTCCACCAGCATCTTCTTCGTGTTCGCGCTGCTCGGCGGCATCATCTTCCAGCTCTTCGGCATTACGCTCGAGGCCTTCCGCATCGCCGGTGGCATCATCCTGTTCGGCATCGCCATGGGAATGATCCGGCAGGGGGGCGATGGCGTCGATCAGGTGGATCTGCTGGCCGGCGATGACGACAGTGATCACTCGCCAGCTGCCAAGCACGCCCAGAGCCTGGCGATCATTCCGCTGGCGATCCCGTTCATCAGTGGCCCAGGCTCCATCGCCACCGTGATGATCCTCACCAGCGAGGCGCCGACGATCTGGCACATCGGGCTGGTGTTCGTGGCCATTCTGATCACGGCGTTCGCCTGTTACTACGCGATGCTGTATTCGAAAGTGCTGGTGGAGCGCCTCGGTGACGTCGGCAAGGTGATCGTGACCAAGGTGTTCGGGCTCATCCTGGCCGTGATCGCGGTGCAGTTCGTGATCAACGGCGTAACCGACGTCTGGGTCGGCCTGGCTGCAGCATCCGGCGCGTGACGCCCGCCCCGAGTTTTGCCGAAGCCCTCACGGTCTGGTGGCGCATCGGCTGGCTGAGCTTTGGTGGGCCGGCCGGGCAGATCGCCCTCATGCATCGGATCCTGGTGCAGGAAAAAGGCTGGCTGGACGAAGCCCGCTACCTGCATGCGCTGAACTACTGCATGCTGCTGCCGGGTCCGGAGGCTCAACAGCTCGCGGTCTATGCGGGCTGGCTGCTGCACGGCGTCAAAGGCGGCGTCGTTGCCGGACTGCTGTTCATTCTGCCCGGCGCGCTGGTCATCCTGGCATTGTCCTGGCTGTACGTGCTGCTCGGTGATCTGGCGCTGATCGAGGGCCTGTTCTTCGGTCTCAAGGCCGCGGTGCTGGCCATCGTCGTGCAGGCGCTGTTGCGGATCGCCGGGCGCACGCTGCGCGGCGTGCTGCATTCGGCGCTGGCGCTGGGCGGCTTCGTGGCCCTGTTCGCGTTCGCTCTTCCGTTTCCGCTGGTGGTGCTCGGAGCCGGCGTCATCGGTTTCGCCATCGCAATCGTCCGGCCGCGGCAGGATGCGGTCGCCGGGGAAACGGACGGCGTCGACGTGGCGCCGCGGCCAGGGACGTTCCCGGCGGCCATGGTCTGCCTCGGTCTCTGGTTGGGGACACTGTTGGCACTGCTGGGGCTGCTCGGTCCAGACGACGTGTTCAGCCACATCGGTCTGTTTTTCTCGAAGCTCGCGCTCGTTAGCTTCGGCGGCGCCTACGCGGTGCTGGCCTACGTGGCCCAGCAGGGCGTGGAGCACTACCAGTGGCTGCAGCCCGGCGAAATGCTCGACGGACTCGCCCTGGCGGAAACGACGCCGGGTCCTCTGATTCTGGTGACCCAGTTCGTGGGTTTCCTCGGCGGTCTGCGGCATGGAGGCGCAGATGCACCGCTGCTGATGGCGACGCTGGCGGCGCTGCTGACCACCTGGGTGACGTTTCTACCCTGCTTCCTGTGGATTTTTCTCGGCGCGCCCCATGTCGAGAAGCTGCGGTCACAGCCAGCACTTTCGGCCGCGCTGGCGGCCATCACCGCGGCCGTGGTGGGCGTCATTGCCAATCTCGCCCTGTGGTTCGGCCTCAACGTGCTGTTCATGGAGCAGGTCACCCTTACCGGCTGGGGCCTCGACCTGCGCCTGCCCGTGCCCGGCAGTCTGGACATGGCGGCCGCGGCACTGGTAGTGATGGCCTTCGGGCTCGCGTTCGTCCTGCGCATCGGCGTCCTTGCATTGTTGGGCGTGAGCGCCCTGCTCGGGTGTGTCTGGGCGCTGTTCCTGGCAGCATGAGTGCATGCTCGACTTCTATCATCGCCTGGCGTTGCGACTGTGGCCGATCCGCTGGCTGTTCTGGCTGCTCGGTGCAGTGGGCGTGGCTGCGTTTGCGGTGACGCTGTTCGGGCCCGCCGGGTGGCGCGTGGAGGTTTACAACGTCTGGGCCATGACGGCTCTGCTCTGGGCCGTACTCGGCGTTTCCGTCGCCCATGGGTTCGCGACTCCACTGCCCGAGCGGAACCCGTCAGCGGGCGCGGGCGCGCGGCTCTGGACGGGACTGCAGCGGGGGCTACTGACGCTGTTTGCGCTGATCGTGACCGGCCTTGCGCTGGCCGTCGGCTTTGCGACACTGCGGGCCAGCGGCATGCTGCTGCAGGCGGCGGGGAGTTGACGTGCTGTGGGGGCTTGCCGCCGAAGCTGTGCTGGTCCTGCATGGCGCTTTCATTCTATTTGCCGTCTTCGGCGGGCTGCTGGCGCTGCGCTGGCGCTGGCTCGTGCTGCTTCATGTGCCAGCCGCCGTGTGGGCGGCCCTGGTGGTGACCGCCGGGTGGATCTGTCCGTTGACGCCGCTGGAGCAGTCGTTGCGCCTGCGCGCCGGCGATGTGGGCTACGCTGGCAGTTTCATCGAGCACTATCTGATTCTCCTGATCTATCCGCCGGGACTGACGCGTACGGTACAGGTGGTGCTGGGGCTGGCTGTGATCGCGATCAATCTCGGCATCTATGGCTGGCTATGGCGCCGCCATGCAAGTCGTCGCCATGCCTCCTGAGCGCGGCGAAGCGTGCTGATCGACACCTATGTGCCCGCTACACGGACGGGGCTGGAGGCTCTGGCTTGCCGATCTGGTATATGTTGAGGCGAAGTTGCAGCCGGATCGACTGATCGGGATGACCATCGAGGGAGTGAATATGACGCAAGCATGGGATGTACAGGTTCGACGCGACGATCTGCGCCATCATCGGCAGGTGGCGCTGCCTGCAGCAGAGGACGTGGTCGTTGCCCATGGTGAAGTGCTGCTGGGCGTCGACGTTTTCGCACTCACGGCCAACAACGTCACCTACGCGGTAGCCGGTGACATGATGAACTACTGGGATTTCTTCCCTGCCGAACAAGGCTGGGGGCGCGTGCCGGTCTGGGGGTTCGGCGACGTGCTGCAGTCGAAAGCTGAGGGCGTAGAGGTCGGCGAACGTTTTTATGGTTACTTCCCCATGGCGAGCCATGTGGTCCTGGCCCCGACCCGTGTTGGCCCCCAGGGGTTCACGGATGGTGCCGCCCATCGCCAGCACTTGAATCGGGTCTACAATACTTATCAGCGCGTCAGCACCGATCCGGGTTACGACCCCTCGCGGGAGGCGGAACAGATGCTGCTGCGGCCGCTGTTCATGACTTCGTTCCTGCTCGATGATTATCTTGCAGACAGTGCGTTCTTCGGGGCCGAGCAGGTGCTGCTCACCAGCGCGTCGAGCAAGACGGCGATCGGCCTTGCGCATCTGCTGCATGGGAATCGAGGCGACCGGATCGCCGTAGTCGGGCTCACGTCCGAGGGCAATCGAAGCTTTTGTGAGGCGCTTGGCTGTTACCACCGCGTGGTGACCTACCCGGAGCTGGAGTCACTGTCAGCCAGCGCACCCAGCGTGGTGGTGGATATGGCGGGGGATGCGCCGCTGCGGGCTCGCATCCACCAGCACTTTGGCAAGGCCCTGCGCCACGATTGCATGGTGGGCGTGACGCACTGGGAAGCGCCGGCAGAGCAGGCGGAGCTGCCGGGTCCGAAACCGGAAATGTTCTTTGCCCCGACTCAGATCCAGAAGCGGGCATCAGACTGGGGTCCGGGCGGACTCGAGCAGCGCGTCGGCGCCGCCTGGACAACGTTTCTCGGCAGCAGTCGCGACTGGTTCGAGGTCCGCCATGAGCGGGGTCCCGAGGTCGCGATTGAGCGCTGGCTGGAAGCGTTGGAGAATCGCCTGCCGCCCTCATGCGGGCAGTTGCTGTCGCTGTAGTCCCAGCAACCCAAATGAGCGTTGTCGAGAATGCAACGGACGAGCTTCGCGCCGCGATGCCCTCGGACCTGTAAGCGCGACCGCGTGCGGTCCGCAGGCTCGCCGGCCGCGCTGCAGGCTCATGCTAGACTTTGGCGCCGTTTTTGCTGATGTATGGGGAGGCTTGGGTCATGGATCGCAATCGAGTTCCGGTGCTGGTGGGGGTAGGGCAGGTCACCGAGAAGGAGGCCGATCTCGACCGGGTTTCGAGCCCGCTCGATCTCATGGAGCAGGCAACCTGGCGCGCCGTTGCGGACGCCGGCATCGCCCGCGAGCGCCTCGCCGACGTCGACGTGCTCACCGTGGTGCGCAGCTTCAAGGAGTCCACTCGCAATTCGCCTGCTGGGCTGGCGCGTCGCGTTGGTGCGACGACTGCCCGGCAGTGGCTTACGCCCAACGGCGGCAACATGCCGCAGTACCTGGTGAATCGCTACAGTGAAGCGATTGCGCGCGGCGAAATGCGTTTCGCGCTGCTGTCGGGTTCGGAGGCCATCGACAATTTCCGCCGCCTGAGCAAGGCGGGTCGGACGCCGGACTGGCAAGAGCCGGCAGAGGCAGATGCTGAGTACCTGTTTCCTGAGAAGCAGATGTGGAACGAGGTGGAGCAAGCCCATGGCCTGATGATTCCGGCCCACGCCTACCCGCTCTACGAGAACGCCCTGCGCGGCCACTACGGTGAAACCATCGAGGCGCATCAGCGCGCGATGGGCGAACTGTTTGCCCGCTTTACCGATGTCGCCGCCGAGCATCCCCATGCGTGGTATCCGATCCGGCGTACCGCTGAGGACATCGCCACGGCCACGCCTGACAACCGCTTCGTGGGCTGGCCTTACACCAAGTACATGAACGCCATGAATCAGATCAACCAGGGTGCGACGCTGCTGCTGACGTCGGTGGGTTACGCCCGGGAGCTCGGCATCGACGAATCGAAGTGGGTGTATCTGCATGGCTGCGCGGAGGCCAACGAACTGTGGCATCTCACCGATCGGGAGAACTACTACGGTTCACCTGCCATCCGCACCATGGGTGAACGGGCCTTTGCCATGGCCGGTCGCGGGATCGATGAGATGGATTTCATCGATCTGTATTCCTGCTTCCCCAGTGCCGTGCAGATCGCCCGTGATGAACTCGGCATCGCCCGGAGCGACTCGCGCCCGTTGACGATCACCGGCGGCCTGCCGTTTCACGGCGGGGCTGGCAACAACTACGTCATGAACTCCATCGCGTCCATGGTCGACACGCTGCGGGCACACCCGGGCAGGTTCGGACTCGTGACCGCGAACGGCGGCTATCTGACCAAGCATGCAGCAGGTATCTATTCGACTGAGCCGTCGCCGCTGCCGAAACGAGGTGAGGCACCGTGGATGCGTGAGGATCCGGCGCTGTACCAGCAGCACATCGATGCCATCGATCATCCCCGGCTCGAAGCAGCGCCAGATGGACGCGCCGGGATCGAGACCTACACCGTACTGTTCGGCCGCGAGGGCGAGCCGGAGGCGGGCATCGTCATCGGCAGGCTCCAGGATGGGGCGCGGTTCTGCGCTCACGTACCGCGCGACCGTGAGCTGCTGCTGGCCATGACCCGGGAAGATTTCCTCGGCCGCAGCGGTCAGGTGACAACCGGAGATCCAGTGAACGTATTCGCCCCTGATCTGTAGGCTCTGCGAGGGCCCGCCGCAGCCTGATCCGGGGCCATGGTCCCGGGCAGGGCGCGGCGGCACGATCAATGCGGGCATAATCGAGAAAAGCGTTGCGGAGACCCGCTCCGCTTTCGATCACCAGGAGCAAGCGCATGGCGGACGAACAGGTGAACAGCGAACGGACCGCATGGTGGGCGAAGTTCGTGCTGATCGGAGGTGTGCTTGCAGCCCTGCTGCTGGTCCTGGCGCCCATCGGCTATCGCCTCGGCGTGCTCGGCGTCCAGGCCGCGGTGCTCATGCTGCCGGGAATGGGTGCGGCACTCGGTGTGCTGGTCCTGCTGTTCGCGCTTGCAGGGATCGTCATCACCCTGCGTCGGGGATTGATCCGGGAACGGGTTCCCCTGGTCGTCGGCGGTGTGCTGGCGCTGGTGGTGGTGGCGAACATGGGCGCCTGGTTCATGCGCGCGAATTCGGTACCGCCCATCCACGACATTTCGACCGACCCGGTGGATCCGCCGCGCTTCGTCGCCGTTGTCGAACTGCGCGGGCCGGGCACCAATCCGCTTGACTACGACTCCGAGGCGCTGGCGGCTGTCACCCGGGAGGCGTATCCCTTCGTGCAGCCGGTTCACAGCAGTCTCTCGCCATCTGACGCCTTTGTGCGTTCGTTGGCCATCGTGGAGGACTTTGGCTGGGAAACGGTCGCGGTGGACCCCCCTGGCCATATCGAAGCCACTGCCACGACGCGGCTCTACGGCTTCAAGGACGACGTCGTCATCCGCATCGGGCCCGACGGCAGCGGCAGCCGCATCGACCTGCGCTCGGTGTCCCGGGTCGGTCAGAGTGATCTCGGTGCGAACGCCGGTCGCATCAGCGCGTTCATCGTCGCCTTCGGCGAGGACTGACGCCGCCTCGCGCCGTTCTCGCACGTTCCGTCACAGCGACGACGCACGCGCCGCGGCGTGATGTCCTGACGACATGATGCGTTCCTGCAGCCGAACATGCTGCAGGGAGGTCGTCATGTCTGTATCGGAAGCCGCTGGCCCACTGTTTCGACCACAGGCGCAGGCCGCAGGCCGCAGGCGTCTGTGGGGTGATCTGCTGCTGACCCGACCTCCAGGTACCGGGGTAACCCTGACACTGCTGTTGCTGGTCCTGATCGGCGCCGGCGCATTGCTGTGGTGGGGTGAGTTCACCCGGACCGAGCGGGTACCGGGTTACCTGGTTCCCGATGGCGGCGTCCTGCTCGTCGAGGCGCCGCAGGCAGGTCTCGTCCACAGCATGAGCGTGGCCGAGGGCCAGACGGTGGTCCGGGGGCAGGTGCTGCTCGAGATTCGCGATCCCCGGGAGCTGGTGGCGGGTGGCAGCAGCGCCGAACGCGCGCTGGCGGAACTTGCAGCGGAACGCGCGCGTCTTGCGGACACGCGCGCGGCCGAAGTGCTCCGATTTCAGATCGAGCAACGCACCCTGGACGCAGCGCTGCTGCGCTTCGACGGACGGCAGGCCTCGCTGGCCGAGCAGGCGCGCATTGTCGCAGCGGAATCCGAGCTCATCGATCGTCGCCTGCAGGCGCTGAGCCGGCTGGATGCAAGCGGCCACGTGGCGCCCCGGAAGCTGGAAGCGGCACAGCAGGAGCGGCTGCAACTGGCGGATCGTGCCCAGCAGATTCGTGGCGCGGAACTGGCGCTCGCGGCGGAGCGCGCCCAGGCGGAGGAGCGCCTCGAGGCCCTGCCGACGTTGCGGACCTTGCGCCTCGCCGAACTCGACGATCGCGAGAGCCGTCTGCAGCGGGAGACGGCGGACATCAGCCAGCGTTGGCGCTTCGTGTTGAAGGCCCCCATGGCCGGTCGGGTGGCTGCCCTCGGCGTGGAGTCCGGGGACGCGGTGCGGCCCGGCAGGACGCTCCTGACCCTGCTTGCACCGGATGCAGGCATGCAGGCCATCCTGCTGGTGCCGACGCGGGCCGCCGGCTTCATCGAGGTCGGGCAGCCCGTCCGGCTGCGCTATGCCGCGTTTCCCCACACCCGTTTCGGCACCCAGGCGGGTGCGGTGATGAGCATCAGCAGCAGCGTGCTGACCCCGGCGCAGCTGACACCACCGGCGCGAGCGGATGAGCCGGTCTACAAGGTCCGCGTCCGGCCTGAGCAGGTGGCCGTCATGGCTTACGGTCGCGCACTTCCCCTGCAGGCGGGCATGGCCCTGGAGGCGGACGTGACGCTGGAGCGGCGCCGGGTCGGACAGTGGTTGCTCGAGCCGCTGTTCGCGCTTCGGGGACGGACGTGAAGGCGGAGCTGCTTGCAACGGCCCTGGCTGGCGGCCGCGCGCGAACGCCGCTGGTCATGCAGAGCGAGCAAAGCGAGTGTGCGCTGGCTTGTCTGGTGATGGTGGCCGGGTACCACGGGCGCCATCTGAGTCTGTCTGAGCTGCGCGCCCAGGCCATGCTGTCAGGGCAGGGCGCGGGGCTGCGCGACGTGATGCAGATTGCTGCAGGCCTCGGCCTGCACGCCCGGCCCCTGCGGCTGGAGCCAGACGATCTGCGGGCCTTGCGCCTGCCGGCCATCCTGCATTGGGACCTCGATCACTTCGTGGTGGCGGTGGCGGTGAGCTGGCGTGGGTTGACCGTTCACGACCCGGCGCGCGGCAGGCGATTTCTGCCCTGGCGCGAGGTCGACGAGCACGTCACCGGCGTGGCGCTCGAGCTGACACCCGGTCCGGGATTTCAAACCGGTGGTCGTGTGGCGCGCATGCGTCTGGCGGATTTCTGGAGCCACTCTTTGGGGCTCATACGCAACCTGCTCGCAGTGCTGGGACTGTCGCTGGCGCTGCAGGTGCTGGCGCTGACCAGTCCGTTCTACGTCCAGCTTGTGGTGGACGAGGCGCTGGTCAAGCACGACGCCGAGCTGCTCTGGATCCTGGTGCTGGCGTTCGGGCTGCTCGCGTTGCTGCGGGTTCTAGTCACCTGGGTGCGTGGGCGACTGGTGCTGCACGCGGGTGAAGCCATTGGGTTCCAGATGGGAAGCAACCTGCTGCATCATCTGCTGCGCCTTCCGCTGCCGTGGTTCGAGCGCCGGCATCTCGGTGACATCGTGTCCCGCTTCGGCTCCCTCGCGCCCGTGCAGGGGCTGCTCACTGAAGGCTTCGCGGTGGCGCTGGTGGATGGTCTGATGGCGTTCACTACGCTGGCGGTGATGCTGCTCTACAGTCCCCGGCTCACCCTCGTCGTCCTGTTGGCGCTGGCGCTGTATGCAATCCTGCGCTTGGCGACTCTGCCGATGCTAAGACGAAGACAACAGGCGCAGATTGCAGCGGCGGCGGATGAGGAGACGGCGTTTCTGGAAACGCTGCGCTGCGTGCAGACACTGAAGGCTTTTGGTCGTGAGCTTGATCGGCACGCCTACTGGCAGAATCGCCGTGCCCGTACCATCAATGCGGAAGTTGCCAACGGGCGCCTCGCGCTGGGCCTGGGTGCGGCCAACGGTGTTCTGTTCGGAGTCGAGAACCTGGTCGTCATCTGGCTCGGGGCTCACGCCGTACTTGGGGGCAGCTTCACGGTGGGGATGCTGTACGCGTTCATCAGCTTCAAGGGTCAGTTCACCGATCGCGTGATTACTCTGGTGGATCGGGCGGCGGAGATCGGGTTGCTGCGGCTGCACCTCGAGCGCCTTGCGGAGATTGGTCAGGCTGAACCGGAGTCCGCTCCAGTACCGGCAAGGGCTGCGCGGCGGGGACAGGCGGCGATCAGCTTCCGCGGTGTCGCTTTCAGTCACGGCAGTAATCTCAAACCGGTGCTCGAAGGTGTCGATCTGGAGTTGCCGGCGGGCGGATTGATGGTGATCACGGGGCCGTCCGGGTGCGGCAAGACCACGCTGCTGCGGCTGGCATGCGGCCTGTTGCGCCCCACTGTGGGCGAGGTGCGGATCGATGGTGCTGTCCTGGTGCCGGAAGTCCTCGACGGCTGGCGTCGGCGCAGTGCCGTAGTGCTGCAGGACGATCGCCTGCTGGCGGGAACACTGGGGGAAAACGTGGCGTTTTTCGATCCGGATCCGGATCCGGCCTGGCTCGACGAATGTGCTGCAGGCGTAGGGCTCGATGGAGTCATTCGCGCGCTGCCGCTGGGCTGGCAGACTCGGATCGGTGAGGGCGGCGCCGGCCTTTCAGGTGGCCAGCGTCAGCGGCTCCTGCTGGCAAGGGCCCTGTATGTGCGTCCTGACGCACTGTTCGTGGATGAGGGAACCGCTCATCTCGATGGCGCCTCAGCGCGCTGGGTGGGGGATCTTCTGGACCGTCTGCCGATGACGAGAATGGTGGTGACTCACGATCCGCTGCTGCTGCCCCGTGCGGACATGCGTCTGGACCTGGGGCAGAACCCCAGCGTTTGCTCCAGGCCCTCGCCTGTCGCAGGATGAGCGCATCGCTGGTGCATCCTGACACCGACCACTGCGTCGCAAGTATTGGTCTGTCTGCGACAGAAAGTGGCGTCGGAGGGGAGGTGCCGTGTGCAAGCGATCTGACGGAGCCGTTCAGGAGACGACTGCATGACGGATGTGCCACCGCCGGAGCCATCGGCCGACGCCAAGCTGGGTATCCACTTTCGCGTCTTTGGTATAGCGGCGCTGCTGATCCTGGCCTTTTCCGTGTTCGGCGGTATGGCATCCGGGACCGCAACGGTTGTCTTCCAGTCCATGCAGGCTTGGATTGTCGGCCATCTGGGCTGGTTCTACGTGCTCCTGGTGGCAGGATTTCTCGTCTACGCGCTTGTCCTCGCTTTCTCCCGCTACGGCGAGATACGACTCGGGCCGGACGACAGCCGACCCGACTACAGCTACGCGTCCTGGTTTGCGATGCTGTTCAGTGCCGGCATGGGCATCGGCCTGATGTTCTTCGGCGTTGCCGAGCCGCTGCTGCACTTTGCGCACCCGCCGGTGCCGGGAACGGATCCCCAGTCCGTGGAGGCCGCCCGGGAAGCCATGCGCGTCAGCTTTCTGCACTGGGGTTTTCACGCCTGGGGCATCTACATCGTCATCGGCCTTTCGCTGGCGTATTTCGGCTTCCGCCATGGCTTGCCGCTGACGATCCGCTCCACCCTTTATCCGGTCCTTGGCGAACGCATCCACGGCCGCCTCGGCGATCTCGTCGATATCTTCGCAATCCTCGGGACCGTATTCGGTGTGGCGACGTCTCTCGGTTTCGGCGCCATGCAAGTGAATGCGGGTCTTGCTTTTCTGTTTGGAGTCGAGGTTTCTGTCGGCGTGCAGCTGGCCTTGATCGCGCTGATCACGCTAATCGCGACTGGCTCGGTGGCAGCGGGACTCGATGCGGGCATCCGGCGGTTGTCGCTGCTGAACATGGTTCTGGCGTTGTTTCTGCTGCTGTTCGTACTCGTCGCCGGACCGACCGTGTTCCTCCTGAGTGCGTTTCCACAGAACACCGGCAGCTATCTCTCGGAGATCTTCGACCTGAGCTTCCGCCAGTTCGCCTACGAACCCACTGCGTGGATGGGGGACTGGACCCTGTTCTACTGGGGCTGGTGGATCGCGTGGTCGCCGTTCGTGGGTATGTTCATCGCGCGCATCTCGCGTGGTCGGACGATTCGTGAGTTCGTCATCGGAGTCCTGGTCGTGCCCGCGCTGTTCACGTTTCTGTGGATGACGATCTTCGGCAACACCGCCATCCATGCGGTGCTCTCGGGTGGGGCGCCTGAACTCGTGGCGATGGTTGACAACAACCTGCCAGTAGCACTTTTTGCGCTGTTCGAATTACTGCCTCTCTCGCAGCTCACTTCTTTCGTCGCCGTGATCCTGGTGGTCACGTTTTTCGTCACTTCGAGCGACTCTGGCTCCCTGGTTACAGGCATGATCAGCTCGGGTGGGAGCGCGGATCCACCGTTGTGGAACAGGGTTTTCTGGGCAATCAGTAAGGGCGTCGTGGCGGCTGTGCTGCTGGTTGCGGGAGGGCTGGGTGCGTTGCAGACCGCAGCCATCGCCAGCGCGCTGCCATTCACGATCGTGATGGTCGCCATCTGCGTGGGTATGGTGCTCGCCCTGCGCCGCGAACGGGCTGAGCATGTGCGCATGCAGCGGCCATCACTTCCTGTGGCGAGGGCGGGGCTGGATTGGCGTAAGCGCCTGGGTCATCTGGTCCGTCACTCCGACGAGGCGGCTGCGACGCGATTCATCGAGTCGACGGTGTACCCGGCGCTCGTGAGCGTGCGCGACGAGCTGACAGGGCACGGCATCGATGCGGTCGTCATTGAGGATGATGATGGCGTCCGTATCGAGGTGCACGAGGCCGATGGGGAGACGTTCGCCTATGGTGCGCGTCGGCGAAGCTATCGCATGGTGACGTTTGCGTTCGTGGAGACGCCTGCCGCGGATGCGCGGCATCGGCACTGGTATGTGGAGGCATGGTGCAGTGTCACGGCCGATGAGTACGACATACTCGGTCTGTCGCGCGAGCAGATTATCGACGATCTCCTCGGACACTATTCGCGCTGGGTGAACGCGCGAACGGCACCGTCGCTGGAAGTCGAGTCATGAACACCGCTTGAGGACGTCCTGGCCCAGAGCGTCCTTGAGGGGCTCGAGGAAATCCTCGTAGCAGCGCCACTGCTCCAGACTCTCGCGGAAGATCGGCTTGCGGACCTGCTCGGAGCTGGGTGTGCGCACGTTACGCTCGGTTTCGTAGTAGCGCAGACAGGCGTCCTCAAAGGGAAGGCCGCAGAAATGCAGGATGCGCCTTACCTGACCTTCGAGGTCTGCGACCACCTCCTCGTGCATGACCCGCAGTACCCGGCCGGGCAGCACGCTATCCCAATGGTCCATCAGCGCCACATAGTCGCGGTAGTAGCGGCCGATGTCTGTCAGTGAATAGCTGAATTCCTGGCCTTCGGCGAACAACTGCTTGAAGCCGCTGAAGCAGCAGGCCATGGGATGCCGCCGGGCGTCGATGATCCTGGCATTCGGCAGAATCAGGTGGATCAGCCCGATGTGGCGGAAATTGTTCGGCATCTTGTCGATGAACCTGGGCGCACCCTGACGGTGGATGCGCGTGTCCTCGATGAACCGACGTCCGAAAGCGGCGAGTTCTTCACCTTCAAGTTCCGCGAGGATGGCCGGGTAGCTGTCGCCGGCGCCGGCTGAGGGGCGGCGCCGGAGTTGCTGGGACAGCGAGAGGATGTTCGGCAGTTCCAGCGTGCCGTCTACCTGGCTGTGCGAGGAAAGAATCTGTTCGAGCAGGGTGGAGCCTGCTCGCGGCAGACCTACGATGAAGATCGGATCCGTTGCGGGATCGCCGCTGCCGGCATGCTGCTCGAACAGTTCCTGCGTGCATATGGCCTTCTGGGCCTCGAACTCCTCGGTCATGCGGTCAGCATCGTAGCGGCTCTGGGCGCGCTTCAACTGGTTGCCTTCGGCGTAGTAGCCGAAGGAGGTGGCGTAGTCATCTTGATCCTCGTAGGCCTTGCCGAGGGCAAAGTTCAGATAGACCCGCTCCATGTGTCCAAGATCCGCGTTGTGCTCCTGTTCGTGCATGCGGGCGATTTCATCACCCGTGAAACGATACGTCTTCAGGTTTGCCAGGGCGTAGTACGCCTCACCGTGTCGCGGGTGACGGAGCAGTGCGCTGCGGTAGGCGGTTACGGCCTCGTCCGTGCGCCCGCAGGTCTTCAAAGCGTGGCCTTTCGAGGTCAAGGTGGCTGGATCGCCGGGAAGCTGCTCGAGGACCTCGTCGAAGGCCGCAAGCGCGGTGTCGTAGTCGCCGGTCTGCATGCTCTCGATAGCGTACAGGGAACGGAACTGCGGATTGTCCGGTGACTTGTCGAGCAGGATTCTGGCCTCCTCGAGCGCGCGCGCGAATTTCTGCCGCTTGCGCAGCGCCTGGACGTAGTCGATGCGCGCGGGAATGTGTTCCGGTGCGAAGGCCACGGCGCTTTCGAGGAGGAATTCGGCGTCCTCGAGCACACCCAGCCGCAGTCCGATGCTGGCCAGCAGGCGCATGCCTTCGATGTTGCGGGGATTCTTCTGCATGAAGCGGCGGCATAGGGCCTCGGCCTTGGCGAGCTTGTTCTGGGCGAGTAGATCGGTGACGGCGACGAGGGGCTTGGGTAATTCAAGCAGCCAGTCGAGCTGGTCGTGCACGCGCTCAGCTGCGGCATGCCGGCCGAGGCTCTCGAGGATGGTGATCTGGCCTCGATAGCTGGCCTCGAGCGCGGGGTTCAGCGTGTAAGCACGTCGATACGCCTCGAGCGCCGCCTCGCTCCGCCCCATGTCCCCGTTGAGGTGGCCCTCTTCCTGGTAGGCGCGACTGTGTTCCGGCGCCAGCCGCTTCAGTTGCTCGAGCGACGCGATCGCGGCCTCGTACTGGTCGAGATAGCGCTGGCAGACGGCGAGCAGGTAGAACGCCTCCGTCGATTCCGGTGACGCGGCAACCGTTTCTTCGAGCCTGGAGGCGGCAGCGGCAAAGTCCCCGTCCACCATGTGCTGCCGGATGGCGGCGAGTTCATCGCTGATGTGGCGGCTGCTGTCGTCGCTGGCGCTGTCGTGCATGGTCGTCAACCCTGACGCGAAAGCGCCCCTCGTAAGGGGCGCTTTACTCCACTCATTTGAAGGATACCGCGTCAGAACCCGTAGGACACCCGGATGCCCGCCGTGCGCGGGCGGGCGTAGGTGACCCGCTCGCGATCGAACACGAAGTTGCGAGCCAGTTCGGCACGCTTGTCGAAGAGGTTCTCCACGTAGAGCTCGGCGGTCCAGTTGTCCGAGGAGACACCGGCGGTGAGTCCGAACATGGTCCAGCTGCTCATCTTGTCGCGGTTGATCACTATGATGTCGCTGAACGCGCTCGATGAGTAGGTCACGTAGGGCATGACATGACCCATCATGCCGCCATCCATTGGCCACTCGTAGCGTGCGCGCAGGTTGCCCTGGAACTTGGGCGCGAAGGCCAGCCGGTCGCCCTCACGCACGTCATCCGTGGGCGTGATCACGTTGGTGATCTCCGTGTCCAGGTAGGAGAACGCGCCGCCGACGGTCAGGCCGGAGACGTCGGTCGGCATCCAGAGGAAGTCGCCTTCCACGCCGCGTATCTCGGCGTCGGCTGCATTGTCCGAGAAGAACAGGTTGGTGATGCTCGGGTCGAAGATCGTCGTCTGCAGCCTGTCGATCTCGACGTAGAACGCACTGCCGTTGAAGCGCAGCGTGTTGTCGAGCAGCTCCAGCTTCCAGCCGATTTCCCAGTTGTCGACGTCATCGGTGTCGAGCGCGAACGGTACGCTGAATCCCTGTGGCCCCTGAGCCCCACCGGGACGGTTGAGGAGACCGGGACGGAAGCCTTGCGAATAGGTGGCGTAGATCAGGGCGTTGTCCATGGGCCGCCACGACAGGCTGACCTTCCCGATCCAGCCGCTGGTTGAAGCCGAATCCGGTGCGCGCACGGAGTTGAAGACCTGAGTGGCCTGCGCCTCGGTCAAGCCGGCAGCCTGAATGTCCTCGAGTGAATCGTCCACGGTGAACGTCTGCCGCAGATCCGGAACACAGGAGCCGACGAAGGTGAACTCGCCGCTGCCGTCGAACAGGTCGGAGATGTTGGTCCCGAAGGCGTTCTGGTCTTCGGCGGCGCCTGAATTGCAGAAGGAGCCATTCGCCGTGCCTTCGAAGTCGACGTCGATGTCGTAATAGCGGGTGCCGAGCGTGAGGGCGAACTGCTCGCTCATGTCCCAGGTGACCTCGCCGAACACGCCCCACTGCTCATCGGTGCGCTTGATGTCGTTGCGGAAGATCACCCCGGCAGGAAACGGACCAGGGTCGGACGCGAACGAGCCCGGGAAGGGGAAGTTTGGTGCGAACGGACCGAAGGGCTCTGCGGCAATGGATCCGAGGTAGGTGAAGTCGTTGCGCTCCTTGAGTTCGAGATCACTGTAAAAGGCGCCTACCGTGGCCCGGACGGGGCGTTCGGCAGGAGTGTTGATGCGGATCTCGTGGGTCTGAACATTGGTGCGTGTGGTGGACTTCACGAACGAATTCGGAGGCTGGCAGACGCCTGATGGCGCTGCATCGCCGGGATAGGTCACGCTGCCGTCGCAGGTGTAGTACGGGTGGTACTGGCCGGCAAAGATGTAATCGGTGTAGTCGATCACCTGGTCCGTATCACGATCGGTGTAGGCGCCCGTGTAGAGCACTTCGAGATCAGCGATTCGACCCTCGATGGTCCAGGCTGTGTTGTGGAACTGGTCGTCCAGGGAGTCGTCTTCGTAGCGTTGAATCTCCAGATCATCGAGATTCGGATCGGCAAAAAATACGCCGTCCGAATCGAGACTCTGGCGCGTGTGGGAGACCAGGATGCTCCAGTCGGCATCGATGTCGTACAGAGCGCTCAATCGAGCGCCGGCGTAGGTTGTGTCGTTGAAATTCGACTTCGTGCGATTGGAGTTGTCCGCCTCGAGGAACGTGACATCGCTCAGGTCGGCTCCGGCCTGAAAACCAGCGCGCTCCGCGGACACCGGTACCCCGTTCGCGCGGACGGTGCCTTCGGGACGGAAGCGGGCGCCTTCGCTGGCGTCGCGGGTTCCGGGAACGTTGTCGATGTAGCCGCCCTGGCGATCAACGTAGACGACGCCCCGCAAAGTGAGCTGGTCGTTGATCGGGACGTTGAGCATCCCCTCGACGTTGTGACTGGGATCACCGCCTTTGGTGAAAGCACTTCCCATCTTCAGATTGGCGTAGGTGCCGGTGGGATCGGGACGGTTCGTGATCAGGCGAACGGTCCCAGCCTGGGAGCTGGCTCCGAATAACGTACCCTGAGGACCGGCAAGCACTTCGATGCGGCTCATATCCGCTGTGTAGACGTCGAGGTTGCGGCCTGGCTGCGCGAGGGGTTGTTCATCGAGATAGAGCGCGACGTTCGGTGCGAGCCCGGCGACGCCAGCGGTGGTCAGGTTGGGCGTCGTGGACGCAAGGCCGCGGATGTAGATCGTATTTTGGCCTGGACCGCTACCGCCAGCGGTAAGACCTGGGAGCTGAATCAGGTAGTCGGTGAAGTTGCTGATGCCGAAATCGCTGATCGTGTCTTCACCGAGCGCCTGTACCGCGACTGGGATGTCCTGCATGGATTCCGGTCGCTTGGTTGCCGTGACGACGATCTCGTCGAGCTGTGCGTAGGCACCGCCGCTGGCAGCGGTGGCAGCGACGGCTGCGATGATGGCCGTGCGCATCGGATTGCGGGAAAAAGACGCGGTCTTCCGCTGCCGCTCGATAGAATCGAACGCGATTCGACTTTCCATATTCATTTTTACCCCGAGTGTGGCGATGTTGCAGAACGGTTACGGTAAGTAGTTGGAGCGTGAAATGTCAAATTAGGGGTATGCGTGCAGAACTGTAATTCTCGATGTTTTGTGCGAATTGCGTTCTGAGAATAGAGTTTTACGCTTAGAAAACAGTACTCTTGGCGCTAAAATCTCAATAAAACCTGAATCAAATCGATATCCGTATGCTTGTCTCATGGTCATGCCTGGGCATGAATATGGGCGGATGCCTGGCGGAAATGCGAGACAGTGGCAAATCAGCTTGCTCGAGTGTGGCGGCCAGCTCGAAGCAGGCCCGCTGTGTGCGGCGCAGGCCACCGGCGTGCTGCAGGCCGGCGAGAAGCAGCCGGGCGTCGGACTTCAGGCCAAGCTGCGCGGCGATGAGCGCCATGATGACGTCGTTTTCGTCACGGGTCAGGAGTGGGCTCTCGGGGCAGGCGAGTTTCAGTGGTCGGGAGGCTCCGAGGGTCAGTTGGGCGAGCAGGATTTCGCTGCGATCGAGCAGGCGCACGCCGGCAGGTAGCTGTGTGAGCGTATGCCGGACGAAGTTCGGCAGGTCCCGCCGCTGTCGCAGGGCGCGACAGCCGTGGCGCAGCGTCCACAGCAGCAGCCGGCCGGTGAGTTCGAGATCGCAGGTGAGTTGATGCATAAGTCCTCCTGAGGGAGAACTATAATTACGAATAATTATCATTTGCAACCAAAATTGCGAGCGCCTGCGCTATGCTTGCCGGGTCTGGGCGTAGCTCAGTCTGGTAGAGCACGGGCTTTGGGTGCCCGGGGTCGCAGGTTCGAATCCTGCCGCCCAGACCAGCTGGAGAAGGTACATTCCGAAGACATGGCTTACATTTCATTCCGGAGACATGGCTCAGCACCTCCCTAACACCTTCTCCGGGGACGAGCGCACGCGCTTGTGAATCAGCTCGGGCCTAAAGAGGCGGTCGCGTGGTCGTGAGGCTCAGGTGGAGCTTGCCGGGGCGTGGGCGTCGTCTGCTTCGCGTTGCGTCATGCAGCTCGGGCACACGCCGTGGGTCGGCATGATGTCCGCTTGCTCCTCGAGGTAGGTCTCCAGGCGCTTCCATATGCCCGCATCGTCGCGAATGCTCTTGCACCAGGCGCAGATGGGAATACTCGAGCGTAGCAGGTAGACCTCGCGCAAGCTGTCGTAGCGCTGGCGCAGTTCATCACCGGGATGCCGGTCTGGCCGTTCTACTTCAGGATGCGCTGGCCGACCATGGTGTTGGCCTGATAAAGGCTGCCGCATTACAGCGCCTGCATGTCCTTGCTGGCGAGGCCCGCATCGTCGAGGGCCAGCAGCGCTGCCTCGGTGCCGATATCGGGCACCCTGCGCCGCGATAACGGCCGGCGGCTGATTCAGCCCCCAGCGCCACGCTGATCGGCGCGTCCGCTGCGCGGACACGCTCTCCCACTGAGTTTCCCCAGGACGCTTGCGTAACCCACGCTTGAAAGTCTTGGTAGGGATTCGACTGGATCGAATCGAGTCGCACGACGTGCGCCCCGAAGGGGGGCGCGCCATGAAAGGCGCGCAACCGAGCCCGAGCGAAGTCAGTCACTCCGAACGAAGCGGGTCTCGAACGAAGACTGGGCCTAGGGCGGCGCAGCCGCGCCCAATTCAGAGCAGAACGCCGCGTTCCTTGAGCAGGGCAATGACGCGCCTCGTGCATTCCTCGAGGGTGAGGGCAGCCGTGCGCAGGATGAGGTCCGGTGCACGCGGCGATTCGAACTCGGCGGAGACCCCGGGGAAGTCGGGAATCTCGCCGCGGTCTGCGGCGGCGTACAGACCCCGGTTGTCGCGGTCGCGGCAGACCTCGATGGGCGTGTCGACCATGATTTCTAGGAAACGGTCGGTGCCGACGGTATCCCGCGCCCGGGCCCGCGGCTGTTCGTGCGGTGCGACGAAGGCGCACAACGCAATCACACCGGCCTCATTGAGCACCCGCGCCACCTCGATGCCGCGGCGCAGGTTCTCGGAACGTTCCGCCGCCGTAAAGCCAAGGTCCCGGGAGATGCCGATGCGCAGCTGCTGGCCGTCCACGGTGGTGGCCAGGTAACCGGCATCGAACAAGGCCCGTTCCACCGCCTGGGCGATGCTGGTCTTGCCGGACGCAGTGAGGCCTGTGAACAGGACCGTCACCGCCCGCTGGCGGAGGCGACCCTGGAGCTCCTCTGGCGCCACTGGTCCTCGAGCGTAGACATGGGTGGCTCGAGGCTGCGCGTCCCAGGCGTCCCTCGGGCCCGCCTCGGCACCGGTGTCGCAGACCATGCCGGCACCCACCGTGAGGTTGGTGATCCGGTCGATGATGATGAACGCGCCGGTGTCGCGGTTGCGGCCGTAACGGTCGATCATCATCGGTTGGCTGAGGCGCACCTCGCAGCGACCGATCTCGTTGAGATTGAGCGCAGGTGCCGCTTCCTGTTCGAGGCTGTTGATGTTCGTCCGATGGCGGATTGCGGTGATGCTGCCGCTGACCTGCCGCGTGGTCTGCTTGAACAGGTAATCCCGACCGGGAACCATGGCCTCGTCGTACATCCAGACGATCATGGCCTCGAAACGGTCGCGGACGGCGGGCAGGTTGCTGCTGTGGACGATCATGTCGCCGCGGGAGATGTCGATCTCGTCCTCGAGCGTGAGCGTCACCGCCTCGGGCGTCGTGGCATCCTTGCGGTCGCCGTCGAACGTGACGACCCGCGCCACGCGCGACGTGCGCCGGGAGGGCAGGACGGTGACTTCGTCTCCCGGCTGGACGACACCTGAGACGATGCTGCCGCTGTAGCCGCGGAAGCGGGAATCGGGCCGGTTCACCCACTGCACGGGAAAGCGGAAGTCGGCGTGATTGCGTTCCGCTGCGACGTGGACGGTCTCGAGCAGGTACATCAGGGTCGAGCCCTGATACCACGGCATGCGGGGGCTCTTGTCCACGACGTTGTCGCCCTTCAAGGCGGACATGGGAATGAAATGCAGATCCTCGATGTCGAGGCGCTCGGCGAACGCGAGGTATTCCGCCTTGATCTCCTCGAAACGTGCCTCCGAAAAATCCACCAGATCCATCTTGTTCACTGCCACGATGACGTGGCGGATCCCGAGCAGGGAGACGATGTAGGTGTGGCGTCGGGTCTGGGTCAGGACGCCTTTCGAGGCGTCCATGAGAATGATCGCCGCCTCGCAGGTCGACGCGCCGGTGACCATGTTGCGGGTGTACTGCTCGTGGCCGGGGCAATCGGCGATGATGAATTTGCGCTTGGTGGTTGAGAAGTAGCGGTAGGCCACATCGATGGTGATGCCCTGTTCCCGCTCCGCCTGCAAGCCATCCACGAGCAGGGAGAGGTCGAGTTCGCCATCGCCACCGGCGCGGTTGCTTTCCTTCCTGATGGATGCAAGTTGGTCGGCGTAAATCATGCGCGAGTCATGCAGCAGGCGGCCGATCAGCGTGCTCTTGCCGTCGTCCACGCTGCCGCAGGTGAGAAAGCGCAGGATCTCTTTGCGCTCGTGCTCTGCCAGATAGGCCTGGATGTCCTGGGCGATGAGTTCGGATGAGTGGGACATCAGAAGTAACCTTCCCGCTTCTTCTGCTCCATGGACGCCACTGAGTCATGATCGATGAGGCGACCCTGACGTTCGGAGTCCTTTGCGAGCAGCATTTCCTGGATGATCTCCGACAGGGTCGCCGCGTTGGATTCGATGGCACCGGACAGCGGATAGCAGCCCAGGGTGCGGAAGCGGACCGTGCGTGTCTGGGGCTGCTCTCCGGGGGCAAGTTCCATGCGGTCGTCGTCGACCATGATCAGGGTGCCGTCACGCTCGACCACGGGGCGGGGCGCTGCGTAGTACAGCGGAACGATCTCGATCTGCTCCAGGTAGATGTACTGCCAGATGTCGAGCTCGGTCCAGTTCGACAGCGGGAAGACGCGAATGCTTTCGCCGCGATTGACGTTGCCGTTGTAGAGCTTCCAAAGCTCAGGGCGCTGGTTTTTCGGATCCCAGCGGTGATTGCGGTCGCGAAAGGAGTAGATGCGTTCCTTGGCGCGCGACTTTTCCTCGTCCCGGCGCGCACCGCCGAACGCCGCGTCGAAACGGTGATGACTCAAGGCCTGAAGCAGGGCCTGAGTCTTCATGATGTCGGTGTACTTCTTGCTGCCGTAGGTGAACGGCGTCACGCCCTTGGCGCGTCCTTCCTCGTTCGTCCATACGATCAGCTCCAAACCGAGTTCCTTCGCCTGGCGATCGCGGAACCCGATCATGTCGCGGAACTTCCAGGTGGTGTCCACGTGCAGGAGCGGGAACGGCAGCTTGCCGGGAAAGAATGCCTTGCGGGCCAGATGCAGGAGCACCGACGAGTCCTTGCCGATGGAGTACATCATCACCGGCTTCTCGAACTCGGCCGCCACCTCGCGGATGACGTGAATGCTCTCGGCTTCAAGCTGCTTGAGATGGGTGAGGATCTTGCCGTCCATGTTGGGTGACGGACTCCCGGGTCGACTCGGCGAGCGCGTATTCTAGGGACTCGACCGGCGGAACAGAAACGTCACCCAAGACCGCTTTTCACTATGCTTATCGACAACCCTTACAGGCGACCGTCGATCATCATCTCCACCAGGGCGGCGCCCACCCACGTCAGCGGCACCAGCACCACGTAGATGAACAGCTGGCGAAAGCCTGCGAATCCCAGTGGCCAGGTGCTCACTGACGCGACCCGGCTGCGCAGGGCCAGCAACCGGTCTGCCTCCGCCAGTTTCGCGATCGGGGTGTCCGGAGCACCCGGATGCGAGTTAGTGGTGAGTTCGCCGAGGCGGTCGTCGAGGCTGAGCAGGGTGCGGTCGCGCTCGCCGCGGATCTGCTCCCGGATGCCGCGCAGCGGCAGGAAGAACAGCCCCGCTACCAGTCCCATGGAGGCGACCAGGCCCAGCGGTACGCCGCCTCGCAGCAGCGACGTGCTTTCAGGAATCATGAGAATGGCGTAGGCGCACTGCAGCGCAATGATGAACAGGCAGGGCCGGATCGCGGTGCGCCCGAACGGTGTCAGACGGTCCGGGTTGTAAAGGTCGACGCGGGCACAGCGGCCGAGCAGCGAGAACAGCCGCGCGTTGTGCACCAGTGGCATGGCGATCTGGAACATGGCGACCCAGAGCAGAACATTGCAGATCGAACCCGCCAGCCAGGGTCCCGCATAGGGGGTGGTCTCCCCCAGCAGCCAGATGTGGGCAGCACTGAGGGTCATGGCGACCGGGACTGCGGGCAGGCTGGAACGCAACGGCAGGCGGCCCAGGGTCGCCACCAGGTCGTCGAGCATGGCGGGGTCCACGTCGATTTCGCTGCGCAGGTCTTCCAGGTCCCGGACCGCAGCAGGAAAGATGATCTGGGTCAGGGCGGCGAGCAGGCTCAGGCTGAGAATGAAGAATGCGGCGGCAGCCAGAACCGGGGGTGACATCAGGATGGCAGGTGCAGCCTCGGTTCCGTGCCAGCTGACCGTGGCAATGACGAAGATGGCCGCCACCGCGAGGCCGACACCTGTGCCGGCGTTGAGGGCGCAGCGACGGCGGTTCGGGCCGTGTAGCAGAAACCACAGGCGCGGTCCCGTGCGGCGCCATGCGGCCTCCCTCGCCAGCGTCGCAGCGTCCTCGTGAGCCGGGGCCACGGTCGGATTCAACTCGCCCGCTTACGCTGATTGCCAGTCATGTTCGAGTTCCGCATGCAGTTCACCTCGTTGCCGTTGGAGGATACTGCGGTATGCGCGTTGGGCGCAGTGCCGGGAGGCGGACTCAACCGCCACCGTCGAGACGGCCACGCAACAGGTCGTTGAGCTGCTGCGGGTTGGCCTTGCCGCCGGTGGCCTTCATGACCTGGCCGACGAAGAAGCCGAGAAGTTTGGTCTTGCCGGCGCGAAACTGCTCCACCTGGGCGGGATTCGCAGCGATCACTTCGTCCACCAGCCTTTCGAGCTCCCCGCTGTCGGACATCTGCCGCAGCCCGCGGGCCTCGATGATGGCATCGGGTTCACCGCCTTCGGCGACCATGATGTCGAACACGGTCTTGGCGATTTTCGAGGAGATGGTCGCATCGCGGATGCGGGCGATGAGGGTGCCGAGCGCTGCCGCCGGCACCGGTGACGCCTCGATGCCGAGTTCGTCGCGATTGAGGATGCTGGCGAGTTCACCCATGACCCAGTTGGCAGTGAGCTTGGGGTCTTCGGCAATGGCCGCGCAGGTTTCGAAATAGGCGGCTGTGGCACGATCCGCGGCCACCTGCCTCGCATCGTACTCGGACAGGCCATACTGCTCGCAGAACCGCTGCCGACGGGCTCGTGGCAGCTCCGGCATGCTGCGGGCCACTTCAGCGATCATCTTCGGCGTGATGGCCACCGGAAGCAGGTCCGGATCGGGGAAGTAGCGATAGTCCTCGGCCTCCTCCTTGCTGCGCATGGAGCGGGTTTCGTTGCGCTGGGCATCGTAGAGCCGCGTCTCCTGATGAATGCGGCCACCGCCCTCGATGACCTCGATCTGCCGATCGACCTCGAATTCGATGGCCTTCTCCAGAAATCGGAACGAGTTCAGGTTCTTGATTTCGGTACGTGTACCGAGCGCACGCTCACCGCGCGGCCGGACGGAAACGTTGGCATCACAGCGCATGGAGCCTTCGTTCATGTTGCCGTCGGAGATACCCAGGTCGCGAACGATGGCGTGCAGCTCGCGAAGATAGGCGACGGCTTCCGCGGCGCTGCGCAGATCCGGCTCAGAGACGATCTCGAGCAGGGGCGTCCCGGCCCGGTTCAGATCGACGGCGGTGAGACCCGGCAGCTGGTCGTGAATCGACTTGCCGGCATCCTCCTCGAGGTGCGCGCGGGTGATGCCGATGGTCTTGACCTGATCCCCGACGACGATCTCGAGGCGGCCCGATCCGATGATGGGGTGGTCGAGCTGGCTGATCTGGTAGCCCTTCGGCAGGTCCGGATAAAAGTAGTTCTTGCGGGCGAACTGGGTCAGCGGCGAGATCTGTGCTTCCACAGCGAGCCCGAAACGCAGGGCCATGTGCACCACCGCCTCGTTCAGCACCGGCAGGACGCCGGGCAGGCCGAGATCAACGGCGCTGGCCTGCCGGTTTGCTTCGGCGCCGAAGCGGTTCGGCGCGCCGGAAAACAGCTTCGATGCGGTGGCGAGCTGGACGTGCACCTCGAGGCCGATGACGGTTTCCCAGTTGCTCATTCCCGCACTCCGCCCGGGCGTTCGAGATGGTGCTCCGTTGCCTGCTGGAACGCATGGGCGAGATTGAGCAGGGTCGCTTCACCGAAGTGGGGACCGAGGAGCTGCACGCCGAGGGGGAGGCCCCCGGTCATGCCGGCAGGCATGGACAGGGCCGGAATTCCCGCCAGATTGGCAGGAATGGTGAACACGTCCTGCTGGTACATGGCGACGGGGTCGTCCACTTTCTCGCCGAGGGCGAAGGCCGGCCCCGGTGTGGTCGGTGCCAGAATCGCGTCGACCTGCCCGAAGGCGGCGAGGAATTCGTCACGGATCAGGCGCCGCACCCGCTGCGCCTGCAGGTAGTAGGCCTCGTAGTAGCCCACCGA
>REEU01000226.1 GCA_007694905.1 Gammaproteobacteria bacterium | reverse complement strand
AGGGGTCGGGCTGATCGAGGAGACGCGGTTGCTGCTCGCGCTGTATGCGCCGGAGATGACCCCCCGCGATCTGTTCAACAAGGCGCTGGAGTCGGGACTCTTCCCGCGGGTCACGGCCCGGCGCTTGGAGAATATCGTTCGCGAGTGCTTCGCGCCGCGCTACCTTCGCATACCGGGCGTCGCGCTCGCGCTGAAACAATTGGCCGGGAGCCTGGAGCGGGGTGAGTTCGATCAACTGCTGTTCCTCCACACCGCACGTGCCAATCGCATCCTCGCGGATTTCGTGACTGAAGTGTTTTGGCCGCGTTACGGCGCCGGACACGACACCCTGACGCGGGCGGACGCGCTGGCATTCGTGCGTTACGCGGTGCGCGCGGGCAAGACGCGATCGCATTGGGCCGACAGTACGATCCAGCGGGTATCCGCATATTTGCTCGGCTGCTGCGCCGATTTCGGGCTGCTGGCCGGCAGCTCGCGCGGCCCGCGAACGATCCAGCCGCTGCGCCTGCACACCAAGGCCGCGGCTTACCTGGCCTACGATCTGAAGTTCCAGGGGCTCGGCGATAACCAGGTGCTGGGGCATCCAGACTGGCAGCTCTTCGGCCTGGAGTGGGCCGATGTGCGCGAACAGTTCAAGCGGCTCGCGCTGCAGCGGCTCCTGATCCTGCAGACGGCGGGCGACGTGACGCACATCAGCTGGACCTACAAGACACGGGAGGAGTTGGTCGATGTCCTCGCTCGATAGCGATTTCAACGAGCTGATGGCCCGCATCCGCCATGGGCGCGAGTTCGGCCACGCGAGTTTCGAGCCGATCTTCTACCTGGTGTTTCACCCCAGCCAAATCCTCGAGGTCAAGCGACGTCAGCTCGCCTGGAGAAGCCGTCTGGCCAACGACGGCTGGGACGTGCACACCTTCTCCATCGCCGACGAGATCGCCGACATCCTCGCGAAGGCACCGCTGCGCAAGATCTGGCTCGCGGCCGACCAGCGCGCACCGCAGGCCTGGGCCAAGACCAACGCCTCACTCACCAATGCCGTCGCCAACGGCGCGTTGCAGACGCGGCTGGAGGCCAAGCTCAGCGCGTTGGAGGGCAAGCCGAAGGCCATCCTGCTCGTCAACGATCTCGAGGCATTGCACCCGTACATGCGCATCGGGGTGATCGAGGGCCAGCTTCAGGGCAAGTTTCACGTGCCGACAGTGTTCTTCTATCCGGGCGTGCGCACTGGCAAGACCCGGCTCAAGTTCCTCGGCTTCTATCCCGAGGATGGCAACTACCGCTCGGTGCACGTCGGCGGCTGAGGACAACGGAATGCAGATGCAGATCAAGCAGCTCTTCGATCCCAGCAGGGACATCTATCGCACCATCGAAAAGGTGATCGCCTACGGCGTGGCGCAGGAGCAGCGCCTGAGGAAGGAGATCAGCGAGTACGTGGTAACGGACGCGATCGACGAGCAATTCAACCATCTGCTGCTGAAGATGCAGGCGGCGATGGAAGCGGGTGGCGAGAACGAGGTCGGCGTTTGGGTGTCCGGCTTCTACGGGTCGGGCAAGAGCTCGTTTACCAAGTACCTCGGCTTGGCGTTTGACGACAGCATCACCATCGACGGCATCCCCTTTATCCAGTACCTGCAGGACCGTCTGAAGCGGACGACCACCCGGCAGCTACTCAGCACGGTCACCAAGCGCTTTCCCGCGGCCGTCCTGATGCTCGATCTGGCGAGCGAACAGGTGGCCGGCGCCACCATGGCCGAGGTCTCGACGGTTCTGTACTACAAGGTGCTGCAGTGGGCCGGCTATTCGCGCAACCTGAAGGTCGCGGCACTCGAGCGCAGGCTCCAGAAGGAAGGTCGCTACCAGGAGTTTCTGGACCTGTTCAAGGAGCGGACGGGCGGCGAGGACTGGCGGAGCTACCGCAACGACGAACTCGTGGTGGACAGCCTGATCCCCGAGATCGCCCACCAGCTCTACCCGAACCTGTTCACTACGCCGAACGCCTTCACCACCGAGGCGAGCGAGGTGATCCGGTTCGAGAACGACCGGGTCCAGGAGATGCTGGACATCGTCCGCGAGAAGTCCGGCAAGCAATACATCCTGTTCGTGATTGACGAGGTCGGCCAGTACGTCGGCTCCCGGCCCAACCTGATCCTGAACCTCGACGGGCTCGCGAAGAACATCAAGGCGCAAGGGAACGGCAAAGTCTGGATCCTGGGCACCGGCCAGCAGACCCTGACCGAGGACGACCAGCGTGCGGCGCTCAACTCCCCGGAACTGTTCAAGCTCAAGGACCGCTTTCCGATCGGCATCGATCTGGAGGCCGATGACATCAAGGAAATCTGCTACACGCGTCTGCTCGGCAAGTCTCCAGACGGGGCGAACCGGCTTGGAGCGCTGTTCGACCAGCATGGCCCGGCACTGCGCCACCACACCAAGCTCGAAGACGCGCGCGCCTACGGCGCGGATTTCGACCGGCAGGCGTTTATCGATCTCTATCCGTTCCTGCCTGCGCACTTCGACATCCTGCTGCATCTGCTGGGCGCGCTGGCGCGGTCCACGGGCGGGGTTGGCCTGCGCTCCGCGATCAAGGTGATTCAGGACGTGCTGATCGACGCCGAGGGCGGCAAGACCCCCGTGGCGGAGCGCCCGCTCGGCTGGCTCGCGACCACCGTGACCCTGTACGACGCGCTGGAGAAGGACATCGACCGTGCGTTCCCCAGCGTGCATAAGTCGGTCAACACCGTGGCTAAGATCCGCTACACCCACTCCACCGTGCATCAGCACGTGGCGAAGACGGTGGCGGTGCTGCAGATCCTCGGCAACCTGCCCATCACCCGGAAGAACGTCGCCAGCCTGATGCACGGCGAAGTCACTGCAGGCAACCAGGCCGAGGCCGTGAACCAGGCGATCGAGGAGCTGATCGCAGACCCGATCGTGCCCCTCGGCGAACAGGACGGGCATCTGCGCTTCTTCAGCGAGAAGCTGAACGATATCGAACAGGAGCGCAGCCAACTGGCGCTTCGCTCCGTGGAACTCCGTCGCATTGCCAATGCAGCGCTGACCGATGTCTTCGCGCCGCTACCCAGCACCCAGCTTCACGGCGCGCTGAGCGTCGCCACCGGACTCAAGGTGCAAAACCCGGGTGGACTGCCCGTCTCACTCGCGGGGGAACGTAACCCGGTGCAGACCGTGGTCGAACTGGTTGAGCCGGTCGACTACGACGCCGCCCGCCTACGCCTGCTCGACGAGTCGCGCCACAACACCTCGCAGTACACGATCTTCCTGGTCGGCCGAACCCGCCCGGAGATCGAAGACCATGCCGCGGACATCTTCCGCTGCCGGGAAATCGCCAACAAATACCGCAGCGAGCCGGATCAGGAGGTCAAGGAATACTGCAATGCCCAGCTCGACCGGGCGCAACGGCTGAACGGCGAGCTGCAGCGCTACATCCGGCGCAGCCTGCTCGGCGGATCGTTCATTTTTCGTGGCCAGGCCACCGCGGTGGAGAGCCTCGCCAGTGATCTGGGCGAGGCCGCGCGCAAACACCTTGCGAGCGTCGCGGAACAGGTCTTTGATCGCTTCGCGGAAGCCCCCGCCCGAGCCGGCACCGACATCGCCGAACGTTTCCTGCGCTCCGGCAACCTGAGCGGCATGTTGTCCCAGCACGACCCGTTGAGCCTGGTCCACACCCAGGGCGGCCAACCGCGGATTCGCACCGATCACAAGGCGCTGGTCAGCATCCGCGATTACATCGACCGCATGGGCATCGTCGAAGGCAAGAGCCTGGCCCATCGCTTTGGCGAGGCCCCGTTCGGCTGGTCGCAGGACACGCTGCGCTACCTGGTTGCGGCCCTGCTGGTGGCCGGCTAGATCAAGCTCAAGGTCGCCGGGCGCGAGGTCAGCGTCAACGGGCAGCAGGCCATCGATGCGCTGAAGACCAACAACAGTTTCAAGCACGTCGGCCTCTCCCTGCGCGAAGACCGGCCCTCGATGGACATGCTGGCGCGCGCGGCGGAACGGCTGACCGAACTGAGTGGCGATGCCGTCCTGCCGTTGGAAGATGCCATCGGCAAGGCCAGCATCCGGTTGTTCCCCGAGCTGCAACAACGCTACGCGCCCCTGGCCGAGAAGCTGAAAGGGCTGGGGTTGCCCGGCGCAGACCGGCTCGCGAGCCTGGGCCGCGAGATTGCCGATGTCCTGCTGACCGATGCCTCCGACGCCCCGCAGCGCCTGGGTACCGAGGGATCGGCCCTGTACGACACCCTGAAATGGGCCGCGGAGCTGAAGCAGAGCCTGTCGCAAGGGCTCGAGCAGACGTTGCGCGCACTCAAAGCGCTGCAAGAGGGTGTCGATGGTCTGCCCGGCACCGGTATCCCGGCTGCACTTCAGGCCGAGTTGGCCGAGACCCTGGCCGGGCTGCGGGAGCGGCTTCAGGAGATGGATTTCTTCCGCTACGGCACGGACCTGAACACCCGGCTCACCGACCTCAAGGCCCGCGTCCGCGCCGCCGCCGAACGCATGCAGGCCGCTCAAGTCGAGCGCCTGCAGCATGCCGAGCGCGAACTCCAGACGGTTGCTGAGTGGGCAGAACTCACCGCACAGGAACAACAGGAAGCGTTGGCCGCACTGGAAGCGCTAATGGTCCAGGTCGAACCCGATCTCCACGGCCTGAAGACCTTGGTGAACCAGGACTTCAGCATCCAGAACCACGTGCAGGAGGCACGGCAACGCATCGAGCGGCTAGGCCGCGATCGGGTCCAGGCGCGGGTAAAAGCCGAACAGGCGCAGCAAGCCGTCGCGGATCCCACCCGCAAGGCCACCCTGGAACGGAGCTTCCGGGCGCGATCCCGTATCACCTCACTGGAAGACCTGGACTCGCTGATCCAGGAATTGCAGAAGCTGCGCGGCGAGCTGCGCTATGCGCACGCCTTCGAACTGACGCTGCGGGTGGAGGAGTAGCGCATGGCCTTCGATCAAGGCACCCGGAATCGTCTGCAGCGCCTGGTCGGCGACTGCCGCCGGCTGCTCGTCGATGAGTTCAGCCTGCAGCTCCAGCAGACCTATGGTCTGGATCCCAAGGCCGGCGAGATCACACCGCTAGACCGGCTCGCGCACCTGAGCGATCGCGACCGCCACACAGCACAACTCCTGCGGGAAACGCTCGCGCACTACCGGGGTGCCCAGGCCGACAACGCCGAACAGCGCAAGCTGGGGATCGAGCGCATCGTCCGAGAGCAGGCGTTCACGGTACTCAACCGTCTGGCCGCCTTGCTGATGATGGAGGCCCGCGGTCTGCTCCTGCCCACCCTGAGCCAGGGGCAACAGTCCCAGGCCTTCGAGCTGTACCGCCGCGTGGCCGGTACCGCGCTCGGCGAGACCGGCGACACCTACCGCGTCTTCCTGTTCAGCCTATTCGATGAATTCGCCCAGGAACTGCCGGCGCTGTTCGACCGCTATGCGCCCCAGGGCCGCCTGTTCCCGCGCGAATCCGCCCTGATGCAGGTCCTCGATCAGCTGAACCACCACGAGGTGCAACCCCTCTGGGCCGAGGACGAGACCCTCGGCTGGATCTACCAGTACTTCAACTCGGCCGAGGAACGCAAGGCGATGCGCAAGGCCAGCCAGGCCCCGCGCAACAGCCGCGAATTGGCCGTGCGCAATCAGTTCTTCACCCCGCGCTACGTGGTCGAGTTTCTGGTCGACAACACCCTGGGTCGGCTCTGGTTCGACTGGACCGGCGGGCAGACCAGTCTGCGCGACCGCTGCCAATACCTGCTGGTCAAGCCCGACGAGCAGCCCGAACCCGCGCCGCACCTGCGCCA
>REEU01000315.1 GCA_007694905.1 Gammaproteobacteria bacterium | reverse complement strand
TTGTCCGAAGATGTGGACATCGTGATCACCGCTCAGCGCTTCGAGAACGAAGGTAACCAGAGCCAGAAGCGTCGCGAGCCCTTTGGTCCTGTCGAGTTGGCGCCTGGATTCGTTCTGAACGTCTACGAGGGTGCGATCCCGAATCCGGATGACCCTCGTGTGGTCGCCAAGGATCACCGCGAAGAACTCGACCTGACCAATACCCTGTTCGCCGTCCGGGCCCGCTGGGGCTTCGATCTGGGACAGCTCGGCCCAGTCGAACTCGTCTCGCATACTGGCGGCATCCGCAATCGTTGGTTTCAGACCAGCGACATCGACATGTCCAGCAATTCCGTCCAGATCCAGGACTGGAACATGAGGACGACACAGTTTTCCCAGGAACTGCAGTTGATGTCCGTCAGCGACTCTGGTGTCGAGTGGATTCTTGGCGCCTTCTACTACGATGAGGACCTGAGCACGGACTACGTGTTCCGGGACACCTCCATCGCGGGGTTCGACTTCAACAACGGCGGTGACCTCTCTACACGCTCCACCGCCATCTACGGCCAGCTCGGCTACGACTTCCGCGAGGGCGGTTTGCCGCTGAAACTCACGGGCGGGCTGCGCTCCACCCGCGACCGGAAAAAGATCGACGAGTTTCAGATCATTCCGCAGTTCGGCGTGGACGTGTTTGCGAGCAGTCGTGAATCCTGGCGGGAGGTGAGCGGCAAGGTGGAACTGAACTGGTTCGTGAACGAAGACCTGATGGCCTACACCAGCTATTCCCGCGGCTATAAAGGTGGCGGTTTCTCCATCGGTCAGTTCGACACCTTCGATCCGGAAACCGTCGATGCGTATGAGATCGGCATCAAGAGCCAGTTCCTGGACAATCGGGCGCGGGTGAACGTCGCCGCCTTCTACAAGGACTACAAGGATCTGCAGGTGAACTTCCTCGAGTTCACCTCGTTCACGACGGACAACGCAGCCGACTCGACGATCAAGGGCATAGAGCTCGAAGGGACGGTCCTGGCGACGGACAGCTTGACCTTGCACGCCATGGCAACCTGGCTCGACGCGAGCTTCGACAGCTACCAGTTCACGCCGGAGATTTCGCTGGACGGGGAACGCATGAACCGGGCACCCAAGTACAGCTTCGGCCTTGGGGCCAGCCAGGAGTGGCACCTGCCCGGTGGCAGCAGATTGGTGGCCCGGGCTGACTACTATTGGCAGGACAGCGTCTTCTACCGCGTGCAGAACGTTCCCCGCCACCGTGGCGACTCGTTCCACACGGCAGATGCCCGGCTCGTCTGGACCAGCGTTGATGAGCGCTGGACCGTCGACGCATTCGTCACGAACTTCACCAATCAGGACAACCAGCGCGGCCTGACCGTCTCCGATGGCTTGTCTACAGGGAACAACAGTTTCATATCGCTCTATCCACCCCGCCAGTATGGGCTGCGGGTGGGTTGGCAGACTGGTCGTTGAGGGGAGCACACCTATGGCAGCCTGGAAGTGCCGGTCCATTTTTCACTTCATTCTTCCCTGCACGAACGTGGAGCGCTCCATGGCGTTCTACGCGCATTTCGGTTTCGTCGTGAAGAAGGACAACCGCGACGTGGTCTGGCCGGACTTCGTCGGAGAAAATTTCGGCATGATTCCAGGGGCACAAGGCAAGGCGGTTCAACTTGTGCTGCCTCACGATGACGACCTGCAGACACGCATCGATCTCATCGAGTGGTTGCGGCCCAAATGGCGGGACTCGAACCTCGACCGCCCGCCGGAAGATCGCATCCCGAGAGTGATGGCGCTGCTCACGGAGAACGTTGTAGCGGCCGCGGAGGCGCTCCAGGCCTCCGGGCTCCAGCCGACGGCGCCCATGCGCGGTCCGGACCCGGCCATCGGCCTGCAGGGCGTGATCTGCTTTCCCGACCCCGACGGCCATATCGTCGAGCTGATCGAGTACTTCCCGGGACAGCTCGGGAGCCGCACGGACTCTTTGCCCAAGCGGAGCTGATTCTCAGGCTGAGCGACGTGGCGGCTGCCGGCTGACCTTGTCAGGTCAGCCTGCTTACAGCCGACATTGATCGTGACTGCTCCTTCGACAATCGAGCGAAGTTCTCCGGTCTGTTGGAGGCTTCGCGCAATGCAGTGGCCGCACAGCTCAACGTCAGTCCGCGTGAATTGGCGCTGGTACCAATCACCAGTGAGGCCAACAACATCGTCAACGGCGGCCTGTCGCTTGGACGTGGCGACGAGGTGCTGCTCTGGGACCAGAACCATCCCACCAACAATGTGGCCTGGGACGTACGGGCTTCCCGGTTCGGATTCGCCGTCAAAAGAGTCACCACGCCCTCGTCACCAACAGGCGTGGACGAGTTGGTCACGGCCTTCACCGATCACTTCACTGACCGCACCCGCGTGCTGGCATTGACGCATGTGTCCAATGTCAGTGGTGTCCGCCTGCCCGTTGCAGAGCTGGTGGAAGCGGCCCATGCGCGCGGCATCTTCGTGCACATGGACGGCGCCCAGGTCTGGGGTGCCATGGATCTGGATCTGCGTGCGCTGGGTGTGGACGCATTCACGGCCAGTGCCCACAAGTGGTACATGGGGCCGAAGGAAGTCGGCCTGCTGTACGTGCGTGAAGCGCACATCCAGGACATCTGGCCCAGCATTGTCGCGCCGGGGTGGGGTGACAGCGCCGAGACCCGGCTCGAGGGCGCACGCAAGCTCGAGTCATTCGGGCAGCGGGACGATGCTGCCCTGGCTGCGCTGGGCGTGACTGCCGGGATTCATGACACGATCGGGCCGCGACGTATCGAAAAGCGTACCGAGGCGCTGTCTCAGCGCCTGAAGCAGGGCATGCAGGACATCGGGCTGGACCTGGTGACACCGATGGATCCGGCGCTCAGCTTTGGTGTGTGCATCGCCCGGGTACCGGCAGGGCAGGCCGGTGAGATCAGCCGCCGCCTCTACGCCGAATTCGGCATTGCCGGTGCTGCCACCGGTGGCATGCGTCTATGTCCTGCCATCTACAACACGGTGGAGCATGTGGATCGGGCCATCGAGGGACTGCGTCAACTTGGGAAGTGCTGATCAATGTGCCTTCAATAACGCAGGGACGCACCTCAGGCCGGATCGTCAGGCGTTTCGCCGTAGTCCTGCCACGGCTGGTCGCGTTCGCGGATCACTTCGCGAAACCCCTTCTCCTGGAAGCTCTCCACCCAGCGGTAGGCCTCTTCGGTGTGCCGGGTGGCACCGTCGAACAGCGTGCCGAGGAGTTGGGTGGTGCGCAGGCCCATGTTCTCGAAGGCCTGGTTGATCAGCAGCTTATTGAGCGCGAGTTGATTGGCCGGGATGTGACGGAAGCGCTTCGCTTCCTCCTCCACGTGGGCGGACAGTTCTCCCGGCGGCAGGACCTGACTGACGAGGCCGATGCGGAACGCGGTGTCGGCATCGATGGCGCGGCCGGTGAGCAGGAACTGCTTGGCGTGCTCGAGTCCGAGGCGGTACACCCAGAGCATGGTGGTGGGCGTGCCGTAGATGCGGCTCGGTGCGTAGCCGATGCGGGCGTCGCTGGCCATGTAGAGTAAATCGCAGCACAGCGCGAGGTCGGTGGCGCCACCGATGGCCCAGCCGCGGATCTCGCCGAGGACGGGCTTCGGGCACTCCCAGATGCGCATGAAGCGGCGGACGTTGTTGCCCATGAACTGCAGATCGCGCACCGGATCCCAGGCGCCGTCGCGCGCGTCGATCTCCGGTGCGCCGTAGGGCACATCCCAGTCCCGGCGGTTGGCGGTGAGGTCGTAACCGGCGGTGAACGTGTCGCCGACGCCGCGAAGAACGATGGCGGCCACGTCGGGACTGCGACTGCCGCGGTCGATGCCGTCGGCAATGCCCCCATGAATTGCAGATCGCGCACCGGATCCCAGGCGCCTTCCCGGGCACCGATCTCCGGCGCGCCGTAGGGGACGTCCCAGTCGCGTCGATTCGCGGTAAGGTCGTAGCCGGCCGTAAAGGTGTCGCCGACACCGCGAAGCACGACCGCTGCAACTTCGGGGCTACGGCTGGCCCGGTCGATGCCTTCGGCGACGCCCTGGATAACGGCGTTCGTCAGGGTGTTCTTTTTCTCCGGGCGATTGATGGCGATGACGGCGATGCCGTCGCGTTCCTCGTAGAGGGTTTCTGGGGCAGCGCTGCTCATCGCGTCGCTCTGTTCGCTCGATACTGTAGGGTGTGCCCCACATCAGCGAAGCCGCAGGAGTGACAAGGCATGGTGGCGATCTCCCCTCGAAGCCGGGCGGGTGCGGCGGTCGCTGCAACGCGTCGAACCGCACGCATCCAGACTCGACGTTAACCCGTGCCTGAACGCATTGGCAACGCAGTGCCGCGGGTGTCTGCGTTGAGGATGATTCCAGGCAAACGCGCATTGCCCAGCGCCCTGATCGTTGCGGGCAAATTTGAACATCTCATGGCCATCAACGTCTCCGCGGAGACGCTCACCACCGGGGAAGGTACCATGCGACCGGAACTTGCCGAACAGATCGCAACCCAGACGCAATTCTTCGCACCTCTGATCGTGGAGCCCGAGGGCGTCCGTCTCTACCGGGACGAACTGGACACGGTGCCGGTGGAGTGGACCGAGCCGGTTGCCGGGCCGACGGACCCAAACCGTGTGGTTCTGTACCTGCACGGCGGCGGGTACTCCAGTGGGGTCGCCGCGTGGGCGCGGCGAGGGACCGCGCGCTTGGCGCTGGGCCTCGGTTGCCGGGTGGTGGCACCGGACTACCGGCTGGCGCCGCGCTTTGCGTTCCCCGCAGCGCACGAAGATGTGCTGGGGGTGTACCGGCATCTGATTGGCGCCGGCGGTTTCGCACCTGCGAACGTGGCGGTGGCTGGCGACTCGGCCGGTGGTGCGCTGTCGGTGTCGCTGTGTGCCGACGCGCGTGACCTGGGCATGCCGATGCCGGCCTGTGCGATCACGAACTCCCTGTGGGCGGATCTGGCGCTGAACACGCCGTCGCTGGACGACCCGGTGCGCAATGACTTCGACATCCGCCGCGAAATGGTGGAGCAACTCTCGGCCACGCTGCTCGCCACAGGCGACATCGATCCGCAGGATGGGCGCCACTCCCCCGTCTACCGTGATCTCACAGGGCTGCCGCCGCTGCTGGTGCAGGCAGCAGGACGGGACGTTTGCCACGACGACAGCATCCGGCTGGCGGCCTCGGCCCGCGCCGCCGGAGTGGCCGTCACTGTCACCGAGTATCCGGAGGCTGAGCACATCTGGATCCTGAACGGGCCGTGGCGGATCGAGTATCCGGAAAACTATCCGGACAACCCCGCGATTCGCTGGGTCGACAGCGGCGCCGAGGCGCCGGAGGCGGCCACGGCGGTGGCGGAAATGGTTGCATTCATCCGCCGGCACACCGGCGGCTAGCGGGCCATGCGCGTTCGGCGAACCTTTATCCTCGTACTTCACGCTGTTGCTCCTCGATTGGTTGTGGAGACCGAATGTACCCATTTGCGTCGAATTGACCGACCACCCCCTGTAAGAGGCCTGGGTTGCTGATCCATGCCAGTTGTCTGATTGCGCAGCGTGCCGCTTTTGCATCCGAACGTGCAGTGCCGAGTGGTCGTTGGATGGTCGCGGCGGACACGCCGGGCTGGCTGATGCATCCCGAGCGAGGGGGTTCCAGGCGGCGCTATGGTAGTCTCCGCGCAACAACGAACGCCGATCGCTGCCAACCACGATGAACGTGGCTGGCTTCCGAAAATCCGTGTAGTGCAGTGAAGTGAGGGAATGTGAACAGCAAGCCTGCAATTGTCATTTCGTCGCTCGATGC
>REEU01000143.1 GCA_007694905.1 Gammaproteobacteria bacterium | reverse complement strand
TCGACCATGTGGATGAGGCGGCCCGTCAGATCTGGTTCCGTGGCAGCGGCCGGCACGCCGATCAGGATCCATACTTCATGCACTACTACCGCATCAATTTCGACGGCAGCGGGCTGGTCGCACTTACGGAGGCGGACGCGAACCACTCGCTGGTGTACTCGGCAGACATGAGCTATCACGTGGTGACGCGTTCGCGAGTGGACCTTCCACCGGTCATGGAGTTACGGCGAACAGCGAACCTGGAGTTGCTGCTGCAGGTCGAGGCGGCGGATATTTCGATGTTGGAGGAGGCGGGCTGGCGGGCGCCGGAGAGTTTCGTGGCGAAGGGTCGGGACGGTGTGACGGACATCTACGGCATCATCGTGCGGCCGACCGACTTCGATTCGACTAGACGGTACCCGGTGATCGAATCGATCTACGCAGGTCCGCAGGACTCTTCGGTGCCGAAATCCTTCTTCGTCTACAGCGAAATGCGTGCGCTTGCGGAGCTCGGCTTCATCGTCGTGCAGATCGACGGCATGGGCACGTCGAACCGGTCGAAGGCGTTTCACGACGTGGCGTACATGCAGTTGCACGACTCTGGCTTTCCGGACCGCATCTTGTGGCATCGCGCGGTGGCGGCGCGGTATTCGCACTATGACATCTCGAACGTGGGCATCTACGGCGGGTCCGCGGGTGGATACGCGTCGACGGCGGCGCTGTTGCATCATCCGGAATTCTACAAGGTCGCGGTTTCGGGGAACGGCAATCACGACCATCGCATGGACAAGATCTCGTTCAACGAGCTGTTCATGGGCTGGCCGATTGGACCGCAGTACGCAGCATCGTCGAACGTGGACAACGCGTGGCGGCTGACGGGCAAGCTATTTCTGCTGGTCGGCGAGATGGATCACAACGTGGATCCTGCATCGACATACCAAGTGGTCGATGCGCTCATGAGGGCGAACCGCACCTTCGATCTGCTCGTGCTCCCCGGCGGCGGTCACGGCACAAGTGGTGATTTCCCGAGACGCGCTCGCTACGACTACTTCGTGGAGCATGTCCTGGGGGAGGAGCCGCCGAACTGGAACCATGAGGATCTCGGCGCGTTCCCCGGGCTGAACCGGCGCTTCGCCAACCCGTACGTCGGCAGCTCCCTGGAGGACGATCGCTGACGCGATTTGCTGCAGGGTGTCAATGGGTCTAGACTGACCGGACCAATCGGTGAAGTCAGACCGGGCAAGTATTCGTAACTGACCGGACGAATCGGTGAAGTCAGACCGGACAATCATTCGTAAATGGACGCATCGTGAGCCGAACTTCGTCTAGGGTCCGGGCCTGCATCATCTGCGTAGTCACTCTGGCTGCGGCTGTTGCCTGTGGCGACGGCCGGGACGCGGCGGACCGACCGTTTCCCGATCGGTCGATTCGATGGATCGTGCCGACGGCAGCAGGCGGCGGCTTCGACCGCACTACGCGCATGCTGCAGCCGCACATGGAGGCGGCACTGGGTGTGCCACTTGAGGTGGTATACCGCGGCGGTGGCGGCTTCGCCATCGGTGCGACCACGCTCCTGCGCGAGGGCGCCGACTGCCACAACGTCATGATCCACGGGACGCCCCTTTTGCACTTCTCGCATCTCACCCAGAACGTACGCTACACCTGGGACGACTTCTTTCCTGTCGGCAGTGTGAATATCGACCCGGGCGTGGTCCGGGTCCGCAACGATTCGCCCTGGCGAAGCCTGGAAGAGTTGATCGAAGATGCGCACGCGCGGCCGGGACAGATCCGCGTCGGCATCGCCGGGCGCACCGATGTAGGTCATTTCGGCATTCGTGAGATCGAGCGCGCGGCGGGCGTGGATTTCAACATCATCTTCTACGATGGCGGTGGGCCGGCACGCACAGCCCTGGCGGGTGGCGAGGTCGAGGTGACGCATACGGGTGCGTACAACAGCCTGCCGGTTGCGGAGGAGTCGCGCGTGCTGGCGGTGCACCAGCCGGAGAACCTGTGGAAGGATATCACGGACGGCGCCCCGACGGTTGGGCAGGCGCTCAGTGCGGAGGTTCAACCGAATGACTTCCGCTACCAGATGTGGGTAACCCGCGCATGTCGCGACAACCATCCTGAACATTACGCGGTGCTCGCGGAGGCGCTCGAATCAGCGGTGGAGTCGCCTGGCTACCTTGCCGCGCTGGAGTCAGCGGGTGAGTTCGGCTCGCTGGACTACATCCCTGGCGACGAGTACATGGAGATGCTCCTCGCGCAGTCTGAAGAGTTCGAGGCGATCGCGCTTAGTCTCAACGATCGATAAGGCCCGCGCTTGTCTCCACTGAATGCGGGGCCCACAAGGCCGGTAGCGGCGCCGGTGGACCCCGAGCGGAGCAGGCTGCGGCTGGCCGGCCGCCTCGTCGTGCCGATCTTGGTGCTGGGCTATCTGCTGGCCTTCGCCGTAAGCACCCGCGATCTGCGTTTCGAAGCACGGGTATTTCCCCTCTCTGTCGGAGCGGTGGCCCTGCTGGTCTTGGTGTCGATCCTGATCGATGAGCTTCGGTGCTGGCGAGGACAGGGGACGCGGACGGAGCTCGCAGGCACCGTCCGGACCCAGCCGCAGCATGATCCTCGGCGCTTGTGGCGGACCGCCCGCCCAGGATTCCTCGCAGCAATCCTCACGGCGCTGCTGACGGCCGCAGCCGGACAGGTAGGTTTCTTCGTCGCGCTGCCGGTGTTCCTCTTGGCATTGCTGACCGTGCTGGGTGCGCGGCCATGGTGGGTAGCAGTGGTGGCGGCTGCGCTCTATTCGGGCGTCGTGTTCATCGTCTTCGACGTGCTCATGGGTATGCGGCTGCCGACGGGCGGTTGAGCACGTATGCTCGAGCTGCTCCTGGAAGGTGTGGCCGTGCTGCTTCAGCCGGAGCCGTTGCTCTACCTCGGGCTTGGGGTGGTCGTCGGCTTCGCGGTCGGCGTGTTGCCCGGCTTCGAATCGGGCAACGCCGCTGCGCTCGCGCTACCGCTTTCGATGGGGCTGGCACCCGAGAGCGCGCTCATCTTCATGGCGTCGATCTACGTCAGTTCACAGTTCGCCGGCGCGGTGCCGGCGATCCTTCTGAACGTGCCGGGCACGCCGGGCGCGGCGGCGACGGCGATGGACGGCTACCCGATGACGCAGCAGGGCCGTGCGGGCGAGGCGATCGGGATTGCACGAATGTCGTCGGCGGTCGGTGGCATGATCGGCTGCGCGATGGTCATTGCGGTGATCGGGCCACTGGCCACGCTGGCGCTGCGGTTTCAATCACCCGAGGTGTTTCTGGTCACGATGATCGGACTCACCGTGATCGGGACGGTTGTCGGAGATGCGCCTCGCAAGGGGATTCTGGCCGCGCTGCTCGGTCTACTTATCGCGTCGATGGCCGCGAGTCCGCAGACAGCGGAGCCGCGGCTCACCTTCGGTTTCCTAGAGTTATACGACGAGATCCCGTTCATCCCGGTGATCATCGGCCTGTTTGCCTTCACGGAGATGTTTCTGCTGGCGGGCCGGCGTAGCATCATCGACCCGGCCACGGATGTGGGCGCACTGCGCTCGCTTGGCGGCGTGGGTATCCTGCGCGACGCGTTGATCGGCATGAAGCGGAGCCTGAAACATCCGCTGGTGATGGTGCGGTCGTCGCTGATCGGCCTCGGCATCGGCATAATCCCAGGCATGGGCGTGACGATCTCGAACTTCGTCGCGTGGGGCGATGCGAAGCGCCGGTCCCGCGAACCAGACCGCTTCGGCAAGGGCGCGGAAGAGGGCATCATCGCCTCGGAATCGTGCGACAATGCCGTGACCTCGGCGACGATGGTGCCCACGCTGACGCTCGGTATTCCGGGCGGGGGAACGGCGGCGATCATGCTGGCCGCGCTGTACCTCCACGGCATACAGCCCGGACCGCGGCTCATGCAGACGCACGGGCCGGAGGCTTACGCGGTATTGCTGGCGATGTTCGTCGCGAGCCTGCTCATTCTCCCGGTCGGTACGCTGCTGGCTGCGCCGATGGCGCAGGTCATCCGCGTGCCGCCGCGCTTCCTCGTTCCGGCCGTGCTGACGATCGCGGTGATCGGATCCTATGCCATGCGCACGTCCATGTTCGACGTCGGTCTGGCACTGGTCTTTGGCGTACTTGGTGTCGCGATGCGACTGGCCGGCTATCCGGTGATCCCGCTCGTGCTGGGCCTCATCCTTGGACCGATCATTGAGCGCAACTTTCTGCGCTCGCTCGCCCTCGAACACGGAAATCCGCTCGTATTCTTCCGGAGTGGTACTTCGCTGGTGCTTTGGGCTCTGCTGGCGCTGATCGTGCTGCTCACCGTGCGGCGATCGCGTTCGCTGGGCCGAAACTCCGGCCACTCGGCGTAGCACGGCGAATCCGGCCCCAGAGGAATCCCAGCAGATCATTCGGGTCCCGTGGGTGGTGGTGCGAGTACTCTGCTCGGAGCTGATCGGGATCCTGCCCCCAACCTAGGGATGGTGCGACCCGTCGTGGCATCAATCGGGCCTCGTTTGGAACTTCCCCCGGAGGTGCAGCCATCGAAGGGGGCGACGGGCCCGAGAAGAACCTGTACTGGCACCACCGGCCCGTACAGCGTGTCCCATCGGTATGGACACCGTGTGCCCAAGCATGGCTCCGGTAGTGCATGGCCTGGCGGCTAGGCCGGTCGGGACGAAAGATGATGCAGAATCCCGCCCTCCACGATATCTTCGAGGTGGGCCTTTCCGCCCCTACCTTCGCCCCTGCCCGGAGGAACCCCATGCGAATCGCCAGTGGAATCCTTCTCTACGGACTGGCCACCTTCGTGATCGCAGGATGTGCCGGATCGACGGGGATCCCGGTCGGCACTGCATCGTCGCCCCAGTCTGTGATTACGCTGGACGAAATACAGGGAGGATACCATGCCAACACCTATGACCTGATTCAGTCCCTGCGCCCTGCCTGGCTACGTCCCAGGGGAGCCCAGAGCATAGGAGAGGCTGCAAGGGGAGCTGGAGTGGGCCGGCAGGTCAACGTCGAGCCCGGGCAGAACCAACTACTGGTCTACATGGAACGGGCCAGGTTGGGAGGGCCGGAGTCCTTGAGACAGATTGATCCCCTGACGGTTGGATTGATCACGTACCTGGACCGGACCCAGGCCACCTTCCACTTCGGGCCGGGCCATCTCCACGGAGCTATCGTCCTCTCAACCCGCTGATTCTGATTTCCGCACTCCATCCCTTCGGTCCAAAAGCACCGGCAAGCTGAGTCGGCAAGGTGACTGAGTCGGCACGGTGAAGGTTGGGGTTGGCTGGAATGGGCGGGCAGTCTGGACACGGCGGGGTCAGGAGAGTTCCGAGCGCTTCGCCGGAGGTTCGAGCAGTTTGAGATGGAACGGTTGCTTTGGGAAGAGCCGAGACCGGATTTACCCGAGAGTCGATGACGGCTGGGAACCCTTCGGATTCGCGGGGACGTAGCGCGCCATGTGACGCGTATCGTACATGTGCTGCGAATTGGCCGCCCCCCGGGGGGCGATGTCCCGGTGTCGGTTGGGGCCCCCACGCCTCCGATGTCTCCCTCCTGAACACCTCAAGTGTTGCATTCCCAACGGGTCAGAATTCAGGGGCACATCTCCTGTTGACGTCCTGAAAGAGGGAAGGCCAGGAAGCGGACTCTCGCCTTGCCCCTGAGTCGAAGGTGCCCGCCACGGTTGACAACGGCGCGGCTCCGATAAAATACTGCATCATCCGGCTACCACCCGGCCACCCGGCCATGCGGATCTGCGGCCAGGAAGCGACCGTACGGCCGCGACCCGCCCCCGGGCGCCAAGTGCGGGAATGAAAGCGAGT
>REEU01000296.1 GCA_007694905.1 Gammaproteobacteria bacterium | reverse complement strand
GACGGCGACGGGGAGCATCGACTGGGACGCGCTTGCCCGACTCATCGAGTGGCACGTGGCCGAGGGGACCGACGGCGTCGTTCCTGTCGGGACCACCGGTGAGTCCGCGACCCTGGATACCCCGGACCACATCCGCGTCATCGAAGAAGTGGTGCGCATGGTCGCCGGCCGTGTCCCGGTGATTGCCGGGACCGGCAGCAACTCCACGGCGGAAGCCCTGCAGCTGACCCAGGCGGCGAAGGACGTCGGAGTGGATGCGGCGCTGCAGGTGACGCCCTACTACAACAAGCCCACCCAAGAAGGCCTGTTCCGGCACTATTCGCTGCTGGCGGACGAGGTGGATCTGCCGCAGCTGCTCTATAACGTCCCTGGGCGGACGGCTTGCGATTTGCTACCGGCCACCGTCGCCCGGCTGGCGCCGCATCCAAACATCGTCGCCATCAAGGAGGCGTCAGGGGACGTGTCTCGGGTGGCCGAGATTCATCGCCTCTGCGGCCGTGATTTCGCGGTGCTTTCAGGCGAGGACGGCAAGAACCTGGAGCTGATGTGCGCCGGTGCCTGTGGCCTGGTGTCGGTGACGGCGAACGTGGTCCCCGGCATGCTGGCCGCGTTCACCGATGCCATGCTCGCCGGCGACGATGCGGCGGCGGCCGCCATCGACCTGCGCCTGCAGCCGCTGCATCGGGCGCTGTTTCTGGAGTCGAACCCGATTCCGGTGAAGTGGGCCCTGTACGAACTCGGACACATCGGCGCTGGTATCCGGCTGCCGCTGACCCCGCTGTCGGAAGCGTTCCGTGAACCGCTGCGGCAGGTGCTGGTCCAACTGGGACTGCTGTCTGAAAGCTCCCAAGGTGAATCCATCGCATGAAGTCACCCTTTTTTCCGCGTGCGTTCGTTCTCGCTCTACTGACCATGCTGCTGTCCGGGTGCAGTTGGTTCGGCGGCGATGACGGCTGGTTCCGTGACCGCAGCGATGATTATCGCGAGGCGCGGCCGGTCCCGCCGCCCGTGATTCCCTCGGATCTGGACGACATCGCCATCGGCGAGGCCATGTTCATTCCGGACGTGCCGGGCATGGAGCGCTATCTGGAAGATGACGATTTCGAACTGCCGCGCCCGGCGACGCTGTTCGCCCGGGAAGAGGACCGCGGCGTGCGCATTCAGCGCTTTGCCGACGCCTCCTGGGTGGTGGCACCCGATCCGCCCTCCCTGGTGTGGCCGCGGATCATGCAGTTCCTGGCGGACAACGGGGTTGCGGTGGACCGGGAGCAGCCCGAGGCAGGCATTCTCGAGACCCAGTGGATCGAGGTCCGCGGCGATCGCTTCCGCGACATCGTCCGCAGCGTCCTCGCGGAAGAAGCCGGTGACGTGCCATTGCATCGGCTGCGGCTGGACGTGGGTCAGGCGGTGCGGCGTGGCGCCACTGAGATCAGCCTGATCCACGCAGGTACAGATGGCATGCCCGTGGATCTGCCCTGGCCCGAGCGTTCCACCAGTGCCCGTGCGGAGGAGGTCCTGCTCAACGAGCTGGCGGGGTATCTGGCTGCGGAAGTGGGGCAGGCCGGCATCTCGCTGCGCGCGCAGAACATCGCCGCAGAGCCGAAGGCCGAGGTGCTTGCCGGTCGTGACCGGCCGCCGGTGCTGCGGTTCCGTCTGGACTATGACCGCGCCTGGGCCACCGTGGCCACGGCGCTCACCAACGCCGAGATTCCGGTGCTGGATTCCGATTCGCTGGCCGGTTCCTACCAGATCAGTTTCGACGAGGGCCAGTTCCGGGGCGAGGAAATGGGCTGGTTCCGCCGCACGTTTTCCTTTCGTGCCCGCGGCGGCGAGGAACTCGAGCTCAGGCTGGAGCCGGCGGACGACGGCTTCGATCTGCGGGTGCTCGGGCCGGACGGTCAGCAGAGTGTGGGTCGGGAACAGGCAGAGCAGGTTTTGACCATCGTGCGCGAATTCGCTTCCTGAACGTGCTGCGCTTCTGTTCGCTCGGCAGCGGCAGCCGCGGTAATGGCACCCTGGTGCAGGCGGGGGATGCCTGCGTCCTCATCGATTGCGGCTTCAGCCTGAAGGATCTTACCCGTCGCCTCGGCGATGCCGGCGTTGCTGTCGATGATTTGAGCGCCATTCTGGTGACCCACGAACATGCGGATCACGCCCAGGGCGTCATGCGCGCGGCAAGGGCCAGCGGGGCCGCGGTGATGGCCACCGCCGGCACTTGGCGCGGCATGAAGAGCCAACCGGGGCCCAGGGATCGGGTTATCGCGGCGGAGGACAGCTTCGCCATTTGCGGGGTGGAGGTGCTGCCGGTGACCGTGCCCCACGACGCCCGCGAACCGGTGCAGTTTCTGTTCGAGCACCGGCGTCGGCGGTTCGGCGTGCTCACTGATCTCGGTCATCCGACCCAGCACGTGGTGGAACGCTTCGGTGCCTGCGACGGGCTGCTGCTCGAGTACAACCATGACGTCGACATGTTGCAGCAGGGGAGCTATCCGCCGGCGCTGAAGCGGCGCGTGGGCGGTGCGTTCGGGCATCTTGCGAATGCGCAGTCGAGCAGCCTGCTCGCCGCGCTGCAACCGGAGCGGCTGCAGGTGCTGCTCGCGGCGCATCTTTCGGAGCAGAACAATACCCGCGAGCTGGCCGCCGCGGCGATAGATGCGGTTATGGACGGCCTGCCCGGCCGCCGTGCGCTGGCCGATCAGCAGGCCTGCAGCGAGTGGTTCGTCATCGATTGACCCCCGCGTCCCGCGGCAACCCCCCCAACCCAGCTGACAAGTCAGTGGGAGCACACGTCCGCGAAGCGGGCGTGGCGATCTGTGTCATGCCTGAGTTCGCCGGCAGTCCGCGATCGCAACGCCGACCCTTCGGGCCTATGCGGCCCAGCGACGTTCGCTCCCACTGACACATCGCGAGATTCGAGCGAGGCCTAAAAGGTGGCGCGGGTGTTGTCGGCAATCAGCGTCTCGTTGGACATGGCGAGATCCGACACGCAGTACTCGAACTCGTACTTGTAAAAACGCAGGCGGTCGCCGTGCTTTAAACGGGTCTCCGTGGTCACCCGCTTGCCGTTCAGAAAGGTGCCATTCACCGATTGCTGATCGATGATCCAGAATGAGAAGTCCCGGTACTCGATCAGGGCATGCCGCCGCCCGATCTGACGGCGGAAAATCTGGATGTAGAAGATGCCGTCGTCCGGCGGCTGCTGCAGCCGGGTGATCATGTTGTACTTGCCCTTCAGAGGATGTGTCGAGGCATTCGTCACTCCGTGCAGATCCACCAGATAGCAGTCCGGGAAGTACTCCAGGGCCGAGATGACCGGCTTTGGAGGCGGTTGCCGCACGAGCCACGTGCGCCAAAGCGCCCAGCCGAGCAGGCCCGCGCCGAGCAGCAGTAGGAACGCGGCCAGCCACCAGCGGGCAGCACTCGCGGGGGACTCGGATCCCCGCTCGACCGTGGCGATCGTGGCTACCGGCGCAATGGCAGGCGCTTCTGTGGACGTGACGATCTCCGGCTCGGCCTGGGGAGCCGGCTGCGGTGCGGTCTGGGCAGGCGCTTCAGTCGTTGAGGCAGCCGGCACGCTGCGCGGCTCGGGTGCCGGTGCGGGGTCGAGGCTGAGAATCGATTCGCGGATCCGAGTCATGGCGGATCCGACATCGTTTGCGGTCATGGCCCGGTGGTAGGTGCCGCCCGTCGCGCGGGTGATCGGGTTCAGGACCCGGAAATCCGCCTCCTCGCTCAGCGCCACCACCCACATGGAGATGTCGCGCTGCGTGAGCTGTTGGGTGAGTTCGCCAGCGAGCCAGGCCTCCGCGCGTAGATCCCCTTCCGGGCTGCCCGTGTCCATGATGCCGTCGGTGATCATCACGATCGCGTCGCGTCCGGGTACAGCCGGTGTCTGTCGCAGTTCGTAGACGCCGCGCTCCACGGCCAGCGACAGGTCCGTCCAGGGGCCGTGATAGTCCAGACGGTCGAGTACGCGCGGATTGAATTCGCCGGCCGCAATCAGCGGCTGGATCAGGCGACCGCGGCCGTTGAAGCTGACCACCGCCACTTCCGTCTCCCGGGGGAGTGATTCGATGAAGCGGGCGACGCCGGTCGGGACGCGTCGTTCGACGTCGTTCAAGCGCATGCTGCCGGAATTGTCGACCAGGAGGACGATGCGGTCGGCTTGGGCGCCGGTGCAGAGCAGGAGAAGCAGGCTCGTGACCAGGAGGCGAGCGGTGCGCGGCATGTCCGCCAGCCGGGCGACCGTCGCTGAAACGAGCTGCTGCATCACACGGACTCCTGAGCCTCGGGCGGAGGCTGCTGTGTTCATCTTTTGGATTATGCCAGCGCGCAAGCCTCGTTCCGGCGCCGAGGCAAGCGCCATTCTTCCGTTTTGTGACCGGAGTCTAGTCCAGACTGTGCGGTGCGTCCCGCGGTTCAGCCTGCGCGCGCTGGGGGCGGCGTGCTGGCGGGCTGCGGTGGCTCCCGCGGGTTCGCCAAGTTCCCTCCACGCGGTTATCATGCGCGCCCTGCTGAGCCCCGAACTGACCCGTGGCGCGAGCAGGTTACGAGTTTTCAGAACGGAGAGGTGCCGGACCGATCGGCAGGAAAGCCGATCGGGTCGCGGAGCGCAGCGACAGCGCCTGGCGACATCAGTCGTCAGGTCAGGGGCCAGGAAGGCCCCTGAACCGTGGAGCGACGGCCCTTACTTTGGCGAAGTGCTCATTGGAGATGTCGAGCTAGCAGGTTACGAGTTTTCAGAACGGAGAGGTGCCGGACCGATCGGCAGGAAAGCCGATCGGGTCGCGGAGCGCAGCGACAGCGCCTGGCGACATCAGTCGTCAGGTCAGGGGCCAGGAAGGCCCCTGAACCGTGGAGCGACGGCCCTTACTTTGGCGAAGTGCTCATTGGAGATGTCGAGCTAGCAGGTTACGAGTTTTCAGAACGGAGAGGTGCCGGAGTGGTCGAACGGGCCTGACTCGAAATCAGGTGTACCCTTGCGGGTACCCAGGGTTCGAATCCCTGCCTCTCCGCCAGAAACGCCAAGGGCCTCTGAAGGGGCCCTTGGCGTTTCTGGTGCCCACATAATGAATTCCAACCAGAGTCCTGCGTTCTGCCGCCAGCCCTACGCGTCTCGGTCCGTCCGCGCTCTGCGCGGTCTGGACTCTCCCACATTGCAACGCGCGAGCGGGACGTTGTGGGAGACTGCAGTCGCCGCAGGCGACGCAGCGATGGAGGCTAGTCGCCACCCATCCACGCAGCATCCCAGTGCGGATAGTCTCCCAGGTCCGTCACCAGCCCTCGCCGCAGCGGATTCGCAACGATGTAGCGAGCCACGGCGTGCGGGTCCTCCTCCGGACGCAATTGGCGATCGAAGAACCCATCCTGCCAAAGCGGACAAGGAACCCCGCCGGATCGGCGCAACCGAGCGCTGACGCGTCCTTTGACATGGCCAGCCAGGAGCGCGAGCACTACGCGTTCACCAAGTTCGCAAAGCCAATGGACATGATCAGGCATGACGACGTAGGCCAACGTCTTCGCATGGCGCTGGTGTTGCTTCTCGCGCAGACAGAGCACGACGGCGCGCGCGGCAAAGAAGTCCGCGAAGGCGGGAATGCGACGATGGGTTGCGAAACGGAGGTGGTAGCGCGCATTAGGCGTTGATCGACGTCCGCGCCGTAGACGATGGCTCTGGCCCTTGCTTATCGGTTCTTGCTGGTCCATCCGAGCAGTCTGCTGGATGCACAGCAACATGCTCGAAGGACATCAGCCTGATCGATGTAGGTAATCGCCGTCAGGAACTGGTTGTGATCGCCTAGCGCGAGCCGTTCGGTCCGACCGCCTGCGGCGGCCTGGACGCTCCCACAGGGTTAGGCCGGATCCGAGGGTTGTGGGAGGCTGCAGGCGCCGAAGGCGACGCAGCGATCGCGGGCT
>REEU01000313.1 GCA_007694905.1 Gammaproteobacteria bacterium | reverse complement strand
GACGTGCGGGCAGGGCGTGTGGACGAGGCTATCGCGCGGCGTTATCGGGCGCACGCGGGGCTGTTGAAGACCCTGCTGCTCTCCGCACTGGCCCCGGAAGTGGAGTCGCTGCGGAATCTGACGCCGGCGCGTCTCGCGGCCCTGAACCACGGCACGATCCGGTCGCCGGTGCCCAACGGGGAAGCGACCACCGTGCTGACCAAGATGCGCGAGTGGGCGAGCCACGCTGGCGAGATTCACATTTCGGCCGATGCCGCCAATCCGCTGATCTCGATGCAACTGGCGGGCGTGGACGTCGAGGGCATCCTGGAAAATGCGCGGAGCATCGACAACTTCGGCAACCGGGTGCGGATGGTCAAGGAGATCCTGTTCCGGGATCTCGGCATTGATCCTCAGGATGTCGGCCTGCTCAACCCCGATTACAGCTTCATCTGGCGTGGTAGCTCGCGGGTGGCCGAACTGGTACTTCAGAACATACGGGAACTGCCTTTCGACAGTTTCCGCCCCAGCGATTCGCACTGGCGGGTACTGATCGACTTTCCGTTCGACGAGGGTGACCACACGCCGGCGGATGATCGCGCGCGCATACAAGCCTACCGCGGTGCCCACCACGAGTCGGTACGGACGCTGGTCTGGTTGCCGTCGTTCCTGAACGACCGTGCCATGGCCGACCTCGGACGCCTCGTGATGCTCAATCACGTGCTGTCGGGGCAGCGGCTGGAGGAGTACGGCGGGCATTTGCAGCCCGCGGAGCGCGGCGAGGCGCGGACGATCCTGAGGAACCAGCGGGACCAACTGGAGAAGCGGGTCAGCACCTCACTGCAACAGGCCTACGGTATCGCTCAGGGCGTGAGCAACGCGGTGGATACCACGCATGCGCTGGATGAGCACTTTGAGTCTCTCTACACCGGTCTGCGTTTCCAGCCGCCGCCCGGAGGCAGCTTCCGGGAGAGCCTTGAGCACCTCCTCGGGCAGGCGTTAGCGTTCGAGTTTCCGGCACACCCCCTGTTTGAGGCTGAGATCCGACGCCCCGTGCTGAAGCGGATCTGGGCCGTGATGGAACAGGCGGTGGCCACGCCCGATGGTCGAATCGGCATGGATCGCGCCGTACGTGACGACGTGCGGCGTGTCGTCCAGCCGCTGAAGCTGGGTAACTGTGGTGAGGCGCACCTGGTGCTGAATGAGCACTGGCGAGGGCATTTCGAGCGTCAGATGGCGCGCCACGGGACCCAGCAGCCTACTGTCGGGCAACTGCGGAAGTGGTGCAACGACCCGCAGCCCATGGGTCTTCACGACGATGTCAGCGATCTCGTCATCATGACCTTCGCGGCCCAATCCGGACGTAGCTTCTATCTGCACGGTGCGACGATCCAGCCGGAAATCGGTGGCCTGAACCGGGAATGCGAGCTGCGCCCCCAGACGCTGCCGCCGGAAGCCGAGTGGACCTTGGCCGTTCAGCGTGCCGCTGAAGTCTTCGGCCTTGCCGTTTCTTCGGCCCGCAATGCCAGCAACGTGGCCACCCTGGTGGATGGGGTGCGCTCCGCTGCCCGGGAGAGGTCAGTTGCCGTCGCGAACTATGCCGCTGGTCTGGAACGGCGTCTGAAGGGCTACGGGCTCGATGCCTCCTGCAACCGGGCACGCACCGCAGCCGCTTGCCGGTTGTTGCTCGAGGCCCTGGACGAAGCCGAAGGCATGGCCGTGGTATCGCGGCTTGCCGATGCCAATCTCGAAACCTCAGGCGCGGCCATGGCGGCGGCCATGTCCAAAGTGAATCGGCTCGTAGACTGCCTGAAGTCTCCCGAGTGGGACGTCATCGAGCTGATTCGCAAGCAGGCCCCGCCGCGTCCTGAGGCTACCTCGATCCTCTCGAGCATGGCGGCGGCGCTGCGCGATGACGAGCACGTCACGGCGCTTCAGGAGCAATTGACCGAACAGCATCGGCGGGCGCTGCGCTTGCTTGAGGCGCCTCCACCGGCGCCACCTCCATCGGCTCCGCCGACCGATGAAGTTGTCCTTCCGGAACCCACCAAGTTTCAGATCAGGCAGGTGGTGAAGCGGGGCGTCGCCGCTGCGGGCGTGCGCGAGGCACTACAGGAAGTGGAGCGCTTGCTGGCCGAGGATCCGCAACTGCGCGCGGACGTGGAGTGCCGCGTGTTCCGTGCTGAGGATCGGGACTCCTAACGATGGCATTCTCGGCAGGTCAATTGGCGCAGCACGTGTCGAAGGCGCTGGCTCACGCCGAGGGGCAGGATGTCCTGGCCTATGCCTGGCCAGATGCATGGACCCATGGCGAGCTTCTGCAGGTGGGCGAGCGAGCCGTTCCGGTGCGTTTCTGCAGATCCCCGCTGCAGGTCCGGGAGGCCTTGGTCGAGCCTTCGGACCAACCGCGACTCCTGCTGGTGGGATGCGAGGAGGCCGATCTTGGGCAGGACGTGTTGGCGCGTCTGTTCCGCCATCGCCTGCTGCATGTGGACCGCTGGCAGATGGTGAAGGAGGCCTTTGGCACGCCGCAGATCGACCCGCGGCTGTACGCGGTGCCCTGGATGCCGGATGTGTTGCTGGACCTCGCGCCACGAAGACCGACACAGCCGTTGGCCGTCCTCACCTACGATTATGCGCTGGACGCCTGCGTTGGCAGGGCGCTGGGGCTTGTTGATCAGAGTGTCGACCTCGAGTCACTGCTGTCGGCGGTCGAGTCCGATCCGGGCGCATGGAACATGCTGGCGGAAGAGCAGCGCGCGCTCTACCAACGGCATCTGGAGGATAAGCTGGGTCCGGTGGTCGACGCGGTGCTGGGGGCTGCACGCGTTGGGAACGCGCATGCCGTGCTCCCGATCGGGCTGGTTTGCGAGATCCTGTTTGGGGCGGCCGCGCCTGCGCCCACTGAGCTGCGTGATGCGCGTGTTCGTTTGGAGCCCCGTGTAGGGGGGCAGCGCATGGCCGAGTCCGATGGCCGACGCTGGGCCGAAGCCGCCGTGCGTTTGCTGAAACGCCGGGACGATGTCCAACGGCATGCGGTATTTCGTACCGCAACCGAACTCTTGAAGGATCTGGGCGCGGAAGCGTTCGTGGGTGAGAGCAGCGTACTGCCCGAGGCACTGGACCGCCGTCTGGAAGCGCTTGCCTCGGCGCTGAACACGTTCCTGAAGAAACCCGTGTCCATCGCCGGCGTGGAAGAGGCAGCAGCGCGGGTCTTGGCCCATGCCGGGGTCGATCCCGGGCATCCAGCACCGGAAACGGCCCGCATGGTGGTTCGACTGTGTCGGCGCGAAGCAGGGCTGACCGGGGGTGAGGTGGGTTCCGGTGTTGGAGATTATCTGCGACACGGTGCATGGGAGGACTGGGCGCGGCGCAGCCTGCATACCGTAAGACCGGATGCACTGGCCCGCGCGGTCGGCAAGCTGATGGAACGGGTCTCCGCGCGGCGGCAAGCGTCGGATCGCCGGTTTGCCGAGCAGCTCGCGCAGCGGCTGCAGCTCGGGGAATACCCGAGGGAGACCTTGCCCGTCGAGAGCGCGCTGCGGGAACTGGCCGTACCCCTGGCGGTGGAACGCCCGCTGGTCGTCGTGGTGTTGGATGGCATGTCCTGGGACGTCTACGTCGCCATCGCGCTCGAGCTTGGACGAAGCGGCTGGACGGCCTGGAAACGCGACGGTGTGCCGCCATCGCTGCTGGCCACTGTGCCCTCGGTCACGGAGTGCAGTCGGGCGAGCCTGCTTGCGGGTCGGCTCCTGCGCGGCGCATCCGGGCAGGAGAAATCCGCGTTCGCAGCGCATGAGGGACTGAGGCGGAGTTCGAAGAGCAATCGGCCGCCGGTGCTGCTGCACAAGGCGGAGATCCAGGAGGGCAACCAGCTTTCAACCCAAGCGGCTGCGCTGCTGTCCGATCCGGAACAGCGGGTGGTCGGAGTGGTGCTCAACGCCATCGACGATGCTCTGGCGAAGTCGGAACAGGTCCGGATCGACTGGTCGGTGGAGGCAATTCCCCTGCTGGGTGCGATTCTCGCGCAGGCCAGGAGCGCGGGCCGGGCGGTGCTGCTCACCAGTGACCACGGCCATGTGATCGAGCGCGGCACGGTCTACCGCGGCAACCTCAGCGAGAACGAACGCTGGCGCCCTCCGGCCGGCGAGGTGGCCGCGGAAGAGATTCGCATGGAGGGACCGCGCGTGATCGGTTTGATCGGCGGTCCGGTCATCGTCCCCTGGTCGGAAAACCTGCGCTACACCGTCAAGAAGACCGGCTACCACGGTGGCGTGACACAGCAGGAGATGCTCGTGCCGGTTGGAGTCTGGACTCCGGATGCCAGCCCGCTGGCAGGGTTCGTTCCAGAGTTCGTGGTTCCTCCCGAGTGGTGGGCGATGGAACGCGCTGATGTCGCCATGCCAGCCCAGGCAAGGGAAGTCCCCAGCGGACAACGTGGGAAAAATGCCAAGGCGAGGGGTGCGATGGATGACCTGTTTGCGCCCAAGCCGGAGGCTTCGGCCTGGATCAGCGAACTGCTGGCCAGCGAAGCATTGAAACGGCAACGCGGGCGTGTGGGGCGCCTGGCGCTGGATGACGAGCGCTTAACGCCATTGCTGCAATGTCTGGATGCGCAGGGAGGTAGAGCCAGCGTGGAACAGCTCGCCGCCTCAATCCAACAGCCGCAACTGCGCATGCGCGGCGTGCTCTCGGTCCTTCAGCGCATGCTCAATGTGGACGGGTACCCGGTGGTGACGGTTGAATCGGGTACTCAGACCGTCCTGGTTGACCTTCGCCTGCTGCGGACGCAGTTCGACCTATGATCACCGTTTCGCGCGCCCGTGCTGACGAGATCCTGGACGCGTTGCGCCGTGGCACCGTGCCGGAAACCGCGCTGGATGCCTTCGCGGTGGGGTTGGACCCCTATCGGCAGACCCTTGAGGATGAACTTGAGCAATGCGCGCGCGGGCGTGGGCGCTTCAAGGCCCTGCGCGGCGAATACGGAACGGGCAAGACCTTTTTCGCGCGCTGGTTCCAGGGCCTGGCCAAGGAAAGAGGGTTCGCCGCTGCCGAGGTGCAGATTTCGGAAAGCGAGACCCCGTTGCACCGGCTGGAGACCGTCTATCGGCGGCTCACGGAGCACTTGAGCACGGCGGAGGAGCCGCGCGGCGCCTTGCGGCTGATCGTTGATGGCTGGTTCTACTCCCTCGAGGAGGAGGTGGTATCGCGCCGGGGAACCCTCGGTGAGGCTGAACTCATCGCCGCGACCGACGCGTTGATGCGCGAGCGTCTTCGTTCGATTGAGCGGCATGCCCCTGCCTTTGGGGCCTGTCTTCGGGGGTATCGGGAGGCGGTGGCCGCTGAGCAGGAGGATATTGCGAGTGGGCTGATTGCCTGGATGTCGGGACAGCCCAATGTCTCGGCCAGCATCAAGCGCGCCGCCGGCATCAAGGGAGACATCGATCACTTTGGCGCGTTGGGTTTTCTGCAGGGTCTTCTGGTGATCCTGCGCGACTCGGGTTTTGCGGGCCTGGTGGTGGTGCTGGACGAGGTGGAAACCCTCCAACGGGTTCGGGGCGACGTCCGCGAGAAGAGCCTGAACGCGCTGCGCCAGTTCATGGATGAGATCGACGCGGGCCGGTTCCCGGGCCTGTACCTGTTGATCACCGGAACCCCCGCCTTCTTCGACGGGCCACAGGGGGCGCAGCGCCTGCCACCACTGGCGCAACGGCTGCACGTCGAGTTTGGAAAAGACGCCCGGTTCGACAACCCCAGGGCCGTGCAAATTCGCCTCCAGCCGTTCGATATGCCGAAGCTGATCGAGGTTGGGCGAAATGTGCGGGATGTTTTCGCGGCGCGATCCGAAGATCCGGAGCGTATTAGGCGCACGGTCGACGAAACCCTGTTGGCTGATCTGGCCGCGACGGTGACGGGACACCTGGGGGGCAAGGTCGGAGTCGCACCGCGAATCTTCCTGAAGAAACTGGTG
>REEU01000312.1 GCA_007694905.1 Gammaproteobacteria bacterium | reverse complement strand
GAGCGCACGCGCTCGGGCCTACAAGGTTTGCCACGTCCCTGTAGGCGAGCGCGTGCACGCGCCGCCCGGGCCTACAAATGGGTTGCCGCATCACCCCGCTGCCGCGCGTGCCTCGAGTGCCTTGCCGCGACGAATCAGCTTCGCCAGTGTGTCAGCATCCTGGGCACCAGGAATGCCGTAGCCGTTCGGTAGCACGAAGCAGGGCACGCCCGTAATGCCGTTCTCCCGCGACCACTGCACCTCATGGAGCACTTCCCTGCTGCCCTCGTCGGTATCGAGCCAGCTGCGCGCCTCGACTTCGTCGAAGCCTGCACGGCCCGCAGCTGCAGCCAGTACGTCCTTGTCGCCGAGATCCTCGCCGGCGACGAAGTGGGTCTCGAACAGGGTCTCCACCATGCGATCCTGGCCTTCGGCACCGCCCACGACGTGGGCCCAGCGTTCGAGCCGGTGAGCGTGGAGCGTGTTGGGCATGCGCTTCATGGCGCCGAACCGGAAGGTGATGCCCTCCTTCTCGCCCTCGGCTTCCATCCGCTGCCACATCTCCGAGCGGCCTCCGGAACTGCCGAAGCGGGCGCGCATGAAGTCGTCACGGTCCATCCCCTCCGCCGGGATCTCGGGGTAGAGCTGGAATGCCCGCCAGGTGACCGTCACGTCTTCGCAGCCCGGCAGTGCAAGCGCCTGCTCCAGGCGACGTTTGCCAATCCAGCACCAGGGACAGACCGAGTCGGAGAAAACCTCCAGATTCATGACAACCTCCGTGAATCCAATCAGTTCCGATGCTACCACCCGGCAGCCCATGGCGCGCTGGTATCGCTTCCTGCAACCGGGTAGCCTGCGCGACCATGGAACGTATCGCGACCCTCGCCTTGGCGCCCTTTTCTGATCCCGACCGCACCCTCGACGGGTCTCCCCGTGCCCGCGTGGGCCTACGGTCGCTGGAAACCCTGTGGTTCAACACCGGAACGCTGTGCAACCTGACCTGCAGCAACTGCTACATTGAGTCGTCGCCATCAAATGACCAGCTGGTATATCTGGGTATGGATGACGTCCTCCCGTTCCTGGACGAGATTTCCCGGCTCGAACTTCCGGTGAAAACGCTGGGGTATACCGGCGGTGAACCGTTCCTCAATCCCGGTTTCGTGGACATCCTCGAAATCGGCCTCGAACGCGGCTTCGATGCTCTCGTGCTGACCAACGGCATGCGACCCATGCAGCAGCATGCCGAGCGGCTGCTGGCGCTCACGGAGCGCTTCGGTCAACGACTCAGCCTGCGGGTATCTGTGGATCACTTCGATCCGGCACTGCACCGGGAGGAGCGGGGGCGGCAGTCCTGGACGCCGATGCTGCGCGGCTTGCGCTGGCTGTCCGAGCAGGGATTCGACCTGAGCGTGGCGGGGCGGACGCGTTGGGGCGAAGCGGAGCCGATGCTGCGCGCTGGATTCGAGCAGCTTTTCGAGCGGGAAGGCATTGCGCTGGATGCCCATGACCCGTCCCGGCTGCTGCTGTTTCCGGAGATGGACCCGGCGGCAGAGGTCCCGGAGATCAGCACCGCCTGCTTCAGTATTCTCGGCGTGGACCCTGACTCGATCATGTGTGCGTCATCGCGCATGGTGGTGCGCCGTCGCGATTCCGAACGCCCGGCCGTGCTGGCCTGCACGCTTCTGCCTTATGATGCTCGCTTCGAACTGGGCGCGACGCTCGAGGAGTCGCTTGGCGACGTGTCCCTGAATCATGTGCATTGCGCTCGTTTCTGCGTGCTTGGAGGGGGTTCCTGCACAGCCTGAGCGGCGCGTTGAGGGGGTGACGTCTTGCCAGAGATCCTGCGACCGGAGCAGGTGCCGGAGTTGCTGCGGCCCGGCATGCGTGTATTCGTCCCGGGCGCCAGCAACGAACCTTCAGGTTTGCTCGAGGCGCTGCGAGCGCGGCCTGAGTGCGCGGCGGGCGTGACCTTCGTTCAGTTCCCGCTGCCCGCCATGAACCGATTCGACTTTGCCAGCTGGCATCCGGAAGCCCGCATGGAGAGCTTTTTTCTCTCCGGAAGCATCCGCAAGTCCTTCGAGTCCGGGCGCGTGGACTTTCTGCCCATGCACATGCGGCGGGTCTACGGCCATCTCGCCACCTGCCGCGGCTTCGATCTGGTGCTGGTGCAGCTCGGGAGGGACGGCAATGGCGCATTCCGACACGGACCGAACCTGGACTTCCTCGAAGCGGTACTCGGCAACGGCCTGCGCGTTCTGGCCGAGGTCAACGGCGCCCTGAGCTCCCCCGCAGGCGCGCCGCGCATGCCCGCAGAAGCCATTCACTACCTGATGGAGACGGAGCACCCGCTGCCGGAGCTGCCACCGCCGGAGCTCGACTCCGTCAGCCGCATGATCGGGGGCGAGGTCGCCGGGCTGATTCCTGACGGCGCCTGCATCCAGACCGGCATCGGCAGCATTCCCGCCGCCGTGCTGGCAGCCCTCAGCGAGCACAACGACCTTGGGCTGCACGGCGGACTGATCGACGATGCCGGACTGGCGCTGATCGAGCGTGGCGTCGTCAGCGGTGCCCGCAAGGACATCGATCGCAACCTGCACATCACCGGCATGGCATTGGGTACCAAGGCGTTCTACGACAAGCTCGCGGCCCGCCCGGATGTGGTGTTCCGACCTGCGCGTTACACCCACGAGGCCGGCGTCATCGCCGAACTGCAGCACTTCGTCTCCATCAACTCGGCGGTGGAGGTGGACCTGCTCGGACAGGTCAGCGCAGAAATGGTCGGCGGCAGGCAGATCTCCGGAACCGGCGGCTCCGTGGACTTCATGCGCGGCGCCGCGACGTCGCCGGGCGGCCGCTCTATCGTGGCCATGACCGCCACTGCCAAGGATGGCAGCCTGTCGCGCATCGTCGCGGCACTGGCCGCGGACACCGCGATCACCGCGGCCCGGACCGACGTGGACTGTGTGGTGACCGAGTACGGCGTTGCTGAACTCAAGGGCCGCTCAGTGGACGCGCGCGCGAGGGCCTTGATCCGGATTGCGGCCCCTGCATTCCGCGACGAGCTGACGGCAGCGTGGCAGGAGCGCCGCAGCCGGATGTAGGGCTTTCGTTCGCGATTGTCTGTGCTATATTGCGCGCCCTCTCGGGTGCGTAGCTCAGTTGGTTAGAGCACCGTCTTCACATGGCGGGGGTCGCTGGTTCGAATCCAGCCGCACCCACCAATCCCGATTGCAGGCTTCCCGGCTCGGCTTTGGCTGCTATGGCGGAATCCGGGCCACACGTGTTGTGTTTTGTGAGCCGCATTCATCCCGAGCTCGAGTCGCTGGGCCTGCGGGCACTGCGCGACACGCGGCACCGGTTTCTATCTGGGTCCATCCTCGGCCCGCAGCAGGGACTTTCCGATCTGTTTCGGGACTGTATCCGATACCATCGCGATCGCAGCATGCCTGCTGAAATCCTCATCGAGCCACGCTCGCCGTCCGCGCTTCACTGAGCGGCTTCGCGAGTGAGGCTGCGCAGCAGGCTCGAAAGTTCGCCTGCTTTCAGCCTAATGGTGTGCCCGCATGTGCTCCGAGGTCGATTCTCGCGACCCGTTCCCTGGCTCGCTCCGCTCTTGTTGCCCGCGTGCATGGCTTGGGATGAGGTGCCATTCTATCTTTCAACCTTGATCCGGGTCGAACCGATCCGTGAATGGAGTCTGGATCTCGATGCCACCTACACCTACCGGCAGAGGAGTCGCTGCATCGATGCAGTTCCATCGTGAGTTGCTGGAGCGCTCCCTGGACATCATCACGGTCCTGGATGACGAAGGGCGCGTGGTTTACGAAAGCCCCGCGTTTGAACGTTTCTTCGGCTACCCCCAGGACGCCCTCATCGGCCAGCCGGTACTCGAGTACATCCACGCAGATGACTGGACGGCTGCGGCCGCGGCCATTGGTCGCGTTCGTGCGCGTGAGCTGGAAACGGAAGCTGTCACCGTGAGGTTCCGGCACTTCGATGGCTCATGGCGCTTCATCGAAGCGGTGGGTCGGCTCTGGGAGTTCGATGGTCAGTCCTTTCTGCTGGTGAATACTCGCGACGTCACCGAGAAGCAACATATCCTGCAGCGGCTCAGCGCTACGAACGAATTTTTGACCAAAACCATCGACTCCAGCCGCAACGTGGTGTCCATCACCCGGGCGGATACCGGTGAGTTTGTCGAGGTCAATCAGGAATGGCTGCGTGTCAGTGGCTACGAACGGGACGAGGTCATCGGCCGAACAGCGAACGAACTGGGCATCTGGGGTCCCGCGGAGAATCGCGATCGCGTTCTGGCCGCAGTCGAAGCCGGTGGTGGCCGGCTGCGCGACTTCGATGTGGTGACCCACACGCGCAACGGGCCGCGCGAGCTCATCATCAACGTAGAAACCCTGGAGTCTGAGGGCAAGCAGCTGATCCTGATGACCGGATCCGATGAGACGGAACGCCGTGTCGTGGAAGAGCAACTCAGGCAGGCACAGAAGATGGAAGCCGTAGGCCAGCTCACTGGTGGCGTGGCGCATGACTTCAACAATCTTTTGGGCATCATTCTCGGACATGCTGAACTCCTGCGCGAGGTGGCTGCTCAAGGTGGTGAGCTCGAGCCACTCATCGAACCGATCCTGCAGGCTGCGAATCGGGGGGCCACCCTGACCCAGCAGCTGCTGGCGTTTTCACGGCGCCAGGTGCTCGCACCCCGGCCGGTGCAGCTCGACAGCATCCTGACGCGCATGCAGCCACTGCTGCAGTCGACATTGACCCCTGCCATTGCATTGACGTGCTCCCAGGCGGACGCGTTGTGGAGCTGTCTGGTCGATCCCGGGCAACTCGAAAATGCGCTGCTGAACCTGGTGCTCAATGCTCGCGATGCGCTCGACAACGACGGCAGCATCCGCATCGAAATGACCAATCGCAGCGTTGCGGCAGCGAAGGGCGAGCAGGTGTCTGGCCTCGAGCCCGGCGACTACGTCACCGTCACGGTGATCGATGATGGTCCCGGTATGGACGAGGCGACCCTGGCGCGGGCATTCGAACCGTTCTTTACGACGAAGCCGCCGGGCCGCGGCACCGGACTCGGTCTGAGCATGGTGTTCGGATTCGCTCACCAGTCCGGTGGGCAGGCCGAAATCGACAGCGCGCCTGGCCAGGGCACCCGGGTGACGGTCTGGCTTCCCAGGGCGTTGTTGCCGGACGCCGACCTTGCCAGGGAGCGCCCGCTGCAGCGCAGCTTGCACGCGACGGGAGACGAGACGGTGCTCGTGCTCGAAGACCAGCCTGAACTGCTGAACGTGGTTCAGCGCATGCTCGATGATCGCGGCTATCGGGTGCTCCCGGCGACCGACGCCGCCGCGGCGCTGGCGTGGCTGGACGCCGGAGAGCCCATCTCCTTGATGCTGTCGGACATCGTGCTCGCAGGTTCGAGGCGTGGTCCTGACGTGGCTCTTGAAATCCGTGAACGCGCGCCGGGGCTTCCCGTTGTCTACATGTCAGGATTCCCCGCCACCGAAGCGGACGGCGGCCATCTGCCCGGCGCGGCGGGTCCGATTCTGCTGAAGCCCTTCACCGGTGCGACGCTTGCCCGACGTATCCGAGAGGCGCTCGACGCCAGTGCGGCAAAGGTCAACTGATCACGTCAGCCGATCGAGCCGGGGACGCTGACGCAACCGACCTTGATCGGACATGCCTGTAGGCCCGATCGCGTGCGGTCGGCCCGCCTGCCGGACGCACATGTCGCGCGGGCTTTCCCCCGGCTTGCGCCGGGCAAAGCTTGCGCACCCCCGCGTCAGAACGTCGCGTTGCCCTCGCCGTCGAGCTTGACGCTGCGCCCGCAGAATTCCTCATGAGTCATGGCCTCCATCACATGCGGGTCGGTATGTCGTCCCCAGGCGCGGCTGCCCTCCGGGGTGATCACGGATAGATAGGCTTCTGCCGGACCCTCTGCCCCGTACATCACCGTGT
>REEU01000149.1 GCA_007694905.1 Gammaproteobacteria bacterium | reverse complement strand
CTGAAAAGGGCACGGCGGCCAATCCACGGCAGGTGAAACGCGACAATCCGCCGGATTGAGCGGAAAAATCTCCGGTGAGCTGTAAGCGGCCGACGGTTCGCGGTGGGACAACTGCATCGCCGCGTTCGTGCTAACCCGTTGTTTCGACGCAGCGTAAGCTTCCAAAAGTACTCTGAATAGCGGGAGTTTATGATGGCGTTGATCAGCGAGAGAGGCCAAGAGCGCGATGACAGGCGCGTCGGCGCGCTTCACATGTTGCCGGCGCGTCCGGAGAACTGTCACTGGGGCTACTTCAGCCCCGATCTTCCGCCGGTCCTCAGCGTGCGTTCTGGAGACCTTGTTCAGGCTGAGGCGATTACCCATCACGCCGGCGATGCGCCGGAATTAATGATGGATGAGGCCGTTCAGGCGATCTGGGAAGCCATTCCTCCGGAAGATCGCTACCCCGGTGTGCACCTAATGACAGGTCCTATTCATGTCGAGGGTGCGAGACCTGGGGACATGCTGGAGGTCCGCTATCTGCGTATGGCGCCACGTAATAACTATGGATCAAACCTGGCTGCCAACTGGGGGCATCTTTACGAAGAGTTTGATCAGCGTGAACGCGTAACAATCTATGAACTAGACCCGAACGCGCGTATCGCCCAAGCTTTGTATGCCTACGATGTCCAGGGTCGTTATGATACGCCCGGCATGGTCACGCACTGTCCCAAGTGCGACCGTCAGTCGGCCTTACCGGGGGTGCGTGTGCCAGTTCGGCCGCATCTCGGTACGGCTGGTGTCGCACCTGATCTCGTTGGACGTACCAGCACCATTCCACCGGGACTGCACGGCGGCAACATTGATAACTGGCGAATCGGAGCCGGCGCGACGATGTACTACCCAGTCCAGGTTGATGGAGCATTGTTCTCGATCGGTGATCCGCACGTCTCGCAAGGCGATGGTGAGGTCAGTGGAACGGCGATCGAAAGCTCGCTGGATGTGCTGTTTCAGATCGTGTTGCGTCGCGACTTCACCTTTCCTTCGCCGCTGCTGGAGACGCCCAATTACTGGATTGTGCACGGCTTCGATGAAGACCTGAACGTGGCGATGAAGCGCACGGCGGTCGACATGCTGACACTATTGACAGGACAACTAGGTTTGTCTCGCGATGACGCCTATTCGCTGATGAGTATTGCCGCGGACTTTGGCATTACCCAGGTCGTGGACGGACGTCAGGGCACCCATGCGCGCATTCCGCGTGGAATATTTCCTGCGCAGGGCGCCGTGCGCCTGCCTGATGACGACTGACGCAGTGCGCTAGCGCCCCCCGCGGATTCACCCGAAAAGATCGACAAACATCCGGAGCGCCGTGATGCCGAGAAACAGCGCAAAAGCAATCCGTAGCGGCTGTGGTTTCAGCCAGTGTGCGAGCTTCACCCCCAAGGGTACCGCAAGCAGGGTCGTTGGCACGATGATCACAAAGGCCAGCAGGTTGACGTAGCCGGCTGAGAAGGCCGGCAGCCCGGGTGCGGCCCAGCCTGACCACACAAAACCAATGGTCCCGGGAACAGCAATGATCAGCCCAAACCCCGCCGCTGTGGCCACTGCCCGGTGGATCGGATAGCTGAACAGAGTCAGCGTAGGTACGCCGAGCGTGCCGCCGCCGATTCCCATCATGACCGAGATTCCACCGATCGTGAACGGTAGTGCCGCCTGCGATCTGCCTTCGGGGAGTCCGGGCGCGAGGGTGCGCTCGGCCCGGCCGAAGCCCATGTGCAGGGCGACTACGCTGGCGACGCTGGCGAACACCAAGGCCAGACCTCGATGGTCGAGGAAGGCGGCGATGACGATACCTAAGACGACTCCGGCGAGCAGCGCTGGCAGCCAACGTCGTAGCAGGATCCAGTCGACAGCGCCGCGTCGCGCGTGCGAGCGCACCGAGCGCACCGACGTCGGAATGATCGTCGCCAGCGACGTGCCCACGGCAAGATGCATCTGTATGGCCGGGTCGATGTCCAGCACCGCGAATACGTGATAGAGCGCTGGTACGATGACGATACCGCCGCCGACACCAAGCAGTCCGGCGAGGATGCCGGCAACGACGCCGACGATCAGCAGCAGCACGATCATCGGGATGGCAACGCCGAGCTCCATTGGTGGACTACCCGGAAGACCGGACGCGGTCGAGCAATGAGGTGGCGCCTGCGAGCAGCATGGCCTGGTCTGACTCCAGGAGGAACAGCGTTGCGCCTGCCTTGCGCCAGCGCGGCAGCTCTCGTAGATCGCCGACGAACATACCGAGCGTCGTACCTGCGTTACGGGCGGCTGCGCTGATCTGTTCACACGCCGCGACCACCCGGGTGGCTGCTGGGTCGGTCTCGCCCATCGAGACCGTTAGATCGATACGACCGACGAACAGGGCGTCAAGACCGACTGTTGCAGTAATCTCATCCAGCGCATCAAGTGCCACGGCATCCTCAAGTTGTGCGATCACGACCGTCTGTTCGCGGCTTACGGCCAGGTGATCAGCCATCCCGATCCGGCCGAATCCGGCCGCACGCGTTGAACCGGAATAGCCTCGACCATCCGGTCCAAAGTGGCAGCGCTTGACGAGCGCGGCGGCCTGGGCGCCGCTACAGACATGCGGCATCATGATCCCGCTCGCTCCCTGGTCCAAAGCGTCCTGCAGCAAGCCAGGCTGGCTGTCGGGTACGCGTACCAGACTGGGCATGTCGGCGGCGCGCAGCACCCTCAGGCAGGCATCAAGCGTTCCACGATCGAAGGGTGCATGTTCGGCATCGAGACACAGTAGGTCTAGCTCAGTGCTTGCCAGCAGCTCACAGACGTCGGGCGAGGGCAATTTAACCCACGTGCCCACCAATGGCTCGCCACGGCGTAGTCGCCCGGCAAAACTGCTGATGCGCGAGGGGCTCACTGTCGCGGGGCTGACGGCATGCCGGACTCTATCCAAGCGCGCCAACCACCGAATTGGGAAATCTCCTGTGCATCTTCCAGTGCCCAGGGCTCGCAGATGAACCCCTTTACCCAGCGTCCGTCGGCAAGTTCGATAGTGCCGATACCCAATGGCGGTGGCACCTCGGCGACAAAACTCCCGAACGCGTCCAGCGGCAGACGCCAGAGCTCGACGACGATCGCATAGCCTTTGCTGTCTCGACGTAGACCGGGCTTTGGGGGCGCAGTTTCCGGCAAAGCGAACAGGCGGTAACAGGAGGCCGTTGTCGTCTCGGAGAGGAACGCCGCGTTGCGCTGTGTCAGCTGTGAATTCAGCGGCATTCCCCGCAGGTGAGCGCCGACGACGGCGAGGGTGATGGTCTCTGTGGAATTGTCGATCATCTAAGGCTTCCGGGATGAGCGCTCGGCTACGCCAGGGGGGGTGTCTTGCGTGCCTGCCAGCGCGAGGCCCATTCGCACAAAAGCAGATCATGCCATGCCGGACCGATAAAGGTGATGCCGAATGGCAAAGCATCGTCGCGCAGGCCGGCCGGTACGGCAATGGCTGACCAGTCGAGCAGATTGACGAAGTTCGTGTAGCGACCGAGGCGGCTATTCAAGATGATCGGATCCGCCAGCATCGATTCTATCCGTACATGAATCGGTGCTGTCGGTACCGCCAGGATATCGACAGTATCAAACAGACCCGAGGCCTCACGTGTCAGTTTGGCGAGCCGGTACATGCCCTGGAAAGCGTCCACGGCCGACCAGCGTTCTGCACCAGCGATGATGCTGGCGACGACTGGATGAAGGCTGTTTGCATGTACGCTGAGAAATGGTCCGATGGCAGCCGCGCGTTCTGCGACCCAGGGGCCTTCGTACAGCAGCGCGGCGACTTCATCGAGCACTCCGAAGTCGATTGGAATGCAGCGTGCACCTGCTTCTTCAAGTTCTCCAAGCGTTCGTTCCCAGCTGGCAGCCGCTAGTCCATCGTCGAAGAATTCGGGACTTTCGGGTACCGCTATCTTGGGGTGTGCCGGCAGTTTCGGTAACGCCGCCGGGGCGCTGCGCGAGTAACAATCTGCGATGTCCAGGCCCTCGGTGATCGTCGCCAGTTCGACCGCATCCTCGACCACCTGGGTCAGGAACCCGACGCAGTCGAGGCTGCGGCAGGCCGGTACAACGCCGTGTGTGCTGATGCGCCCCCGAGTAGGTTTAAGACCGACGATATTATTGAGTCCGGCGGGGACGCGTCCGGAGCCCGCGGTGTCGGTGGAGAGCGCGAATGGCACGAGGCCACGCGCCACGACCGATGCCGAACCGCTGCTGGAGCCGCCGCTGACGAAGTTTGGGTCAAAGCTGTTCGGTACGACGCCATACGGTGACCGCGTACCCGACAGGCCGGTGGCGAACTGATCGAGATTGGTCTTGCCGATAGGGATCGCACCTGCGTCGCGTAATCGTGCAACGACTCGCGCATCAACCTCTGGGATATAAGCGAACTCGGGGCAGGCGGCGGTGGTTGGCATTCCGGCGACGTCGATGTTGTCCTTGACCGCAAAGGGAATGCCGGCTAACGGTAACACGCCAGGACTGGTTGCCCTGCGCCGGGCAAGCCGCTCAAGTTCCAGCGTGAGCGCCTGGTGATCTATCAGAGTAATCCAGGCCGGATCATCATTGTGCAGCCTATCCAGCCACTCGTGCAGCAGGGCCGCAGGGTCGGAGTGGACCTGCAGCGCGCGTCGCCAGTCGGCGAGTGTCGACCCGTTCATGATCAGGGGTTGGGCAGGTGCTGCCCCCAGAGCTCCCGTGCCTTCTCGTAGACACCCTGGTCGTAGGAGAACTCGACTGTATTTCCGTCCGGATCTTTCAGAAAGCAAATGTATCCGACCGGTGGCGGCATTTGCATGGGTCCGAGTGCGAGGCAACCATCCGCCTTGGCCAGTTCAGCGACATCATCGATCATGGCCTTCTCAGGAACCTCGATACCTATGTGGGCAAACGGCCCCAGCGGCGGATGCTCAGCAGGTGCGAACGGATCCTTGCCATCGAAGAACTGCGCGACCACGAGTACGAACGGCGAGTCCGGCTCCTCGGCGTCGCCTAGCCACGCTCCGTACCCCTGCGGGTCCTCCATGCGCGTCAGCAGTGAAAGATGGGTGAATTTCTCGTACCAGTCGATGGTCGCATCTATATCTCGCACGATCAGGGCCAGATGTGTCCAGCGCTGGCGTGTGGGGCGCAGCTTGTGAACTGGTGTTTCGGCAGTATCGGCTGGCATGTGGGGGTGACCTCCTGCATCGGCGGTGTTCGTGCGCCTAATTATGGTTCGACTATAGTCATACAGGTGCGTATCCGTCTTGATCATGCGCGCACGTGATCTTGCCTCCAACGCAGCCGGCGCCGCGCCATCATCAAGCGGCTATACTCAGCGTATCGCCAGCTTGCAGGACAGTAGTGTTGCCTGTCGCATGGGTCTGGGGAGGAGAGACATGAAAATCGCCGTTGTAGGCAGCATCAACACAGATATCACTCTACGCGTCGCAGAGTTCCCGAGGCGCAACGAGACCATCATCGGACGCGGGGATTACCTGATTTCTCAGGGAGGCAAGGGCGCCAACCAGGCCGCTGCTGCCGCAGCTACAGGCGCCGAAGTGCTTATGGTGGGTTGCGTTGGCAGCGACGATTTCGGCACCCGGGCGCTCGAAGACCTGAAAACGCTCGGCGTTGATTGCTCGGCAGTCAGGCGCAGTGCGGAGCACGCGACCGGGTTAGCCGCAATTCATCTGGATCGTCACGGCGATAATTTTATTACGGTTGCACCTGGTGCCAACGCGGCACTGAGTGCTAGGGATATCGAGGTCGCAGCACCGCTGATCGCCGGTTGTGATGTCGTGATGCTGCAGCTGGAGATTCCTTGGCCCGCCATAAACGCGACGCTTCGTATCGCCGTTGAGGCCGGCGTTCGTGTGCTGCTCGACCCGGCGCCGGCGCCTCAGGGCCCGCTCGAGTGCCTGGCTGATGTCGATCTTCTGACCCCGAACGAAGTCGAGGCCGAGGCGCTGACTGGCATCGCTCCGGATGACGATTCGCGGGCCCGTGCATGCGCGCAGCGTTTACTCGAACAGGGGGCCAGGACCGTGGTGTTGACGCTCGGGGGACGTGGCTGCTTGCTGGTCGATCGCAGCGGATACAGTGAACGGCTTGAGGCCTACCCTGTTGATGTGGTCGACACCACCGGCGCAGGTGACGTATTCAGCGGTTTTCTTGCCGGCGCCCTGGCCCGTGGCATGGACGTCCCCGAGGCCGTGCGTGTGGCGGTCGCGGCTTCGGCTGTTGCGGTCACGCGCTCCGGTGCGCGCTCCAGCCTGCCGGGATGGCAGGAGGTCACGGCGTTTCGCAACATCAGGCAGTCGTCGGCCGATCATCGAGCATGAAGCTCATCATGCTAAGTGACTTTAATACGATGTGATCAGGTTCGATCAGTGCCCGATCACCCGGGTGGCGGGCCCCCAGCACGTAGAGCAGCGGCAGGTAATGATCCGGTGAGGGGATTGAAAGTGCAGCATCGCGCCCGAGGGCAGAGCCGTCGAACAGACGCTCGGGCTGGTCGTCTCGAATCGACTCGATCACATAGTCATTGAACCTCGTGGCCCAGTCGTAGGGTTCGGCGTGCGGGCTCCACTCCATAACCCCCAGATTGTGCACGACGTTTCCGGTGCCTAGAATCAGTACCCCCTCGTCGCGTAGCGGCCTGAGCTGGCGACCGAGTTGGTGATGCCACGCGCCCGGGCGGGTCGCATCGATGCTCAGTTGTACCACCGGAATATCCGCTTCGGGATAGGCCTTGAGCAGAACCGACCAGGTACCATGATCAAGGCCCCAGCGTTCGTCGAGTGCGACCGGTAATGGTGCTAGCAAAGACTGAATACGTCGTGCCAGGGCGGGATCGCCAGGCGCTGGGTATTGCAGACTGAACAGCGGCGCGGGCAATCCGGCGCCAAAGTCATGAATCGTGCGCGGGTTGGCCATCGCCGTGACGTAGGTGCCCCGCGTATACCAGTGTGCTGAGATGCTCAGGATCGCTTTTGGGCGAGCGATGCGTTCGGCGATGCGCGCCCACGCCCTCGTGCACTCGTTATCCTCGATCGCGTTGGTCGGACTGCCGTGACCCAGAAAGACCGCCGGCGTTCTTGTGCTGGAGACCATATGTATCAGGCCTGCTGAGTGCGCAAACGTTGCCAGCCTTCCCGGTATCGCGGTACCAGCCACTTGTTGAAATCGTGCTGGGCTCCTTCCTGCCAGGAGTAGCGTCCGCGCGGTGCAAAGCGGGAGCGGAGCCCGACCTGCACGAGTTCGTCAACGTGCCAGTCCTGCGCCATGATTTCCTCGGCGCCTGCCATGTTAATGGCCATCTTGTGTCGGAATGCCGGGTCCGCTGTGGCACCAGGTGCCAGCAGCAGTCCGGTATCCATTTCAAGGCTCTCGGGGCCGTCGGCACGAAGGATCAGGTAGATGATCATATCCGCTGTGAGCACAAGCGACAGGGTGGGCGGCACGTTGGCAAAGACCATCTGCTTTCGGTCTTGCTCAGTAAGCTTCGGGAATATGGGCAACAGCGCCTTCTGGGTGGCGTTGAAACTGGCGTCACCGTGCAGTGTACCGTTCCAACGGAAATAGCCCGCCGTATCCTCTGGCAGCTCGGGAAAGCGTGCCAGTGAACTGGGAACGAAATCATGTAGCGGGCCATGATGGAGCTTGTTCGCGTGGTAGCCGTCGTTGTTATTCTCGAACATTACCTTCCAATTCCACTGATACCGGCCCGGTGACTCCGGAGGCTGATCCTCAGCCTCGCCAAGCGCGTAGCGTTCGAGCACGGCATCGAGCGCACTTAGCCGTGGCGCCAGCGGCGTGGCCTGCTCGTCAAAGTTGATAAAGACGAAGCCCTGCCAGACCTCGACCTTGATCTGCGGCAAGCCGTGTCTCTGCTTGTCGAAGTCGCAGGTCTTACCCATCGAAGGCGCGTTGACGAGGCGCCCATCAAGCGCATAGGTCCAGTGATGATACGGGCAGACAAACCCGCGAGTGTTGCCCCGACCTTCGGCGACGAGCATCCCGCGATGCTGGCAGACCGAGGACATCGCACGGAGCTGACCGTCCTGCCCGTGGGTGATTAGCAGCGGCTCGCCCACGATGGAGCTGGTAAAGTAGTCGCCCGGCTGCGGCACCCAGGACTCACGACCGACACACAGCCACTCGTGATTAAATAGAGCTTCTTTCTCGAACTCATAGAATTCTTTACTGGTATAGCAGGCAGGCGGAAGCGTCTCGGCTTGCTCGATACTCGCGACGGAGCTCTCGAAGCTGGCGAAGAACTCGTCGTTGAGGATGGTCGGCTTCATCGCGCTCCTCCGGAAATCATTTTGGTCCCAGATTCACGAATTCTAGTCAGTCCACGGTAGACTTGTCTTGACTGGGCACGTCTGGAACTTGCCCGAACGGGATGAGAAAGTGGTGCGCTGGACGTCAACTTGAGGACGTCGATGGGCAAGACCGCGCTGAGCATGGCCGGTAGCGTGAATACGCTCCGGTAATTTATCGAGGGTGAACTCGTGGCGCTTATGCAGATAAACCGCAGGCAGCTGGTCATGGCGCTGCTCGCTAACACGGCACTGGCTACCGGCTGTGGAAACGCTTCGCGGCCACGTAGCGACGAAGCGGAATTTCTGCACGGGGTTGCCAGTGGCGATCCGGGCATGGACTCGATCGTGCTATGGACTCGGGTGACGCCGCGGGAGACAGCTGTCATTGAGGTTGCTTGGGAGCTGGCAGAGGACCCGGATTTCAGCAAAATCGTCGCGCATGGCATCACAGCCACTGCCGAGGAGATAGATTACACAGTCAAGGTGGTGGCTGATGATCTGCTGCCGGGGACGACCTATTACTACCGTTTCCAGTGTGGGGCCAGGACATCGCCGCCCGGGAGAACGTGTACGCTACCTGGCGCGGATGCAAAACGAGTAGGTTTGGCGGTTGTTTCGTGTTCGCATTACTCGTTCGGATTCTTCAATGTATACCGCGCGATCGCCGCCAGGGATGACATCGATGTGCTTGTGCATCTCGGCGATTATATCTACGAAAGCAGTGCTGATGATTCTGGGTCAGGCTACGGCGCCGAACAGGGCCGTGAACTCGGACGCGAGCATGAGCCGGCGCATGAGGCTTGGCAGCTTGGAGATTACCGTGCCCGGTATGCCCAGTATCGTCGCGACCCGGATCTACAGGCCCTGCATGCACGCATGCCGTTCATCACTGTCTGGGATGATCATGAGTCGGCTAACGACTGCTGGATGCACGGGGCCGAGGCGCATGATCCGCAGACCCAGGGCAGCTGGTATGTCCGGCGCGACGCAGCCCTCAAGGCTTATTATGAATGGCTGCCGTTACGGGAGCCGGACGACGGGCGGCCGCTTTGGGAGATTGATCGGCGCTACGATTTCGGGCGGATCGCCTCGCTGTACATGTTCGACACTCGCAAGAGCGGCCGTACACGACAGTTCAGCTATTCAACAGATTTGAGGGAGACGCTGACCCCGTTCGATTTCTCCGATCCCGAACGCCCTGTTGCAATTCAGGACAGCGAGCATCTGGAAAGACTGCCCCAGGACGCGATAAGACAGGTTAGGACGCCTTTCGATGTTCGCGGCGAGAGCCCGGAACCGGTCCTTGATTATGCCCGCATCGTCCAATTAGAACGTGATGGCTTGCCTCCGGGGTTCGAATACTGGCCAGATTTGGAGCGTACCCGTTCGGAGTTTCTCGATGATCCGTCCCGGCGTATCCTGGCGGTCGAGCAGGAGACTTGGCTGGAGAACGAGATTGCCGATTCGGTATCTGGTGGCGTTGCGTGGCAGCTTCTCGGTAGCGCGGTGGTGATGGCCAGCATGCCTGCGCCTGACTATACGCAGGTGTTCCCAGAATCGCTGATCGCTGATTCGCTGCGCAACCCTTTCACACAGCGCTGGCTGGATCGTACCCGTTACGGTCTTCCCATCAGCATGGATGCCTGGGATGGATACCCCGCCGCACGCCAGCGCGTCTATGAGATCCTGCGTCGGAACGACGCCGACTGTATTGTAATCGCCGGGGATTCACACAACTTCTGGATGAATCGGCTACATGACGCGGTCGACGGTCAGGTAGTGGCCACTGAGTTCGCTACTTCCAGCGTCACGTCGATGGGTGGCTATGAATGGTTTGGCGACGATCCTAGAATCTTCGAGCTGGCCGAGCAGACGATGACGACGCACTGTGAAGATGTGGACTTTTTCGACGCGCGTCACCGGGGTTGCATATTGCTTGAACTGACGGCCGACTCTGCCCTTGCCCGCTACCTTGCCGTGGACACTATTCGTACTCGCGAGTATCAAACGCGCGAGATTGCGCGTTTCGAACTGACGAAACAGCGCGGCGGCGCTCGTGGAGAGCTGCGCACCGAGATCCCGTGATGCCATCATCCCAGGACCCCGACGCGGCAGCCGTGGCGGCCTTTACTCGCGAGTGAAGTGCTCGGGCACCTGCGGGTTCTCGCCTGCCTTGATCCACAGGTTTACCTCGTTGCCCCAAGGATCGCGAAACCCGGCATTGTAGCCATTGAATTCTTTCCAGTAATGATCGCGCCAGAGGATTTCGGCACCGAGTGACTCTGCGGTCTCAAGGATGCGGTCGGCCGAGTCATCGGCGCTTACCAGAACCCAGAGCCTGGTTTTACGTCCTTCGGCAAGCTGCCTCGGCTCTGCGCCTTCCGGATCCGGGTATGGGCGTACGTTGGAGGAGTTGTGAATGCCGATATGCAGATTCCCGATCTGACTTTCGCTGCCATCGGGATTGAGCATGTTGCCTCCGGGCACCAAGCGATGAAATACCCCCGTTGGCCGGCCTTCGTTCGTCCAGCCGAAGACTTTCGCGTAGAACTCGCCAGCTGCTGCGGGGTCGTCGGAGCTCAGATCGACAAAAATGAGTGAATTGGGTTGCGCCACTTTGGTTGTCTCCTGTTGCCGTGGGTGAGATAGGGAAGCGAATTTCTCAGGCGCTCTCAGGCGCGCCGAAGCCCCCGCCTCCGGGGGTGGTCATCAGAATCTCGTCGTCGGGATTCATCAACTGCTTTTGTCCACTTAGCGTAGGCTCGCCGTTTATCAGGAAAGCGCCAGCCGCACCGGGCTTCCCATCAAACAGGCCATCGGGTTGTGTCTTCAGGCGGCTCGGGATTGCGTTTAGCAGCCACTCGCGTCCGCTCCGCATGCGGAAGCTGATGTGCTGCCCATCACCGCCTCGGCATCGTCCTGCGCCACCCGTGCCCTCGGCCAATTCCTTTCTTAGAAACTCAATCGGGATTGAGGCCTCGAGTACTTCTATCGGTACCGCTGCGACGCCAGTCGGGTAGCAGGTGGCTGACAGACCCGGTTTGGCGGCGCGAGCACCCATGCCACCGGAGTAATTGAACATGGAGCTGGTGAACGGTCGGTCGTTCCGGTCACGACCCTGAATCTGGATGGTCCAGACCGCGCCGGAGCTCTCGGCGAGCACTCGTTCGGGCATGATTTTCGCAAGCGCCTTCAGGATCGGGAAAGGCACGTACATGCCGACCACATGGCGCGCATTTACGGGGACTGGATATTCGGCATTGATGATGCAGCTCTTCGGTGCCTTGACTACTATAGGGGCCAAGCTGCCGGCATTGTTAGGTAGATCCGGATTGAGCACGCTACGGATCGCGAAGCTGCTGTAGGCGTGGGTATAGGCCATGACAACATTGATGCCGCTGCGGCTTGGTGGTGAGCTGCCCGCGAAGTCGATCGTGATTTCGCCGAGCTGGTTGTCGACCGTGACAGCTGTCTTCAGTGTAATGAGCTCTCCGCCGGGCACATCAAAGGATGTTTCGCCGGTCGTCGTTCCAGCGGGCAGGCGGCGGATCGCTTCACGCGTGGCATTCTCGGAGCGTTCTATGATGCTGTCAGAAAGTTGCTGGATATCCCGTAAGCCATAGCGATCGCACATGCCGATGAGACGCTCGCCCCCCATCTTGCCGCTGGAGACCTGTGCTGCCAGGTCGCCGAAGATGGCATCCGGGGTTCGCACATTGCGCCGGATGATTCGATGCAGAGTCTCGTTGGGCCGACCTCGCTCATAGAGTTTCAGGACAGGGATCCACAAGCCTTCCTCGTGGATATCACGGGCACCTGCGCCGACGCCATAGCCGCCGATGTCGGTATGGTGGATCGTTGAGCCGCAGTAGCCGATCACACGGTCACGGTGGAAAATTGGCGTAAGCACCGTGATGTCGAAGAAGTGACCAGCTGACATCCATGGATCGTTGGTTATCAGTACATCGCCTGGATGCAGCTCCGAGGGCGGAATCTCGGCCAGCAGGTTCTTTGCCGCGGCGCCCAGCGAGTTGATGTGCCCTGGAGTTCCGGTGACGGCCTGCGCCACCATACGCGCCTCCGCGTCGAACAGCGCGGTGGCGAGGTCACCGGCCTCCCGTACGATCGGACTGAAGGCAATGCGCTGCAGCGCCTTTGCCTGCTCGCTTACTATGCTGACCAGATTACTCCAGAGAATTTCAAGCTGAATGCCGTCCATATTCCTACTCCTCCGCATGCTGGCGGTCGGCAATCAGGCTACCATCGGCGTGTACTGACAACCTCCACCCAGGAAGCACGAAAACCGTTGTTTCGCGCTCTTCGACGATCACCGGACCATCGATCCGCTGATCTCGGGCGAGGGTGTCTCTGGCGTAAACCGGTACGGATACATGTTCCCCGTTGAGGTACACCTGGCGCTGACCACGTGGCGCGCCGGATTTGGCTGCCAGATTTAACTTGAGGGCGCGTTCAGTTGCCCCACCCCTCGCCGTCAGTCGCCAGCTGACGATCTCTACGTCCATGTCTTCCAGACGAACCCCGTAGAGCGTCTCATACGCCCTCTCGAACTGTTCGCGAAGGCGAGCCGCATCAATTCCGTCGCGTGGATCCTGATCCAGTCTTGTCGTGACTTCGTTCTGTTGGCCAAAGTAACGCGCATCACAGCCGAACTCGTAGCGCACCTCGCTGGCGGGTACCCCTGCGTCTGTCAGGGCGCTCGAGCCCTCCTCAATCATCCCGTTGAGGATGCGTGATACCTCGGCGTGATCCAGGTCGCTGAGCCGGCAGAGTCCGCCGCGTACAAGATCAAGTCGTACCGGCGTGACCAGCGTACCGAAGGCGCTGAGCACACTGGCCATCGGCGGATAGATGACGCAGTTGCTGTCGAGGCCTTCGGCGACATAACAGGCGTGCACCGGGCCGGCTCCGCCAAAGGCCAGCAGTGGCAGTCCACGATAATTGACCCCGCGATCCGTAGCATGCGTGCGGGCCGCTGCGGCCATCGACTCGCCGACAACGCTGAAAATTCCCCATGCGGCCTGTTCGACATCAACATCAAGGTCTTCTGCAAGCCTTCCTACAGCTGCTCGCGCCCGCGCGGCATCAAGCTGCATGTCGCCGCCGAGAAAATTGTCTGGATCGAGAATGCCGAGTACAACGTCAGCATCGGTTACGCAGGCCTCGGTACCGTTGCGCGCATAGCAGGCTGGACCCGGATTCGATCCCGCGCTCTGTGGGCCGACCTTAAGCAGGCCCAGTTCGTCGACCCGGGCAATGGAGCCACCTCCGGCACCTATTTCTATCATGTCGATCGACGGCACTGTGACGGGGATGCCACTGCCCGGTTTGAACAGATACTGGCGATCGACCTCGAACTCACCGACTACCAGCGGTTCGGCGTTCTGGATGAGGCAGGCCTTCGCGGTCGTTCCGCCCATGTCAAAGGAGATCAGGTTGTCGAGCCCGTGACGCCGCGCCATATAGCCGGCGACCAGTGCGCCCGCAGCGGGGCCCGACTCAATCATGCGGACCGGATACACGCTTGCAATGCGGGCGCCGACGACCCCGCCGTTGGAGAGCATGATCAGGGGCTCGTGTCCGACACCGTGGTCGCTGAGGTTCTTGCTGAGCGCCTGCAAGTAGGGTCGGGTGACTGGTACAGCATAGGCGTTGACGGCGGTTGTGCTGGCACGTAGGTATTCGCGCATCTGCGGCGCGACATCGCTGGACAGCGTTACAATCAGATCCGGAGCCACTTCGGCGAGAATATCGCGTACGGCCTGCTCGTTGGTGGGGTTTCGGTAGCTATTGAGCAGACAGACCGCTACGGAGATCACGCCCCGAGTCTGCATCTCAGTAGCGACGCGGCCTACTTCGTCTGCGTCTACGGTCTTTCCGACCGTACCATCAGCGTAACTACGTTCGTTCAACCCCCAGGTCAGGTCGCGGGGGATAAGCGGTTCTGCGTATTCGATCTGGGGGTCGAACATGTCGAAGCGATGTTCGTCTCGAATCTGCAGTACGCTGCGAAAGCCCTCGGTGACCAGCAGGGCGGTTGGGGAACCCTTGCGCTCTATAAGCACGTTGGTCACTACAGTCGTGGCGTGAACTACCACATCGTCAATGTCTGCTAGCATGATGCCAGCGCGATCAAGGACCAAGCTCGCAGCGCGGAAAAAACCCTCCAGTAAATCGTGGTGGGTTGTCAGCGTCTTGTCCGTCCAGGCCCGACCGTCGTCGCGGATCAATACCACGTCCGTGAAGGTGCCCCCGATATCGATGGCCATTGCATATTTCATGTCTGTACGGTGACTCCGTTGAATCCGAGACGATGGGAGATCTGCTGTGCCGCGCCCTGCAATACCTTGATCAAGTCAGCGTCGGGGCGGCGGCTCAGGTACTGGACAGACCCAACTAGCGCGATCGTGCCGACGAGTTCACCATGGGCGTCCACGACGGGCACCGCTACTGCGTTGACGCCCACGAGTACAGCTTCGGGCGCGACGGCCCAGCCCAGCACCCTGATTTCTTCGAGTTCTTTTTTTAGTGCGGCTGCAGCGCTGCGGCCGGCTGTACGGCCGTGTGCCCGTAATACGGAATTCCTCAGCGTGGCGGGCCCGAATGCCAGCGCGATCTTGCCTTGGGCAGACTCGGCAAAGCCGAATAGGGTGCCGGGTGTGGTCGTGATCTGAATGGCCGAGAGGTGTCTCAGAATTTCGACGACCCGCACGCCATGCTCCTCAATTACGCCGACCGCAACACTCTGGCGGACCTCGTCTCGAAGTGCCGGAAGTATGCGTCGCGCTTCTCGCAGGAAACCGGTTTTCTCCGGGATGGACTGAGCCAAGTGAAACAGCCGGAGAGTCAGCAGGTACTTATCGGTCGCCGGGTCTTGAATCACGTAATGGCGTTCCAAGAGTGTCCGCAGGTGACGGAATACGCGCGGCTTTGTTGAGCCAATCAGGCTCGCGATTTCGCTGACGCCAAGTGGCCCGTCAGCCTCGGCGAGTGACTCGACAATTCGCAGCGATGTTACCACCGCTTCTATGGGAGCCTGAGCTGTCATCGGCCGGACACAGGTGTTCAGAGATCTTCGAAGTCGGCCAACTGATAGGCCACCAGATGACGGTAGTCGTCCCGGATTGGTGAGAACACGTCAAGGTTCATGACGGGTTCGTCGCTGATCGGCTCACCGCAGTGCTGGACGTTAGGCGGGATCCTCAGCACCCCGCCAGCGCCTATTTCGACAGTTTCGTCGCCGATCTGGAAGCGCATCTTGCCCTGAACTATGTAGACGACCTGTTCGAAAGGGTGACTATGCGGACGTACTTCCATGCCGGGTTGTAACCAATTCATGACGAGAAGTACGTTCTCGCCGCGGAATGCAGCCCGGCTGACGCCTGGTCGAACGTGTTCCCGCTCAAGTGAATCCCAGTCAATAACGCGTGTTTTTTCGTTCATGGTTATGTGTGCCCCCGAGCCATTCACCGGCGGTTTTCACGCTTGCTGACCAGCGCATTTATTTCGCCAGGCGAAACGACGTAATGTGTGTTGATACGATGGACCAGTTTGCTACACTCAGTCAACAACGGGGGCGAACCAAGGCTTGTCGTAGCGCGCCCTGGCGCGATTCGACAACGGGATCGGGAGGGTAACCGTGTATACAGCCGTCAATCCGCAGTACCAAAACCCGTTTGGGTCCGCCCTGAACAGGCGTCTGCAGAGTTGGAACGTCAATGTGGGGCCTCTGCCGGGGGCGGAGCGACAGCGGCGCTGGCTCGACGCGATGCAGCGACTGTGTTTGCCCATCGGTCAGCTGGACGAGCCGGAACAGTTCAACGGCCGTCTGTCATGCCTGACGTCACCCGGAGGTGTCGAATTCGCGCTGGTAGAGGCCGATGCCCTCGAGATATCAGGTGACTATCCGGCGCAGCAGCCTGCCATCTGGCTGACCCTGCTTCTCGAGGGACGAGCGCAGATCATTGATCGGGAAAGGCAGGTAGAGGTCCTGCCTGGCGATCTACTGTTCGGACCCACCGGCGTCGACGCTACGCTCAGGTTCAACACGGCGTTTCGTCAGCTGTTCATCAAGGCCCCTCGTTGTGCGCTCAGTCCTCGGCTGATTCCAGGTTTTCGGTCGCATGTCGGTCATATCGACGGTCAGCGCGGCATCGCCCGTGTGTTCTCGGGGATGCTCGGGGCCTTGGCCGGTGCCATGGACGACGTGCGACCGGAGGAGCTGGTGGCGGTGGAGTTGGCTCTGACTGAGTTTTTAGTTGCCTGCATCGCTGCTGGAGAGCATCCAGATGCCGGCTTCGGGGTAGGCAGCGGTGTCCGTGAGGCCTGTTTGCAGCGGGTCTGTCAGAGTATTGAGGCGCGGCTCGGTGATCCTGAACTCAATCTCGCAACAATCGCTAAGGAGCATGGGGTATCGCCACGCTACCTGCAAAAGCTCTTTGCATTAGCGGGCAAGACTTTCAGCAGCTACGTGCGGACTCGCAGGCTGGAGCGTTGTCGTACGGACCTCGTCAACCCGCTGTATGCACGCCTGTCAATCTCGGAGATCTGCTTTCGCTGGGGATTCAACTGTTCGTCGCATTTCAGCCGCGCGTTCCGCGAACAGTACCAAAACTCACCTCGCGAGTACCGTCGCGGCGCCGGGATGGTAGCTACGGAATCGGCAATACCCTGAAACACCTCAGGCAGAGCGTTGGCTCAATGGCCTGATTTTCCTACTATTCCAGGAGCCTGTCTTGCAGCCGCATACTCCAGTCATCCGCCGGTGGGCGGGTTTTGCGATCGTCAGTGCGTTTTTCTTTCTGATCACTGCCGGTACCTTTTCGTCACTCGGTGTCGTTTTACCGTACATGATCGAGGAGTTTTCCTGGAGCTGGTCGCAGGCGGGGATCGGATTTTCCCTTTTCGCCTTGATGGTCGGACTTGCTGGTACAGCACCGGCCTGGACTCTGAGCCGCTTCGGCACACAAACTTGTTTCGGTATCGGTGGACTGCTGATGCTGACAGGTTTTAGTCTTCTTGCGCTGGCCCCCGGACTACCCCAGTACTACGTTGCGGTCCTGTTTCTCGGAGTAGGCTACGCCTTATGCGCAGCGGTTCCAGGGATACACATCATCAATCATTGGCTGCCGGATCGCCGCTCGTTCGCGATCGGTGCCTACATGATGATAGGCGGCCTCGGAGCAGTCGCCGGTCCGCTGATGGTTACCGGCATCATCGCATTGACGGACTCGTGGCGGCTCCATTGGTGGGTGATGGCTGCCGGTATCGGTTTTCTCTCAGTACTGGCGCTGTTGTTTGTACGCGATCGTAGTGTCAGCGACACTGCTCAGGCCGGTGACTCGGGTGAATCAGCCGCCGAAGAGCAGCGTTCTGAGCGTGTGTACACCACGGGCACCGACTGGACATTTGGCGAGGCACTACGGACGCCGCAATACTACGTCATTGTCTTTGCGCTGACTGCGACGCTCATGTGTACGCTGACCATGAATAGCTGGGCGTTCACTCACATGACCTCGCTAAACATCCCTGCCGCATTCGCTGCCGGCGCACTCGCCGCCAACGGCGCGGTTAATGCAATGTCACGGTTGCTTGGTGGAGCGCTTGCAACACGGATTGATCCAAAATGGCTGCTGTTTGGTGCGTTGTGTTGCGAGGCTGTAGGCATGATTGCCCTGTCGATGGCCAGTAATCCGGTGATGATCGCGTTGTTCGTGCTTGGCGAGGGTATCGGATTTGGCATGGTCTTTTTCGCCACAGCGATGCTACTCGTGAATTATTTCGGCACCACTCACAATCCAATTATATTTGGCACGATGAATACGATTACCACGTTCGCGATGGTTGGCCCGGTGCTTGCTGGGCTGATGGCTGAGTCCTTGGGGTCGTTCGCTTACACCTATCAGGTTTTTGCCGTGCTGCTGATCGTAATGGCGATAGCTGTAGGGTCTATGCGGCCACCGCGCAGACGTGTACCGTCGGATCCAGTTAGTGTGGAGCCGTCTGGCGACAACGCAGCGACATGAGAATTGGTGCTTTTTCCGTCGTGGTTTCCGAAAGTATTTAGGGGCCGTTCTAAGCAGGCATCAGCTCGCGATAGCGTCCGGCATGGAACAGTAGTGGCTCTCTTTCTCGGAGCTTGTAATCAAGCAGGCGGCCAACAAGAACCACATGATCGCCAGCATCGACTCGGTTTTGGGTTTCGCACTCGTATAGCGCCAGATAGTCCTCAAGTAGTGGTATGCCTCCAATTCCAGGCTGCCAAGGAACATTGGCGAACTTATCTTCGCTGTCGATCGCGAAATGATTCGATAAGTCCTGCTGTCCCGCGTGAAGAATATGGATCGCGAAGTGACTGCAATTGCTGAATGCAGGGAACGGCAGGATAGCCCTGTTCACGCACCACAGGACCAATGGTGGGTCGACCGAGACAGACGTGAAGCTGTTGACGGTCATGGCGACCGGGTTATTTTCCGCCGAAAGGCAGGTAATAACCGCTACCCCCGTGGCGAACTGCCCCATCGCTTGGCGAAATTGTTGTTCTGTAATGGTCTTCATTGGAAAAGGGGACTCCATTGCTGGGAAGAAATCGATACAGGAGGTTACATCAATGCACGACAATTCGCCTCGGTGTTGGTTAATTACGGGTGCTGGTAGCGGCCTAGGGCGTGCGCTTGCACAGGTCGCCTTCGCGTGTGGCGATCGGGTCGCCGGCGGTATACGTGATCCAGATGTACGTGAAGAATTCGGCGACCTCGCGCCAGGGCAAAGCTTGGGAGTGGAACTCGATGTCACCAATTCCGCTGCAGTGGAGCGCGCCGTCGCCGAGACCGAATCAACGTTCGGTGGTATAGATGTCCTGGTCAACAATGCTGGCTACCAGTTGATTGGCGCGATTGAGGAACTCGATTCGCAGGAGCTGCGTGACCAGTTTGAAGTCAACGTGTTCGGTGCGCTGGCGATGATCCGTGCGGTGTTGCCTGGCATGCGTGCTCGCCGTCGTGGCCAAATTATCAATATTACGTCGGTCAGTGGGCTCGCGACCTGGGCTGGGACCGGCGCTTACTGCGCGAGTAAGTTCGCTCTTGAAGCGATCGGCGGTACGCTTGCTGAGGAGCTTGCGCCGCTGGGTATCGGAGTAATGAACGTCGCCCCCGGGGGGCTTCGCACACGGTTCACTGGACGCTCGACACGCCGGGCGTCGCGCCGCATTGATGACTACGCGGTGAGCGCTCACGTGTCGGAACAGATCATTGCCGATGGCCGCGGTCGGGAGCCTGGAGATCCGCTGCGCGCAGCGCAGGCGATTATGACGGCCCTGAATTCCAAGACGCCACCGGCGCACCTGTTGCTTGGAGCAGACGCGCTGTATTACCACGGGCGTAAGGCAGGGGCGATGCAGGCCGAGATCGCGCGCTGGGCGCCGTTGAGCGTTGGGATCTCGGCTGAAGGCTGAGTCCGGGGATGTAGCAAAGAACTGGTGGTCATTGCGATTGCTTATTTGGGAGCTCGCGGGTCTCGATTTCGCGCAACACAGTCTTGAGGACCTTGCCGTAATTGTTTTTCGGTAGCTCAGTCACGAAACGGTATGCCCGCGGACGCTTGAAACGGGCGATATGCTCAAGGCAATGACGGTCAAGCTCGGCGACGTCTGGTGGCGGGTTACCGGTGCTCACGACAAAGGCCACTACCGACTCTCCCCACTGTGGGTCCGGTCGACCGATGACTGAGACCTCGACCACCTTCGGGTGAGTCAGCAACACCTCCTCGACTTCGCGCGGATAAATATTGGTTCCGCCGGAAATGATGAGATCCTTGGCACGATCCTTCAGCGTCAGGAAGCCGTGTTCGTCGAAGAAGCCGTAGTCGCCTGTATGTAGCCAGCCATCGCGTAGCGTCTCCCGGCTGGCATCGGGTTGCTCCCAATAGCCGCTCATGACCGTGGCGCCCCGCACCACCACCTCGCCAACGCCACCCGCCGGTAGCCATTCTCCATCGCGCCGAATTGCGACTTCGACCGCGCTCTGCGGCATGCCGACCGAGGCCAGTCGCGCATGCCAGTTCGGGTGCTCCCGGTCGGCATGTACCTCGGCGGGTAGGGCGCTGATGGTCATCGGTGACTCGCCCTGCCCGTATAGCTGAGCCAGCCGTGGGCCGAAACGCTCGATTGCCGCGAGGCTGTCCTCAAGGTACATTGGTCCACCACCGTAGATGATTGTCTTTAGGTTTGATAGATCGCTGTCCGCTGGATGATCGATCAGTCGTCTGATCATGGTTGGCGCCGCGAAGAATACGCTCGCCTCCCATTCAGCGATAAGGTCAAAGGCCTCGGTTGGGTCGAAGCCACCGCTCTCGGGGATGACATGACAGCTGGCTCGCATCACATGGGGCAGCGCGTAGAGTCCCGAGCCATGGCTCATCGGCGCAAGGTGTAGGAGACTGCGCCATGGCGAAACGCGGTCGACATCGGTGAAATAACAAAATGACATGGCCCGCAGGTTACCGTGGCTTAAGATCGCTCCCTTGGGACGGCCAGTGGTGCCGCTGGTGTAGAACAGCCAGGCCGGTGTGTCGTCCGCGAGCACCAAGGGCGGCTCCGGTGCGTGTTTGAGCATCGTCTGATATGCGGTGCTTTCGGTCTGGATAACCTCGACAGCGAGCCCCTTGACCGCTTCGGCTAAAGTGCTGCCGAGTGCTGGAGTCGTGAAGCACAGCTGTGCGCCACTGTGAGCGAGGATATAGTGAATTTCTTTGGCATGTAGTTTGGCATTTACTGGTACTGCAACCAGCCCTGCATGCCAGCACGCATAGAGCAGTTCCAAGTATTCCGCACAGTTTCCCATCACCAGCGATACGCGGCTACCGGCCGCCAGGCCGAGCTTTGTGCGCAGCGCTGCTGCCAGCGCCGCGCTGCGTGCGGCGAGCTGCCCATAGTCCAGCACGACGTGCCGACCGATCGCGATGGCAGGTCGCTCTCCGAACGCCAACGCACTGCGTCTTAAATGTAGAGCCAGATTCATGGCTCAGTGCCGGCGTCTGCCCACGATCGGCCACGCGCTCAACATGGGTAGTCCGGAGCGCTTGATCACTGTGTCGCCGGCCTTCTGGGCCTCCGCATACAAGGCGTCCTCGTCGATCAGGGTCGAGCGGTAGTTGTCGATCACCCGACGTCCATCCACCCAGACGCTGTGTACGCTGCGCCCGTCGGCCGACCAGACCAACTGGTTGACTGGGTTCGTGAGCGGAGCCCATTCCGGGCGCCAGGTGTCATGACACACAAGGTCGGCTCGACGCCCGGGCTCGAGTGCGCCAACTAGATCTTGTATCTGCAGTGCGCGTGCTGCATTTCGGGTAATCAATTCCAGCGCCTGTTCCGCGGTCATACGGGTGATGTCATCGCGACAATCCTTGAACAGGCCTGCCGTCAGGTGCAGCAGACGCAACATGTCGGAGTTATATCCATCCGAACCCAGCAGAAGATTGATGCCGGCCTCGGACATATCCGGGTGCCGACCATGTAGCGATATACCGAAGGCCCCTTTGAGGCTGGCGAGCGGACAGAGAATGACGTTGCTGCCGGTGCGGGCAAGGGCCTCAAATTCAGTATCATCGATGCGCACCACATGTGTAAGGCAGACATTGTCGCCGAGTACGCCCAGCGCCTCGAGATGGACGATTGGTCGCTGCCCAGTATGTTCAATGAACCAGTCTGGGTCGCTTTGACGCGCGCTCATATGCGCGGATACACCGACGCCATGCTGGTCAGCCAATGCCTTGGCCGCCTGCCACACCTCATCTGTGTTTGTGGAATGCCCGACGAGGATGGGCCAAGCAGCCAGCAGAGCATCTCCGTGGCGAGCAGGGAAGCGCTGGAGTTCGCGCTCCATGGACTCGATAGCCTCGTCGTTGCGGCGAGGTTGGTCGGCTGGATTCCCGAAAGCCCGGCCTTCGACCCATATTCCGACCCGGCCACGGATGCCGGATTCGGCGAGACCCTCAAAGACCTCGTCCAGGTAACGGACCGTGCCGGCTTCAAGAAAACATGTCGTGCCCGAGCGTAGCATTTCCAGTGCAGCGAGTTTGGCCGAAAGGCGTTCATCGGCCGGTTCATGTGCGAAGTAGCGTGGCAGTACCCATTTGGTCAATTTATCGCTGAACTTTTCCTCGATATTGTCGGGCATGTGTCCGCGGGTGAGAGGGTCGCCGGTTACGTGGATATGACCGTCGATATAACCCGGGGTGATTACGAAACGCCGGCCGTCGATGCACTCGCGGGCGTCATGGTCGCGTCGCACAGTTTCGGTCGGCCCGACTGCAACAATGTCACGATCCCGGATTGCGATTGCACCATCTGCGTAGACATGACGTTGCGCGTCCATCGTAATGATGTGCGCCCCCCAAATGACGGTATCCACGGCTTTCGGGCTCACGCTCGACTCCCAGCTCTACACAATGAAGGAGGGGTGAGCCGTACGGCTTTCGCCGCGCGGCCCACCCCTCAGGATCGTCGATGACGACGGTGGAGTTTCAGTGTCGCTACTCAGAAGCGTACGCGCGCCTTCAGCCGCCAGATCCGACCCTCGCCAGGAATGGCTGCGACGTTCTGGAATACACCCTGAACCGGTCGGAAATAGGTTTCATCGAACACGTTATCGACTGTGCCGATAAGACTCACGCGATCAAATTCCGCGAATAATGCCAGTCTGAACAGGTTATGTGAGGGGAAGCGGACATCTCCAATCAGGGTGCTTGTGCTCGACACATGCGTGGCCCCGAAAGTTGCGCCAAAAGTACCATAGGCGGTCGGGTCGCTGGTGTAGGTCACGAACAGCGAGAACACATCCTCCGGCACGGTAGAGCGCTTGTAGCCACCCTGGAGTTCGGGGATGCAGCTGGCATTCAGCGCGGCAAAGATTCCACCGTAGCCGTCGGCACCGTCGATGCCAAAAAATCTTGGCGGTAGATTCAGGAATTCACCGCGCCCCGAGCCGCTCGCGCAGTTGGTCGGATCGGGGTCCTGGATACGCACATTGAGCATCGTGGCGGCCCCGGTCAGGGCCCAGTTGTCGGTGATCACGTAGCTGACTTCTGCTTCGACACCCCGGGAGCGCTCCTGGTCCTTATTGCCAAAAGCGTCAGTACGGGACAGTGTCTGTCGGTACCAGGTCAGTGCGCCGAATAGTGTGTCATCAAGCAGAGAGAACTTGATGCCTACTTCGGCGAGATCGGAGTCGGCAAGCAAGTCCTCATCACGCACTGGACCTGGGCTGACACCACCGTTGGAGTTTACGCGCAGCTCCGAGCCTTCGGCGAAGGTCACGTAGGGCACGACGCCGAACGGTGAGAACCAGCTCAGGCTGGCAGACCACGAGAAGTCGTCGTCGTTCCCGGTAAAGTAGGTGTTGCGAAGTGAATTACTGAAGCCGAAAGAGCCGGTGTCAATACTCGAGGCGCTGTAGCGGTCGTAGCGTCCGTTGAGTAACAGTCCAAAATCGCCGACCCGGAAGTCTGTGACGAGAGCAGCGGCGGTTGTGCGCCAGGTCGAGTCGAAGATCGCTTCCCAAGGGGTATTCGGATTATTGAAAGGTGTCGCGACGATGTCGAACTCGCTCGCACCACGCGAGAGATCCAGGCGATCGAGTACAAGATAGCCCTGCAGGAAGTTTTCGTAGAGCGTCGAGTTGTACTCACGATGAAACAAGGCGCCATGTACCTCGACGCTGGCGTTGTCCGACAAATCGAAGAGCTGGCCGTAGGAGAGCCTCGCCTCAAAAACATCCATCTCGTGAATCGCGGCGAAGCCGGTTGTCAGGCTGCCATCCGCGTCTTGCGAGTCATAGAAAAGCTGGAATTTCAACGTGGAGTCGTTGGCGAAATCCCTGATCAAATCGAAGTAAACCAAGGTGCCCTCAGACTCCCAGATGTCCTGAGCAGACAAAACAACATTCCGCCGTGACAACCGGGTAGTGCCTACGCCATCATCGAGCGCGAAAGCCGCGCCTCCGCCAGGCAGTCCGAAGAAAAACTCCAGGTACTGCGTGATGTTGGATACGCCGAAGAAAGTGCCTACAGCCGCGTCGAAATCGCTGCGAGACAGGTTGCCAGTGCCATCAAGATCTTGAACGAAAGTGTTTCGTCCGGTGATGTAAGTGCCACTGTCAATCAATTCTTGGGTCAGGCGGTTCCAGCCTGGGGTTTGGTTGAAGCCGTCGGAGCTGAAATACATGCCGCCTAGCTCCATACGCCAGTCGTTAGGCAACTCATGGTTGAACGAGGCCTGCAGCAACTTCTGCAATGGCTCACGGCCGCGATAAAACGATTTGGAGTCTTCGTATTCGGCGTAAAGGGAAAGGCCGGTTTCTCGGCCGCCTAGTAAAAACGGAGCGTTAAGTTGGCCAGCCAGCAGATTTTTGCTGTAACTTCCGGTGGTGTATTCGATATAGCCGGAAATACCGTCGTCGGCGGTCAGTCGGTCGCTGACGACTGTTTTAGGGTAGAAGTTCAGCAGGCCACCGACGCGTCCCGCCCCATAGAGCACTGGGGCCGGGCCACGTATGATCTCTACGCGGCTGCTGGCGCCGACAGGCAGCGGGAAAAAGCCGTTGTTAGTAATGCGTTTGAAGCCGCGAAAATAATTTTCGCCACGTCTCCCGCGTACGCTGATCGCGCCCGGTACGCCGAAGAAACTACCTCCATACGTGCCGGGTGTGGTGGTCACGAAGTCATCGATAGTCTCGATCGAATAGCGCTCGATCGTTGTTTCGCTGACGATGCTTACTGCACGCGGCGTCTCAACCAGCGAGCGGCTGACCCCGAACACCGAGTCGGTGACGCGGTCCTCGAGCAGTCCGAGTCGGTCGGCCACGACCGTGATTTCGTCCAGCGTTTCCCCCTGCTGTTGAGCCAATGCGGGGGGCGATGAGGCCGCAAGTGCGATAGCTGAGGCCCCTAAAACCGGCAATGCGTGCCTGCGTAACGAGCGTCGCACCGCCGCGGCTACCGGGCCTCGTGACTCAATCGGAGATTCCGATATTGGCTGAGACGAAATTGCACGCATGATGTTTCCCCTCCAGGAAGTCACGTTTACACGAATGATGGATCAGTTCTCTATATCGTAATTCCAGCGTTCGCGGCGACCGGGCTTGCCCCCCCCGGGGTCGGTCATCAGCGTTGCCGATCGGTAATGCACTCGGGGCGCAGGCTGCCAAGGCATTGGCCTATGGTGATGACAGCCGTGTTGTGCGGCTACGCGCGTCCCCACCGAACGTGACTCTTGACGCAATCTAAGCATGGCGCCCCGGGTAAGTCTTGATCAGGCGCGCACGCGAGTTGTCCGCCGACCACCTGCCTTGGGTGCACTGGCGAAGTGGCAAATGCTCGTGCGCGTCCGTAACAGATCGGGAGGCCTGTGCTAGCCGATAATGCGTGCTTGAATGACTTGGCCGGGGGAGGCTGCAGCGATGTCAGAGTTTCATGAACATCATGCACTGCGCGAGCACTGGCACGCGGTGGCGACAGAGCATGAACTGCTCGGTGGTCCCGTGGGTCGGACGGTCCTCGGTGATTCGCTGGTCTTGTATCTTGACGAGAACGGTGAGGCGGTCGCCGCAGAAGATCGCTGTCCCCATCGTGAGGCGCCACTGTCGGAGGGTCGGATCGAGGATGGCCGTCTGGTCTGTCCTTATCACGGTTGGTCGTTCGGCGCCGGCGGCCGCTGTGCGCGCATTCCGTCGGCGGATCCATCGCTACCTTTACCACGCAATGGCAATCTTCGTACGGTGCATGTGACGCGGCGGTATGGCCTCGTCTGGGTCTGCCTAGCTGACGTCCCTGGCGAGCTGCCGGTGATCCGCCAGGATGTCGACCCGGCTTTTCGCCGGATTAACAGTCCGGTTGAACACTGGCAGGCCTGCGCCCTGCGCATGACCGACAACTTCCTTGATATCGCCCACTTTCCGTGGGTGCACACCGGGACGTTCGGTAATAGCCAGCGCACTGAGGTCGGGCGCATCGAGCTGGAAATGCTCGATGATGGCTATTTTGGTTATGCCTACGACGTTGAGGCCGAAAACCCACTGGGCGCAACGCTGGTCTCCGGCCAAAAGACCAGTACCGTCTTGAGACGCATGACAACCGGCTTCAAACTGCCATTCGCAGTCCGCAGCACCATCCTTTATGAGACCGGTCTTGAGCATATTATTTTGCTGCTTTCTACGCCGGTCGACGCGGTCAGGTCCCTGTTCACATTTGTGGTGTGGCGAAACGATGATTTCCGCGTATCGGCTGAGGAGGCGATTGCATTTGACAGGATGATCGGCGCCGAGGACAAAAGGATGCTGGAGCGCATACCTGGCGTTCTGCCACTGACCTCAAGAGCGCTCGCCAGCACACAATCGGATAAGGCTTCGACGGCTTGGCGCCTGCAGTTCGCGAAACTGCTGGGACTTTCGCAGCACTACAACGAGGACTGAACGGGTTCCGTGTGACTCACGGCTCCCTGGCCGGACCTGCCTGCAGGTCGGGGATCTTATATTTAGTCGCCGCCATGAAAATGGTCGGGGTGAGAGGATTCGAACCTCCGGCCCCTGCCTCCCGAAGACAGTGCTCTACCAGGCTGAGCTACACCCCGCTCCAACGTCGCCTCATATCCGCTTGGCTAAAACCGCCTGCGGACAGCAAACCCTGCCAAGGCTGCAAGAGCATCCTTGAACTCCGAATCGGGAATGGCGCCCAAGGCGCCTTCGGCCAGGTTGGCTTCGGACTGCGCGAGCGCGAGAGTGTACTCAAGCGCCCCGGTGGATTCAATCGCCTGTTGAAT
>REEU01000135.1 GCA_007694905.1 Gammaproteobacteria bacterium | reverse complement strand
AGGCCATGTCGGTGATGTGCAGCAGGCCGTCGACGCCACCGAGGTCCACGAAGGCACCGTAATCGGTGAGGTTCTTGACCACCCCATCGAGGTCCATGCCTTCCTGCAGCGACTCGAGCAGTGCTTCGCGCTCGGCGGAGTTCTCCTCCTCGAGCACCGCGCGGCGGGAAACGACCACGTTGTTGCGACGCTGGTCGAGCTTGATGACCTTGAATTCCAGCTCCTTGCCTTCGAGATGGGCCACGTCGCGCACCGGACGCATATCCACCAGGGAGCCGGGCAGGAAGGCGCGGATGCCGTCGACGTCGACGGTGAAACCGCCCTTGACCTTGCCCTGCAGGAAGCCGGGGATCTTCTTCTCCTGCTCGAATGCTTCCTCCAGGACCATCCACACTTCGGCGCGGCGTGCCTTTTCGCGCGACAGGCGGGTCTCGCCGAAGCCGTCGTCGACGGCCTCCATGGCGACCTTCACCTGATCGCCGATGGCGAGGTCGAAGTTACCCTTCTCGTCTAAGAATTGGGCTCGGGGGATGACACCTTCGGATTTGAGGCCGGCGTGGACGGTGACCCAGTCGTCATCGATGTCGACGACGGTCCCGGTAACGATGGCGCCCGGCGCCATCTCGACGCTCTTCAGGCTCTCTTCGAACAGTTCCGCGAAACTTTCGCTCATGTGGATTGGTTTCCGGTATTGCCACGCGCCCCAGCCGGCACGGGTCGGTTCAAAGTCCTCAAATCACCGCGCTGCTGGCTCTAACGGCAAAATTGAGGGGCTTGCATTCAGTCCTGCACGATCCCTCGGGAACGTGCCGCAGCGAGAACCTGGGCGAGTACTCCCTCGGCGTCGACGCTGGTGCTGTCGATGACGAGTGCGTCGTCGGCCGGCCGCAGCGGCGCCACGGCGCGCTGCGCGTCCCGTTCATCCCGGGCCGCCATGCTTGCGAAAAGGTCGCGGAGATTAGCATCCAACCCCTTATCTATCAACTGCTTATATCGCCGTCGCGCACGCTCCTCCGTGCTCGCGGTGAGAAAGACCTTGAGCTCGGCGTCCGGGAAGATGACCGTGCCCATGTCGCGGCCGTCCGCGATCAGGCCTGGAGCCCGCCGGAATGCTCGCTGCCGGTCCACCAGGGCGCTGCGGACGGCGGGAATCGCGGCCACCTGCGAGGCACCCTGCCCGGCCGCGTCGCTGCGCATGGCATCAGCCACGGGCTGTCCTTCGAGGATGACCCGGGTCTGATCCGAGTCCGCCTCCAGCTCGAAGCTCACGTCCAGGTGGCGGGCCACCTCGGCCAGCGCCTCGCTGTCGTCGAAGGCCACGTCGCGCTGTTCGGCGGCCAGCGCCACCAGCCGGTAGAGGGCGCCGGAGTCCAGCAGGTGCCAGCCGAGCTCGCGGGCCAGGGCCACGCACAGCGTCCCTTTGCCCGCACCGCCCGGGCCGTCCACGGTGATCACCGGCACCTCAGCCATCAGCACCCCCGATCATCGAAACACCGAACCGCTCGAGCGGGTCGCGTTCCCCAGCGTAATCGCCACGCCCGCTGCGCGGACGTGCGCTCCCACTGACATGTGCGCAGCTCATGGCAATCCGCTCAAACAAAGCGTCAGTGGGAGCGAACGTCGGCCGTAGGCCGGCGTTGCGATCGGCGGCGCAGCCGCCGGGTTCGAGCGAGGCGTGTCCGCGGCGCCGTGCGCAGGGCTCAGTCATGGGACGGGGCTCCGGCGCCGGCGACATGGGCATCCCGCAGCGCCTTGGCGCGGGCGAACAGTTCCCGCAGACCGTCCCGATCCCCCGCTTCCAGCAGCCCGCGCAGCTCCGCCAGTTCTGCTTCGAGGCGATCGAGGGACGCCCCCACCGCCACCGCATTCGCGGTAAAAATATCGCTCCACATCACCGGATCAGACGAGGCGATGCGGGTGAAGTCACGAAAGCCGCCGGCAGCAAACCGGAACACCGCCTCGTGTTCCGGCGCGCGCCCGAGCGTATCCACCAGCGCAAACGCCAGCAGATGCGGCAAATGACTGGTCAAGGCAAGAACCCGGTCATGCTCCGCCACGTCCATGGTGCAGACCTCGGCCCCGGCCCGTTCCCACAGCACCCGGACCCGATCCACTGCCGCCGGGGCGGCTTCGGAGGTCGGCGTCAGAATCACGCGATGGTCCCGGAACAGATCCGCGCGGGCGGCACTGACGCCACTGCGTTCAGAACCGGCTATGGGATGGCCGGGAACCAGGTTGGCAGGAATGCGCCCGCACACGGCCATGGCCGCATCGATCACCGGCCGCTTCACGCTGGCTGCATCGGTCACCACGGCGCCGCCGGCGAGGATGCCCGACTCCGCGTCCCACAGCTGCTCGATGACGCCGGCCACCGCCAGGGTCGGGACCGCGACGAGCACCAGGTCCTCAGGCGACAGATCCTCCGGCCAGCCCCTGCCGTCGATCAACCCCCGCGCTTCGGCCCCGGCGATCGCAGCGTCGTCCGCATCGACGCCAATCACCCCGCCCGTCACGTGGTCACGGACGGCGGCCGCCAAGGATCCGCCGATCAGGCCGACGCCGCAGACCACCAGGCGCCCGGAACCCAGCATCAGGTTCGCATCCCCGTGGCCTGAGCCTCGAGGACCCGGTCCAGCGCGTCGATGAAACGAGCATTTTCGGCAGCGGTGCCCACGGTCACGCGCAGATGCTCCGGCAGACCGTAACCACCAATGGGCCGGACGATGACGCCTTCCCGCAGCAGCGCAGCGTAGACAGCGGCGCCGTCACCCACTTTGACGGTGACGAAGTTGCCCGCCGAGGGAATGTAGGCCAGCTGCCGGGCGTCGAAAGCCGCGGTCAGCTCGGCCATGCCGGCGTCGTTCAGACGCCTGCTCTCGGCCATGTAAGCCTCGTCCCCCAGCGCGGCCACCGCCGCCGCCTGGGCCAGTGCGTTGGCGTTGAAGGGCTGCCGGAGACGATTGAGGAGGTCCGCGATGGCCGGCGACGCAACACCAAAGCCCATGCGCAGGGCGGCGAGCCCGTGGATCTTCGAGAAGGTACGGGTCACCACCAGATTGGGGTGGTCCGCCAGCAGACTGATGCCATCGGGATGATCCCCTGCCGCCACGTACTCGAAGTAGGCCTCGTCGAGCACCACGATGAGGTCGTCAGGGACGCTGGCCAGCAGACGCTCCACCTCGGCGCGGGTCACCCGGGTTCCGGTGGGGTTGTTGGGATTGGCCACGAACATGATGCGGCAGCGATCGTCCACGGCGGCGGCCATGGCTTCGAGGTCGTGGCCGAAATGTTTCGACGGCACCCGCACGAGTTCGCCGCCGGACGAGGTGATGGCCAGTGGATACACCACGAAGGAATGGGCGTCGACGATGCCGCGATCACCCGGGCCCACGAACACCCGGCCGAGCAGCTCCAGCACGTCGTTACTGCCGTTGCCCAGGGTGATCATGGCGGGGTCGACGTCCAACCGTTCCGCGAGGGCGCGCTTGAGCTCGAAGCCGTTACCGTCCGGGTAACGGTTCAGTCCGGCTCCGGCACGGGCCAGCGCTTCGTGCACAGCCGGACCAGGGCCGCGGGGATTCTCGTTGCTGGCGAGCTTGACCGCCTCGCGGATGCCCAGTTCGCGCTCGAGCTCCTCCACCGGTTTGCCCGGCTGGTAGGGCTGCAGCGCCCGGACCGCAGGCCGTGCCCTGGCAAGGATGCGCTCGGTGACGCCATTCGTTTTCACGGCGCTATGCTCCTCCGCAATCGGGCGCAGCCGCCGGAATCGAGCGGGTCGCGTCCCCCAGCGTTATCGCCACGCCCGCTGCGCGGACGTGCGCTCCCACTGACATGTGCGCAGACCGTGGCCATCCGCTCGGAACAACGTCAGTGGGAGCAAACGTCGCTGGGCCGCATAGCTCGCAGGCCGGCGTTGCGATCGGCGGCGCAGCCGCCGGAATCGAGCGGGTCGCGTCCCCCAGCGTTATCGCCACGCCCGCTGCGCGGACGTGCGCTCCCACTGACATGTGCGCAGACCGTGGCCATCCGCTCGGAACAACGTCAGTGGGAGCAAACGTCGGCCGCAGGCCGGCGTCGCGATCGCGGACTGCCGCCGGGTTGAAGCAACGCACCTTCACAGCACAGCCCGCGGATAGGAACCCAGGGACTTCACCTCGATGGTGATCTCCCGCAGTTCGGCCAAGACCTTCACCACCTCCGAGTCATCCTGATGCCCTTCGCAGTCGATGAAGAACACGTAGGACCAGTTCCCCACCCGGGACGGCCGCGTCTCCAGCCGGGTCAGACTGATGCCGTGGCGATGAAAAGGCTCCAGCAGCTGATACAGCGCCCCGGGCTGGTTGCGGGTCGACACCAGCAGCGTCGTCTTGTCGCGCCCACTCGGCAGCACCCGCTGCCGTCCGAGCACCAGAAAGCGGGTGGTGTTGTCCGGCTGATCCTCGATGTTGTTGGCGAGTTTCACGAGCCCGTAGCGCTCGGCCGCCATCTCGCCGGCGATGGCAGCGGCGTTCGTCTCCTTCGCCACCAGCGCGGCCGCCTCCGCATTGCTCGCCACGGGAATGCGCTCCAGCTGCGGCCAGTGGGCATCCAGCCAGAACCGGCACTGAGCCAGCGACTGCTGATGGGAAAACACCCGGCGCAGATCCGCAGGCGCAACTCCCGGTGGCAGCAGCAGGTGATGGTGGATGCGCAGCTCGACCTCGCCGGCGATCTGCAGCGGTGAGGCCATGAAGCTGTCCAGCGTATGGTTGACGACACCCTCGGTGGAGTTCTCCACCGGCACCACGCCGTAATGGGCGCTGCCGGACTCCACCTCACGGAACACCTCGGCGATGGACGCCATTGGCCGGGTGCGCGCGAAATGGCCGAAGTGCTTGATGGCCGCCGCCTCAGTGAACGTGCCCTCGGGACCCAGGTAGGCCACCGTCAGCGGCTGTTCGAGGGCCAGACAGCAGGACATGATTTCGCGGAACAGCCGCGCCATTTCCTCGTCGCCCATGGGCCCGGTGTTGCGCGCCTTCACCCGGGACAACACCTGGGCTTCGCGCTCGGGCCGATAGAACACGGGCTCGGAGGCAGGATCCGCCTCGAGCTTCACCCGCGCCACTTCCTGGGCCGCCTCCGCACGTGCGTTCAGCAGCCGCTGCAGTTCGAGATCGATGGCGTCGATGCGCTCGCGCAGCGCTGCGAGGGCAGCCTCCATCGTGTCGCCTTCTCCCGGAGTCATGGGTGTCGGTCATCCTGCATGCGAAGACACTTTCAGGCGTGTTTACGTTCGAAATCGTGCATGAACGTCACCAGGGCGTCGACCGCCTCCTGGCTGACGGCGTTGTAAAGGCTTGCGCGCATGCCGCCGACGCTGCGATGACCCTTGAGGTTGGTCAGGCCGCGGGTCCCCGCCTCGTCGAGAAAGGACTTGTCCAATGCAGGATCCGCAAGCGTGAACGGCACGTTCATCCAGGACCGGTTCGCCTTGGCCACCGGGGACGCGTAGAAATTGCTGGCGTCGATGGCGCCATACAGGGTTGCCGCCTTGCGCCGGTTGATCTCGGCCATGGCCTCGAGTCCGCCTAAGTCCTTCAACCAGCGGAACACCAGTCCTGCCAGGTACCAAGCGAACGTCGGCGGCGTGTTGTACATGGAGTCCGCTTCCGCGGCAACGGTCCAGTCCAGACTCGCCGGCGTGTCCGGCCGGGCCTGTCCAAGCAGGTCATCGCGAACGATCACAAGAGTCAGTCCCGCAGGACCGATGTTCTTTTGCGCACCAGCGTAGATCACGCCGAAGCGGGATACGTCCACCGGTGCCGACAGAATGCTCGAACTGTAATCCGCCACCAGCGACAAGTCGTCCACCTCGGGTATCCCGTCATAGGCGACCCCGCCGATGGTCTCGTTAGGCGTAATGTGCAGGTAGCTCGCCTCCTTCGGCAGTGACCACTCCGAGCGCGGCGGCACGCTGGTATGGCCACTGTCCTTGCTGGACGCGGCGACCGTGGCACGGCAGAAGCGGCGCGCCTCGGCGATGGCCTTGCCGGACCAGTATCCGGAGTCGACATAGGCCGCGGCGCTGTCCGCGGCACACAGATTCAGGGGCACCGCCGCGAACTGGGCGGTGGCCCCGCCCTGCAGGAACAAAACCTTGTAGTCATCCGGAATGGCCAGCAGTTCACGCAGATCCGCTTCCGCCCGGGCCGCGATGTCGATGAACGCAGCACTGCGATGACTCATCTCCATCACCGACATGCCGGTTCCGGCATAGTCGAGCATCTCGTTGCGGGCGCGTTCGAGAACCGCTTCCGGAAGCGCCGCCGGACCGGCAGAAAAGTTGTACACGCGACTCATTGCAGTAGGCACTCCATGGGTCAAACCGTCATTCCTGAGCCCGCGCTACCGGCGAAGGGCCGAGCGTGCATCGCGAGCCAACACGATTTCCGCGCTCAGTCGGTCTCACCAGGAGTCTCACCAGAAGCCTCGTCGGGGGCGTCGCCTGCAGTACCGGCATCCTCCACATCGCTTTCCGCAATGCGTTCAAGGCCCACCAGATGCTCACCGTCACGCAGGTTGATCAGGCGCACGCCCTGAGTCGCCCGGGACAGCCGCGGCACCTCGTCGACCCGCGTTCGCACCAGCGTACCCTGGTTAGAGATGAGCATGATCTCCTCGCCCGGCGCCACCTGGGCGGCTCCGACGACGCGACCATTACGCTCCGAAGTGCGCATGGCGATGACGCCCTGGGCACCGCGCCCCCGCAGCGGAAACTCGCTGACGTCGGTGCGCTTACCGTAGCCGTGCTCGCTGGCGGTGAGGATCTCTCCCTCCGCATCCGGGATAATGCAGGCGATCACGGTGTCGCTGCCGAGCAGCCGGATGCCGCGCACACCACGCGCCGTCCGTCCCATGGCGCGGACGTCGGACTCCTTGAATCGCACCGCCTTGCCGGAGGCGGCGAACAGCATGACGTCACGACTGCCGTCCGTGAACGCAGCCCGCACCAGATGATTGTCCGGTTCGAGGTCGATGGCGATCAGGCCCACCGAACGCGGCCGCGAGAACTGGTCGATGGGGGTTTTCTTCACGGTCCCGTTGGCAGTGGCCATGAAGATGAAACCATCCTCGGTATTCTCCTGCACCGGCAGCAGCGTGGTGACCCGCTCGCCCTCGCCCAGTGGTAACAGGTTCACGATGGGGCGCCCGCGTGAGGTTCGGGTTCCCTGGGGGAACTGATAGACCTTCAGCCAGAACACCTTGCCCTGATCGGTGAAGCAGAGAATCGTGTCGTGGGAATTGGCCACCAGCAGATGCTCGACGAAATCCTCGTCGTTGAGATTGGTGGCGGCCTTGCCGCGCCCGCCGCGCCGCTGCGCCTCGTAGGTCGCCAGGGGCTGGGCCTTGGCATAGCCACGGTTCGAGACCGTGACCACCATGTCCTCTTCGTTGATCAGGTCCTCGTAGGAGAGATCCTCGTAGGACCCGGTAATCTCCGTCCGCCGCGGATCGTCGTAGGCTTCGACAACTTCCTCGAGCTCACCACGGATCACCGCCATCAGGCGATCGCCATCTTCGAGGATCTCGATGTAACCCTCGATCTCGCTGAGCAGGGCCTGATACTCCTCGATGAGCTTGTCCTGCTCCATGCTGGTGAGGCGATTCAGGCGCAGGTCGAGGATGGCCTGGGCCTGGGTCGGCGACAGCCAGTAACGTCCGTCCCGCAGACCGTACTGTTCCTCGAGCCCGTCCGGACGGCAGGCTTCCGCACCGGCACGCGCCAGCAGCGAGGAAACCGTCGGCGACTCCCAGCCGCGTTTGCAAAGTGCGTCCCGCGCTTCCGCCGGCGTCGGCGACGCCTTGATCACCGCGATCACCTCGTCGATGTTCGACAGGGCCACGGCCTGGCCTTCGAGGATGTGGCCACGCTCCCGCGCCTTGCGCAGCAGGTACACGGTACGGCGGGTCACGACTTCGCGGCGGTGGCGGATGAAGGCCTCGAGCATCTGCTTGAGGTTCATCACCTTCGGCTGACCGTGCTCGAGGGCGACGCAGTTGATGCCGAACACAGTCTGCAGCTGAGTCTGGCTGTAGAGGTTGTTCAGCACCACCTCGCCGGACTCACCGCGCCGGATCTCGATGACCACGCGCATGCCGTCCTTGTCGGACTCGTCACGCAGCTCCGAGATCCCCTCGATGCGCTTGTCTTTGACCAGTTCGGCGATCTTCTCGATCAGCCGCGCCTTGTTCAGCATGTACGGAATTTCGTGGATGATGATGGTGTCGCGTCCAGTCTTCGCGTCCGTTTCCACTTCCGCCCGGGCGCGGACGTAGATGCGTCCACGTCCGGTCTTGTACGCCTGCACGATGCCCGCACGACCGTTGATGATGGCGCCGGTGGGAAAATCCGGACCCTGAATGTAGGTCATCAGGTCATCGATGGTGAGGTCCTCGTCATCGATGAGCGCGATGCAGGCGCGTCCGACCTCGCCGAGGTTATGGGGCGGGATGTTGGTGGCCATGCCGACGGCGATACCGGAGGAGCCGTTCACCAGCAGGTTCGGCACACGGGTCGGCAATACCTCCGGCATGGACAGGGTTTCGTCGTAGTTGGGAACGTGATCGACGGTTTCCTTGTCCAAGTCCGCCAGCAGCAGATCTGCCAGCTTCGCCATGCGCACTTCCGTATAACGCATGGCCGCCGGCGGGTCGCCGTCCACGGAGCCGAAGTTGCCCTGCCCGTCCACCAGCAGGTAGCGCATGGAAAACGTCTGCGCCATGCGTACGATGGTGTCGTAGACCGCAGAGTCGCCGTGGGGGTGATACTTACCGATCACCTCACCGACCACCCGCGCCGACTTCATGTAGGGCCGGTTCCAGGTGTTGTTGAGTTCGCTCATGGCGAACAGCACCCGTCGGTGCACCGGTTTGAGTCCGTCGCGCACATCGGGGAGCGCGCGTCCGACGATCACGCTCATTGCGTAGTCAAGATAGGACTGTTTGAGCTCGTCCTCGATGTTGACGGGAAGAATTTCCCTACCGATCTCTGCCATGAAGTCCTCGATGATCGCCCAAGCCGGGCGCAAAGGCCCAATGAAGCCGGAAATCGGCTTCATCGAGTCACGCCCGCGGGACGCGTCCGGAAAGCGCGACATTTTAGCGCGCGCGGGCCCCGGAGGCGAGCACAGCGGCTGTCCGATGTCGCGGGGCCGCCGGGCGGTCGTGAAGCCCACACAGCGGCCCGCAAGCGAGGCCCTCTGCTATCATCCGCGGCCGGATCGCTGGAGCCCGCCATGCCGCCAGACACCGCCACCGCGCTGCTCAGTGCCCGCTGGGTGCTGCCCGTGGCGCCCGACAACCGCGTTCTCGACGATCACAGCGTCGTCCTGGCGGGATCGAAGATTCTCGCGGTGCTGCCGACGGCCGCGGCGCGCGAGCGCTGGCCGGATGTGCCGGAGACCCGCCTCGATCGGCACGCCCTGCTGCCAGGCCTGGTCAATGCCCACGGCCACGCGGCCATGAGCCTGTTCCGCGGCTATGCCGACGACCTGCCCCTGGCCACCTGGCTGAATGAGCGCATCTGGCCGATGGAGGGCCGCTGGGTGGACCCGGCCTTCGTCGCCGAAGGCACGGCACTCGCCGTGGCAGAGATGGTGGCTGCCGGCACCACCACGTTCAGCGACATGTATTTCTTCCCCGAGGCCAGCGCGGCCGTGGCGCTGCGCGCCGGCGTACGGGCCCAGATTCTCGGCCCCTTGGTGCGCTTCCCCAATGCCTGGTCCAGCGGTGCCGACGAGGCGATCCACAAGTCCTTGGCCCTGCACGATGAGTACCGGGACTCCGACCGTATCCGCATCGCCTTCGGACCCCACTCGACCTATGCCTTCGACCCGGCGCATCTCGCGCGCATCGCCGTGCTGGCGGAGGAACTCGACGTACGGGTGCAGATTCATCTCCACGAAACCGCCGACGAGATCACCACCGCCCGCCAGGAGACCGGTGAGCGGCCGCTGGAAACCCTCGAACGCTGCGGCTTGCTCGGTCCGAATCTGCAGGCTGTGCACATGACGCAGCTCGAGCCCGGCGATCCCGGCCGACTCGCGCGCCACGACGTCAGCGTCATCCACTGCCCTCAATCGAATCTGAAGCTTGCCAGCGGCTTCTGCCCGGTAGCCGAACTGCGGGCGGCGGGCGTTCGGGTTGCCCTCGGCACCGATGGTGCCGCCAGCAACAACAGCCTGTCGCTGTTCCGGGAGATGCACGTGGCGGCTATTCTGGCCAAGGCCGTCGCTGCCGACGCGGCCGCCCTGCCGGCCCTGGAAGTGATCCGGATGGCCACCCTCAGCGGTGCAGAGGCCCTCGGCTTCGGGGACCTCACGGGCTCCCTGGAATCCGGCAAGGCGGCGGACATGGTGGCCGTGGATCTCTCGGGCATCGCCAACGAGCCGGTCTTTCACCCGGAATCCCAGCTGGTTTATGCGGGCGGAGAGCGGGGCGTGAGCACCGTTTGGGTGGACGGGGCTCCGGTCTACGATCAGGGTCGCCATCTGCGTCAGGACACCGATGCAATCCTCGCCAGCGTCCGCCGCTGGCGCAATCGCATGCAGGATGAGCAGTGACCATGAGCCAGGCAGACAACATCGACCCGGCGGAAGTGGCCAAGTTCGAGGCCATGGCGCACCGCTGGTGGGATCCGGAAGGCGACTTCCGCCCCCTGCACGACATCAATCCGGCGCGCCTCGCCTGGATCGCCGAGCGCCACCCGCTGGCCGGCGCCCGGGTCGTCGACGTGGGTTGCGGCGGCGGCCTGCTGACCGAGGGCATGGCGCAATTGGGCGCCCGCGTCACCGGCATCGATGCCGGCGAAGCGCCGCTGACCGTGGCCCGGCTGCATGGACTGGAGTCCGGCGTCGAGGTGGCCTATCGCCAATGCGCCGCCGAGGTGCTCGCAGGCGAGACCCCGGGCGCCTTCGACGTGGTGACCTGCCTGGAAATGCTGGAGCACGTACCGGAGCCTGCATCAGTGATCCGCGCCTGTGCCGAGCTGGCGCGACCTGGAGGCGATCTGTTCTTCTCCACCATCAACCGCAACCCCAAGGCCTGGGCCCTAGCGGTGGTGGGTGCCGAGTACGTGCTCGGGCTGCTGCCCAAGGGCACCCACGACTACGCCCGCTTCATCCGACCCTCGGAACTGGCCCGCTGGATTCGCACCGCGGGTCTCGAACTGAAGGAGATCGCCGGCATGCGCTACAACCCATTCACCCGTGACTGCCGTATTGATCGGGACGTGGACGTGAACTACATCGTGCATGCGGTGCGCCCCCAATGAGCGGCTTCGATCCCGACTGGCGGCCCCCGACGGACCTGCTCGCGGATCGGGTGATCGCGGTGACCGGCGCCGGAACCGGCATTGGCCGTGCCGCGGCCAATGCCTTCGCGGCCCACGGTGCCACCGTGCTGCTGTTCGGCCGGACCGAAGCGAAGCTGATGGCGGTCTACGATGAGATCGTCGCCGCAGGTCATCCGGAACCGGTGATCCAGGCCGTGAATCTCGCGGGCCTCACGGCCGAGGACGGCCAGCAGCTTGCGGCGGCCATCGACGACGGCTTCGGGCGCCTCGATGGCTTGCTGCACAACGCCAGCATTCTCGGACCTCGGGTGCCGCTGGCGAGTTACGACGCCCATCAATGGCACGAGGTCCTGGCCACCAATCTCAGCAGCAATTTCGTCCTGACCCAGGCGTTGTTGCCTTTGCTCGAGGCAGGTGGCGCGTACACGCGTGATTCCGCAGGCGGCTCGACTGAAGAATATTCGCGCGAATCGGACGCGGGGCGCAGCGCGTCACCAGCGGACGATGGGCAGTCGACGCGCGCGCCGCTGGTGCTGTTCACGGGGTCAGGTGCCGGGCTGCGGCCACGGGCCTACTGGGGTGCCTACGCCGTCGCGAAAGCCGGCGTGGAAGCGTTAATGAAGGTATTCGCCGACGAGGCGGACCAGATCTCGGCGGTACGTTTCGCCAGCCTCAATCCCGGCGGGACACGAACGGCCATGCGCGCCGCCGCGTTTCCCGGTGAGGATCCGGCATCGCTGCCAACGCCGTCGGATCTGATGCCGCTGTACCTGTGGCTGTTCGGCCTCGGCGCCCGCGAGGTCAACGGCCAGAGCATCGAAGCGCGCACCTGGCTCGGCCTCGCCTGACCAGGGCTCGGGCCTGAAAACGCCCTGTAGGCGAGCGCGTGCACGCGCCGCCCCGCTTGGCCTAGCGCACGCGCTCGGACCTAGAACAGGCCGGGATAGGGCACGAAGAGCTTGGAATGACCGAGGCGGGCACGATTGCCGCCTCCGTGGGCTTCCGGCATGCCGACGAGGCGGCACAGGGCATCGATTTCCTCGGGGCGGAGCTCCAGCCAGCGCCCCATCACCAGGGTCGAGGGCATCACCAACGGCCCGAAGCGGACCCGCTTCAGCCGACTGACCTCCACGCCCTGGGATTCCCACAGACGGCGAACCTCCCGGTTGCGCCCCTCCATGAGCACGACGTGATACCAGCGGTTGGCGCCCTCACCGCCGTAGTACTGCACGTCGCTGAAGCGTGCCGGACCGTCTTCCAGCAGCACGCCTTCTTTCAGCCGCTGCAGCACGTCGTCTTCCACGGTACCGTGAACCCTGACCGCGTATTCGCGATCCAGCTGCGCCGCGGGATGCATGAGGCGATTGGCCAGTTCGCCATCCGTGGTGAACAGCAGCAACCCGCTGGTGTTGTAATCCAGCCGACCGACGGCGACCCATCGCCCCGTGGCCAGACGCGGCAAGCGATCGAAACAGGTCGGGCGCCCTTCCGGATCGTTACGGGTGCAGATCTCGCCCTGAGGCTTGTTGTAGAGCAGCATGCGAACGCCGGGTTCGACGTCGGCACTGCGGCCGAGTGCACGTCCGTCCACCTCGATGCGATCGCCGCCCGCCACCCGGTCCCCGAGCCGGGCAACCTCACCATTCACCTTGATTCGGCCCGCGCTGATCCACTCCTCGAGAGCCCGGCGGGAACCGAGACCCGCACGGGCGAGCACCTTTTGCAGCTTTTCGCTGCCCGCCGCCGGTGCCGCCTCGGCGTTGACCTCGGCCTCAACGGCAATCGGCGGCGTCGCGTCGGGCCGGCTGCGCTGCGCGTCACGCTTGCTGCTTCGACGTTTCGGAGGTGCCGCTTTCGGAGGTGCCGCTTTCGGAGGTGCCGCTTTCGGAGGTGCCGACTTGCGCGGCGCTGCCTTCGAGGAATCACCCTTGCGGCCTCCGTGCCGAGTGCTTCCGCTCTTCGAGGACTTACCCCCGGGGGGGGCTTTGCGCGGAGGACGGGTCATCGCAGAACCCTTCCGTCTTCGTTCTGATCCTCGTCGGGCGCGTAGTCGACTTCATGATCGTCATCGTCATCGGCCGCACTCATGTCCGCCTCGACTTCCCGGCCTGACACCGCTTCGGCCTCGTCCGGGGCCATGGCGTCATCCTCCATGCCCTCAAAGCCGAGTTCCCGGTTGATCTTGTCCAGATCGCGAATCTCCGCAAGTGGCGGCAACTCGTTCAGCGCCCGCAGATTGAAATAGTCGAGGAAGCCCCGTGTGGTGCCATACAGCGCCGGACGGCCGGGCACGTCGCGATGACCGACAATGCGGATCCAATCTCGATCGAGCAGCGTCTTGATGATGTTCGACGATACGCTCACGCCGCGCACCTGCTCGATGTCGCTGCGCGTGACCGGCTGCTGATAGGCGATCACCGCCAGCGTCTCCAGCAGCGCCCGCGTGTAACGCGGCGGCCGTTGCTCCCACAGCCGGCTGATCCAGGGCGCCAGATCCTCGCGGACCTGGATGCGCCAACCGCTGGCCACCTCCTTGAGGTAGGTGCCCCGCTCCGCGTTCGCGGCCTGCAGCGCATCGAGGGCTGCGCGCAGTTCGTCGCGGCCAACCCCCTCGTCCGCTTCGAACAGGCCCAGCAGCCGCTCGAAGGACACCGGCTCGCCGGCGGCTAAGAGCGCGCCTTCGACGATGTTGCGGACCATGTCCGGGTGGATGCTCAAACGGTGTTCCTCTTCATGTGTATTCGCTTTGTTCGTCGCCCCGAGCCGAGCGCACGTCCTGTGAGGCCCAGCTCGGGCCTACAGAACCACGTTACGCCGCCTCTGTAGGCGTGCCGCATACGGAGCACGCGCGTACGCGCCGCCCGGCGCCTACACCGCGTGGACGCGGGCGCGAACGTGGATCGGCGCGAAGGGTTCGTTCTGCACCAGCTCGATCAGCGACTCCTTGACCAGCTCCATGATCGCAAGAAACGTGACCACCACGCCGAACCGGCCCTCATCGACCGCGAACAGGCTGACGAAGGGTACGAAGTCCCGGCTTTCCGATACCCGCCGCAGCACGTCACCCATGCGTTCCCGGGTCGAGAGGGTCTCGAAGCGGATGTTGTGGTGACGGTACATCTCTGCCCGCTGCATGACATCTGCCAGCGCCAGCAGCAGCTCCTTCATGTCCAACTCCGGCAACGGCCGCTGCCGGTCCATGGGCGGCGCCACCGCAGTCGCGGGAAACACCTCGCGGTCCGTCCGCGGTATGGCGTCGATGTCTTCGGCGGCCTGCCGGAAGCGCTCGTACTCCTGCAGGCGCCGAATGAGTTCCGCGCGCGGATCCTCTGCCTCTTCGTCCTCGCTCTTCGGTCGCGGCAGCAGCATGCGCGACTTGATCTCCGCCAGCATCGCCGCCATGACCAGGTACTCGGCGGCCAGCTCGAAGTGCAGCGCCTTCATCAGCTCCACGTACTGCATGTACTGGTGGGTGATCTGGGCCACCCGGATATCGAGAATGTCCAGGTTCTGCCGCCGGATCAGGTACAGCAGCAGATCCAGCGGTCCCTCGAAAGCCTCCAGGAACACCTCGAGGGCATCCGGTGGAATGTAGAGGTCCCGGGGCAGCTCGGTGACTGTGCGCCCCTCGACGATGGCGAAAGGAAACTCGGCCTGGCCGCCACCCGCCTCCTGGCCCCGCCGCAGATCGGCCAGACGTGGCACTTCGGCGGGAACTTCGGCGGGCACGTCGTCGCCGGTGTCGCTCACCGGTAACCCAGTCCCATGGCACTGCGCACCACTTCCAGCGTGTCCTTGGCGTGATCCCGGGCGTGCTCGGAACCTTCGGAGATGATGGCCTTCACCAGGTCCGGCTGCTCCTCGTACTGCTTCGCACGCTGGCGCATGGTGGCCAGCTCCTGCTGAATGGCGTCGATCACCGGCCGCTTGCAGTCGATGCAGCCGATGCCAGCCGTGGTGCAGCCCTCCACCACCCAGTCGCGGGTGTCCTCGTCCGAGTACAGCTTGTGCAGCGACCACACCGGGCAGTGTTCCGGGTTGCCGGGATCGGAGCGCCGGGCACGGGCCGGATCCGTCTTCATGGTGCGGATCTTCTGCTCCACCGCATCCGGTTCCTCGCGCAGGGTGATCGTGTTGTTGTAGGACTTCGACATCTTCTCACCATCGAGCCCCGGCACTTTCGGCGACTCGGTGAGCAACGATTCCGGCTCCGGCAGCAGCAGCCGGCCGCCGCCTTCCAGATAACCTGTGAGCCGCTCGCGATCCGCCAGCGACAGATTCTGCTGGTCGGCAAGCAGGGCGCGGGCGCGGGAAATCGCCTCGCCGTCACCCTGCTCGAGGTAGCGCTTGCGCAGCTCATTGTAAAGGCGCTGCGATTTCTTCCCCATGCGGCGGATGGCGGCCTCAGCCGCGTCCTCGAAACCGGGTTCCCGGCCGTAGACGAAATTGAAGCGGCGTGCGACCTCGCGGGTGAGCTCCACATGCGCCACCTGATCCGCACCCACCGGCACCTTGCCCGCCCGGTAGACCAGAATGTCCGCGCTCTGCAGCAACGGATAGCCGAGGAAGCCGTAAGTGGTGAGGTCCTTCTCCTTCAGCTTCGCCTGCTGATCCTTGTAGCTCGGCACCCGCTCGAGCCAGCCGAGAGGCGTGATCATGGACAGCAGCAGATGCAGCTCCGCGTGCTCCGGCACCCGGGACTGAATGAACAGCGTCGCCGAGCCTGGGTTGACGCCGGCAGCCAGCCAGTCGATGACCGTGTCCCAGACGTTCTGTTCGATTTCCTGGGACTCACCGTAGTGGGTCGTCAGTGCATGCCAGTCGGCGACGAAGAAGAAGCACTCGAACTCGTGCTGCAGCTTGACCCAGTTGCGCAGCACCCCGTGGTAGTGCCCGAGATGCAGCCGGCCGGTCGGTCGCATGCCGGAGAGAACCCGGCGCTCGGCGTCGTTAGCCTTCAAGACGTGCTCCACAGACCAAAAGGGCGCGGATCATACCAGAGCGCCGGCCTCCCTAGCCCGCAGTACCGTCGCGCGGCGCCGCATCCGGAACGAGCTTGCTGGCATCGCCGCGACCCTGCCGCGTCAGCACCGGCACGGGTCCGGTGAGATCCACCACCGTAGTGGGCTCCGGGCCGCAGGGGCCACCGTCGATGATCAGATCCACCTGCTTCTCCAGGCGCTCCCGGATGTCCTCAGGATCCGTCTGCGGCAGCAGGTCGCCCGGCAGGATCAGGGTGCTGGACATCAGCGGCTCGCCGAGCTCTTCGAGCAGCGCCAGGGCAATACGATGATCCGGCACCCGCAGACCGATGGTGCGGCGCTTGGGATGGGCCAGGCGCCGCGGCACCTCGCGGGTCGCCGGCAGGATGAACGTGAACGGCCCCGGCGTATGCGCTTTCAGCGCCCGGTAGACCATGTTGTCCACCGTGGCGTAGTTGGACAGTTCGCTCAGGTCACGGCAGACCAGGGTGAAATTGTGGTCCTTGTCGACCTCGCGCAGGCGGCGAATGCGCTCGGCGCCGGTCTTGTCCTCGAGCCGGCAGGCAATGGCGTAGGCGGAGTCCGTGGGATAGACGATCACCCCGCCGCTCCTGACGATGTCCACGGCCTGGCGAACGAGTCGCGACTGTGGGTTGTCCGGATGGATGCTGAAGTACTGCGCCATAGGATTCCAACTGCTCATGCGCGGGCGCCGCGCTCCCCCGGCGGCGTAGGATCCATTATGCTGGTGCGCCGCGGCGGGCCTCAACCCACCCCCTTCGGACGGCAGGACGCCGTTCCCGCGTTCAAACGGAGTCCCTGTGAAGCAGTTCCTCGAATTCGCACCCATTCTTGCGTTCTTCATCGCCTATTACTTCCTGGAGCGCGACCTGCTCGGCGCCACCGCCGTGCTCATCGTCGCCCAGGTGCTGCTGACCGCCGTGCTCTACCTGCGCTTCGGCAAGCTCGAGCGACCCATGCAGCTCCAGTTCTGGGCTGTGCTGCTGCTTGGCGGCCTGACCCTGGCACTGAACAACGCCGCCTTCATTCAGTGGCGACCCACCCTGGTGAACTGGATCCTGGCCGCGGGCCTGGCGCTGTCCCAGATCTTCGGTGAACGCAATGTCCTCGAGCGTATGCTGGGTGGCCAGCTGCCGCTGCCGCGGCGCGCCTGGAACCACCTTGCCTGGGGCTGGAGTGCGGCGTTCTTCCTCGGCGGAACGCTGAACTTGGTGGTGTTCATGAATTTCAGTGAGGAGGTCTGGGTCAACTACAAGCTGTTCGGCAGCTTCGCGCTGACGTTCTGCTACGTGGTGATCACCATCGTCTATCTGGCACGCGCCGGGCATCTGGACGCGAGCGAGGATACGGAACCGGCGGTAGACGCCGTCGAGTCCGATTCCACGGAGCCGCGGCCGTGATCGCACTGTCGGTGAACGTCAACAAGATCGCCCTGCTGCGTAACTCCCGTGGCGGAGCGCGCCCCGATCTGCTGGAGCTGGCACGCATGGCACTGCTCGCCGGCGCCCACGGCATCACCGTGCATCCGCGCCCGGATCAACGCCACATCCGCGCCAGTGACGTTCCAGCCCTGGCCGCCATGCTGCGCGCCGAGTTTCCCGACGCCGAATTCAACATCGAAGGCAATCCGTTCGCACCCGCCAACAACGACGGCTATCCCGGTCTGGAAGCGCTGGTCGCCGCAGCGCGTCCCGCACAGGTGACCCTGGTGCCGGACGGCGACGTCCAGCTGACGTCGGATCACGGCTGGGATCTGCCGGCGGACACGGCGCGCTTACGGCCACTGGTCGAACGGATGCATGCTCACGGCGCCCGCGTCAGCCTGTTCATGGATCCGGATCCCGCCGCCATCGCCGCGGTTCCGGACACCGGCGCCGAACGCATCGAGCTCTACACCGGCCCCTTCGCACACGCTTACGCAGAAGACGGACACAGCGGCGGAACGCTAAGTCGTGCCAGTCTGGAAGCCTTCATCCGAGCGGCCCAATGCGCGCGCGACCTCGAACTCGGCGTCAACGCCGGCCACGATCTCGATCTCGACAATCTGGTCGCACTGCGGACGCTGCCGGGACTGGCCGAGGTGTCCATTGGTCATGCCCTGGTGGCGGATGCGCTCGAACTGGGCTGGTTCGGAACGGTGCACCGCTATCTGCGCGTCCTCAACGGCTGAACCCCAGCGCAATATTCCCTTGTCAATCCGACTCCCGACGCGTTCAGATAGGCGCGGCGTCAAAAGCCATCACAACAAGGGAGCATGGGGAATGGCGGACAATCACGACGACGAACTCGAACGGTTCATGGAGGGTGTCCGGCGGCGCAATCCGGGTGAGCCTGAGTTTCACCAGGCCGTGCACGAAGTTGCGATGGACATCATCCCTTACATCGCGGACAAGCCCATCTACAAGGATCTGATGATCCTCGAGCGGATGACCGAGCCCGACCGCATCATCAGCTTCCGGGTCACCTGGGAAGACGACAACGGCAAAATCCGCGTCAATCGTGGCTACCGGGTGCAGCAGAACAACTCCATCGGCCCCTACAAGGGCGGCATCCGCTTTCATCCCAGCGTCACCCAGAGCGTGCTGAAGTTCCTCGCCTTTGAGCAGGTGTTCAAGAACAGCCTTACCGGCCTGCCCATGGGCGGCGGCAAGGGCGGCTCCGACTTCAACCCGAAAGGTCGGTCCGACCGCGAGGTGATGCGCTTCTGCCAGGCGTTCATCACCGAACTGCATCGCCACATCGGCCCCGACACCGACGTCCCGGCTGGTGACATCGGCGTCGGCGCGCGGGAAGTCGGCTACATGTTCGGCCAGTACAAACGGCTGGTGAACCGCTTCGAGGGCGTGCTGACGGGCAAGGGTCTGGAGTTCGGCGGCAGCCGCATCCGCACCGAGGCCACCGGTTACGGCACCGTCTACATGATGGAGGACATGCTCAACCACCATAAGGAATCCATCGACGACAGAGTCTGTGTCGTGTCCGGGTCCGGCAATGTGGCCACCTACTGCGCGAAGAAACTGCTGGAACTCGGAGGCAAGGTGGTCACCCTGTCCGACTCCAGCGGCTTCATCTACGACAAAGACGGGCTGACGCTGGAAAAGCTCGAGTGGGTCATGGACCTCAAGGAGAAACGCCGCGGGCGCATCGAGGAGTATGCGCAGGAGTTCGGCGCCGACTTCCACCCCGACGAGCGGCCCTGGGGCGTACCCTGCGATCTTGCCTTCCCCTGTGCCACCCAGAACGAGATCCAACTCGAAGACGCCGAAAAACTGGTGGCGAACAACGTCCGCGGCATCGCCGAAGGCGCGAACATGCCGACCACACCGAAGGCCATCAAGACCATTCAGAAGAAGCGCGATCTGTTGCACGCACCGTCGAAGGCAGCGAACGCCGGTGGAGTCAGCGTTTCGGGTCTGGAGATGAGCCAGAACAGTCTGCGTCTGCAGTGGTCCGCCGGCGAGGTGGACGTGCGCCTGCGGGAAATCATCAAGGGTATCCACGACCAGTGCGTGGAGTTCGGACGGCACGCCGACGGTCATATCGACTACTTCAAGGGCGCCAACGTGGCCGGCTTCAACAAGGTCGCCAAGGCCATGATCGCCTACGGCGTGATGTAGCCCAGCGAAAGAGCACAGCGCTCGAACGAAGCGCTGTGGGAGCCGACGTCCGCGATCGCGACGCCGCCCTGAGGGGCGACGTCAGCTCCCACTACGCCACGCTCGACCGATGCGCGGGGGAGCCGCTTGCATCGCAGCGCTTCAATGCGCTGCGGCGAGCCAGTAGACTGCGCAGCTCCCGAGCATCGCTTCGAGGTTGCCGCATGCGCTGGCTGTTCCTGGCCGTATTCACCACATTTCTCTTTGCAAGTCAGTTCGCCGTTGCCGAGCAGCCCCGCGTCGTCTTCAAGACCAACGTGGGCGCATTCGAAGTGGAGGTGTTCCCGGACGAAGCTCCGGTGACCAGCGAAAACTTCCTCGCCTATGTGGATGCGTCGTTTTTCGAGGACCTGATCTTTCACCGGGTGATCGAGAACTTCATGGTCCAGACCGGTGGCTACACCGCTGACATGGAACTCCGAGAGCCCGGTGACAGCATCATCAACGAGTCCGTTGGCGGTCCGCGGAACCTGCGCGGCACGCTGTCCATGGCGCGACTTCGCAATCCCGACAGCGCCAGTGCCCAGTTCTTCATCAACGTCACCGACAACGCCCACCTCGACGCCCGTGGCGACCGTCCCGGCTACGCTGTGTTCGGCCGCGTCGTGTCCGGCATGGACGTGGTGGATGCCATCAGTCAGGTGGACACCACCGTGGTCGCCGGCATGAGCGACGTACCGGTGGAACGCATCGTCATCACATCGGTACGTCGCGTGAACCCAGGGTCATGACGCTGCGGGAAACTCTCGAGGCGCGCATCGCTGCCGCGCTGGAAAAGGCCGGCGCACCGCCCGGCACGCCGGCCATCGTGCAGCCGGCCACCCGGGCGGGCTTCGGCGACTACCAGGCGAACGGCGCCATGGGGGCAGCCAAGAAGCTCGGCCGCAAGCCCAGGGAACTGGCCGAGGCTGCGCTGGCCGCAGCGGAGATCGACGATCTCGTTGCCCATGCCGAGATCGCCGGACCCGGCTTCATCAATCTGACCTTGTCGGATGCCTGCCTGAAGCGGCAGCTTGCCGACTATGTCGCCAGCGTGATCGCGCCAAGGCCCGCTGGTGCCGATGCCCAGCGGGTGGTGGTGGACTACTCCTCGCCCAATCTGGCGAAGGAAATGCATGTCGGGCACCTGCGCAGCACCATCATCGGCGACGCCATGGCCCGGGTGCTCGAACACACCGGTCACGCCGTGCTGCGCCAGAACCACGTCGGCGACTGGGGCACGCAGTTCGGCATGCTGCTGACCTGGATGACTGAGCTCGCCAACAACGATGATGCGCTCGAGCACGAACTCACCGACCTGGAGACGTTCTACCGGCACGCCAAGCAGCGCTTCGATACGGACCCTGACTTCGCCCAGGCGGCCCGCGACACCGTGGTGCGCCTGCAGTCCGGCGACCCCGAGTGCTTGCGTCGCTGGCAGCAGTTCATCGATGTCTCCATGCGTCACTGCGAGGCGCTCTACGCCCGGCTCGGCGTCAGCCTGACGCGTGAGCATGTGCACGCGGAGAGCGCGTACAATGACGATCTCGCGCGCGTGGTCGAGGACCTCGACGCGGCAGGGCTACTCACCGAGAGCGACGGCGCCCAGTGCGTGTTCCTCGACGAATTCAAGGGCAAGGACGACCAGCCGCTGCCCCTGATCGTGCAGAAGCGCGACGGCGGCTACCTCTACGCCACCACCGATCTGGCGGCCATCCGTCACCGCTGCCGGAGCCTGCGCGCCGAGCGCATGCTCTATTTCGTCGACAATCGCCAGAGCCTGCACTTCCGGCAGGTGTTCGCCGTGGCCCGGGCCGCCGGCTTCGCGCCCGAGGACGCCCAGCTTGAACACATGCCTTTCGGCACCATGCTCGGCGAGGACGGGCGACCGTTCGCCACCCGCTCCGGCGGCGTCGTTCGCCTGTCGCAACTGCTCGACGAGGCGGAAGAGCGGGCCCACGCGCTGGTGACGGAGAAGAACCCGGAACTCGCTGAAGCGGAGCGCCGCGACATCGGCCGGGTGGTGGGCATCGGTGCCGTGAAGTACGCGGACCTGTCCAAGCATCGCAGCAGCGACTACGTGTTCTCCTGGGACGGCATGCTGTCCTTCGACGGCAACACGGCGCCCTACCTGCAGTACGCCTATACCCGGGTGCGCAGCCTGTTCCGTCGCGCGGAGGTGGACCCGGACAGTTTCGACGCGCCCATTACGCTTTCTGAACCCGCAGAGCGGGCGCTGGCGATGCAGTTGATCCGGTTGCCGGAGACGCTGGCGGTGGTGACTCGCGACGGCTTGCCGCATCTGCTGTGCACGCATCTGTTCGACATTGCCGTGGCCTTCATGGCGTTCTACGAACAATGCCCGGTGCTGACGGCGAACGACGCCGCCCTGCGCGATTCCCGCTTGGCCCTGGCCCAGCGCAGCAGCGCCGCGCTCAAGACCGGCCTCAGCCTGCTCGGCATCGCCACCGTCGAGCGCATGTAGCCCCACTCGCTCGAACGAAGCGTCAGTGGGAGATTGTGCCAGCCGCAGGCCGGCGCAACGACCGGCGGCGCAGCCGCGCGTTCAGGCTCGCTGCCACGTCCAATGGTGCCTTCGTTCGGTCGCTGCTGCGCAGCGCATCGGAGCACCCCCTGCGGGGGCACTCTCTCCCACGACTATCGGGCTTGGGCGCCACGCTCGAACGAAGCGCTGTGGGCGCGATTCGTCTGGAACGGATCGCGTCGCACGCAGTGCGCCCCGCAGGGGTGCGCGCCATGGATGGCGCGCAACAGTGAGTGCAGCGAAGCTGCGCTCCGATCAGTCGCGGCAATCAGAACAACGAAAAAGGGCGCCCGCAGGCGCCCTTTTGGTATCGCCCGGCTGTTGCGCGTCAGGCCGTCGCAGCGGCCTGGCTGCGGGGGATCGTGTAGCTGCGCAGCTCGGCAGCAAAGTCCTTTAGTGCCTGGATGCCACTGGCCTCGGCCTCGGCACACCACTGCTTGAGTGCCTCGAGGCGGGCTTCCATGCTTTCACCCTGACGCCGCCAGATCGCCTGCAGCGCCAGACGCTTCTCGTAGACCGTCCGCAACCGCGGCGAGGCTTCGAGGATCGCCTGCAACCGAAGCTGATCCCAGTCGTTGAACAGCGTCTCTTCGCGGCACAGGACCCGCTTGCCCTTACGCAGCATGTGACGCGTGGTCTCGCTGGCCCGCTCGCGCTCGTGGCGCACCATCGGAGCCACCACGTCCTCGGCGTAGCGCGACATGACCCGGAAGCGATCGTTCACCAGCGCCCAGGCCGTGTCCAGATCAAGCGACTGCTTGGAGGGATCCCGGATCACCACGGGCCCCTTGCTACGGGCCTTGGCCAGCCCGAGCATTTCAAAGATGCGGATGTACATCCAGCCGATGTCGAATTCCCACGGCTTCTGGGACAGCTTCGCCGAGTTCGGATAGGTGTGGTGATTGTTGTGCAGTTCCTCACCGCCGACGATGATGCCCCAGGGTGAGATGTTGGTGGCCGCGTCCGCGCACTCGAAATTGCGGTAGCCGAAGTAGTGGCCGACGCCGTTGATGAAACCGGCGGCCCAGAACGGAATCCACATCATCTGGATGGCCCACACGGTCAGTCCGGCCACGCCGAACAGCAGCAGGTCGATGACCAGCATCACGCTCACACCGACCACGGAGTGGCGATAGACGTTGCGCTCGACCCAGTCGTCCGGGCAGCCCTTGCCGTACTGCTCCAGCGTTTCCGGCGTCTTGCCTTCGCGATACAGTTCCGCGCCCTGCCAGAACACCTTTTTCAGACCCATGACCTGCGGGCTGTGAGGATCTTCCTCGGTCTCGCACTTGGCGTGGTGCTTGCGGTGAATAGCCGTCCACTCCCGCGTGCCCATGCCGGTGGTGAGCCAGAGCCAGAAGCGGAAGAAATGCTGCAGTACCGGATGCAGCTCCAGGGCCCGGTGGGCCGAGAAGCGGTGCAGGTACACGGTTACGGCCACGATGGTGACATGCGTCAGCGCCAGCGTGATCAGAACCAGTTGCAGCAGGCTGGGAGCCAGCAGACCCTCATACCACATGCGATCGATTACTCCTTGAAATGCAATACGCGCACGGCGTGCGTCGCTCTCTATTTTGACAGTTGCACCGCCTTTTTGCCACCGACACCGGGGCATGGGATCTGGTACAACGCTTTCTTCAGAGTCGCCAGGACGATCGAAGTTCCATGTCCAATTTGCTTCCCAAGACGCCGCTCATCACCGCCGAAGACCTGCAGGCGGCCCTGTCCGGGACCAAGCCGCCCGTGCTGGTGGACTGCCGCTTCCGTCTGGACGACAGCAGCGCCGGCGAAGCCGCCTGGCGCCAGTCGCGACTGCCCGGAGCCCGCTACGCCCATCTCGAACGGGACTTCTCCGGCCCCGTGCTACCCGGCAGCAGCGGCCGGCACCCGGCGCCTGAGATGGCCGCTGTGATCACCAGTCTGCGCCATCTGGGCGTGGGACCCGAGGACCCGGTCGTGTTCTACGATGACGCCGGCGGGCCCTTTGCGGCTCGCGGCTGGTGGCTCGCCTGTCATGCTGGACATCCGGCCGCCCAGGTCCTCGACGGCGGCCTGGACGCCTGGACCGCCGCCGGCGGTGACCTCGAGACCGGCCCAGCGGCCACCGCCTGGCCCGAGGCACCCGCCTGGCCCCAACGTGCGCCCCTCCTGGAGGCGGCCAAGGTGGCCGACGTGCTGGCGGCCATCGACGCCGGCACAACCCTGCTCGATGCCCGCACGCCGGAACGCTTCGCCGGCGAAGTGGAACCCATCGATCCGGTCGCCGGTCACATTCCGGGGGCGTCCTGTATGCCTCACGGCGGCAATCTGACCAACGGCGGCCTTTGGCGTGATGATCAGGACTTGGCCCTCCGCTGGGAAGGCATCGATGCGGACGCGACCATCTGCTACTGCGGCTCCGGCGTCACCGCCGCCCACAACGTCCTCGCCGCGGTGCAGGCCGGCCGCGGTCGTCCACGCCTGTACGTCGGCTCCTGGTCCGAGTGGATCCGCGATCCCGAGCGACCCGTCGCCACCGGTCCTGCGTGACCGGGGCCCATCCTCGCGTCCTCAGCCCGGCCCGCGTAGCCTGGGAGGACGGCGTCCCAGTCGCCCCCGACTACGGTGACATCTACTTCTCGCGCAGCGATGGCGTCGCGGAATCCACCGCCGTTTTCCTCGATGGCAACGACCTGCCCCAGCGCTGGCAGCAGACCGCAGGCGATTTCTGCATCGGCGAGCTCGGCTTCGGCACCGGGCTCAGTTTTCTGCTCGCCCGGGCATCCTTTCTCAGCGCGGCGCCCGCCTCGGCACGGCTGCATTTCGTCAGCTTCGAACGCCACCCGCTCGCCTCCGGGGATCGGCTTCGCCTCGCGACACAGCTCGCACCCGGCCATCCACAACTCGCGGCCGCCCTGCAGGACTTCGACGCCCAGGCGCCGCCCTGGCTGCAAGGATGGCACCGGCTCACCCTCGACGGTGGCCGGGTCCGGCTGGCCCTGTACTACGGCAATGCAGTCTGCGGCCTCGAGGACTGGGCCTCCGGGGGCAACAGCAGCGCCGCTGACGCCTGGTTCCTGGACGGCTTCGCACCCGCCCGCAACCCGGAGCTCTGGACGTCCGACCTGTTCGCGCATCTGCCGACCCTGTCCCGACCCGGGGCGACGCTGGGCACGTTCTCCGTGGCCGCAGCCGTCCGCGGTGCGCTGGATGCGTCCGGCTTCGAGGTGGAACGGGTTTCCGGACCCGCGGGCAAAAGGCAGGTGCTCAGGGGCCGCCTGCGGCCCGGCCTCGGCCGCCCCGCTCCGCCGCGTCCGCAGCAGGTACGCATCCTCGGGGCGGGGCTCGCCGGCGCCTGTTGCGCGGCGGCATTTGCAGCCCGGGGCGTGTCCGTGGTGGTGGCGGATCCCGAGCCGCCGGCCACCGGAGCATCAGGCAATCCCTGGGCGGTGATGCATCCGCGCCTGCCCCTGGACGACGGACCACGCGGGCCGCTGCAGGCCGCAGCCGACGGCGGCAGCCGGAGCTGGCTCACGGCGCATGCGCCGGGCGTCTGGCAGCCGCGTCCCGTGATTCAGCTGCCCGAACTGCGACGCCCCGACCGGCTCCGGCGGGTGCTGGAACGTTATCAGGACAGCGGAGCCTGGCTGGCGGCCGCAGCCATCGGCGACGGGACGGCAATCCGGTTTCCCCGCGCAGGCTGGGCCGATCTCGGTCGCTTGGTCGCGACGCTACTGGCCAACGACCACATCACGCTGCACGAGCACAGGTCGCAGGCCCCGCTGCAACCGGGCGCGGGCGAAATCATCATCGTTGCCGCCGGCGCCGAGAGCGCCGGCCTACTGCCCGTGCCGGCCCCGCTCGGGCGCATGCGCGGCCAGCTCACCCGGACCCGCCGCCCCATGCCTGCAGATGCTGCCACGCTACCCATCGTCACCGGCCGCGGCCACGCCCTGGCACTGGCGGATGGCTGGGTCTGCGGGGCGAGCTATATCCGCGACGGCGCGGCCGACGGGCCCAGCGTCCAGGAAAGTGAGGACAACCTCGCCCGCCTCGCCCACATTCAGGCGCTGCTCGGAATCGGGGATGGTGGCAGTGAAGTCTGCGCCGAGTTCGTCGGCATCCGCTGCACGGTTCCGGACCGATCGCCCCTAATTGGCCCCGTCGCAGCCGTTCCCGGACTCTGGGTGAGCACCGGCCATGCGTCCGCCGGGTTACTGACCTGTCCCCTGGCAGCCGAACTCATCGCCGCTGCCGCCTGCGGCGAGCCGCCGGTGGTCGATGCCGAACTCCGCGCCCTGCTCGCACCGGACCGTTTCGCCACCCCATGACAGCCACTTGCGAGACGTTTACCAACGCCAGTCGGAGCTCAGGTCGGCCGCAGGCCGACCTTGCGATCGCGGACTGGCCGTAAAATCAGGCGTGACGCTGATCGCGACGCCCGCTGCGCGGACGTCAGCTCCCACTGGCCTCGTACGCATTGCCGTTGTTCCTCTAGCGACAGCCTGAACGAACGCTTCCGCGAAATCCCAGATCCCGTCAGGGGCCCTCGACTGAGCGCACGTTGACGACGCCCTCGATGGCCTGGATACGCGTCAGCAGTTCGTCGCTGGCGGGCCGATCGAGGTCGATGAGGTTGTAGGCGATCTCCTCGCGGCTCTTGTTGAGCATGTCGACGACGTTGAGATCGTGATCCGCGAGAATGGACAGGACGCTGTTGAGCATGCGCGGGACGTTGAAGTTGCTGAACGCTATGCGGTGGCCCGTGGTGCGATCGAGCAGCAGCGTCGGGAAGTTCACCGAGTTTCTGATGTTGCCGTTCTCCAGAAAGTCGATGATCTGATCCGCTGCCATGATCGCGCAGTTGGTCTC
>REEU01000168.1 GCA_007694905.1 Gammaproteobacteria bacterium | reverse complement strand
CCTGAAGAACGGGGTTTCTCGCGAAAAATTATGATGAATTGGTCGAACTACGGAACACCGGTCCGGCTGATCGCGGCAGGCCTCGCGATGGCAGTACTGGCAGGCTGCGCGGCGATCGGGAAGCCGGACTTCTCATGTAGCGGTCCAAATGCGGGACTCGGATGTCTGCCTTCCAGTGAAGTGTACGAAATCACAAACGACCCGGATCTCTATGCGGCCGTGATGGAAGCGCTCAACGAAGCATCGAGTCAGCGGGGAAACGTGGATCACCGCAAGATCATCGATGACGTTCGGGCGACATTCGTGAGAACAGGAGACACGGTAGTCAAACCGATGGCCGACCCCGTGAGGCAACCTCTGCCTGTGCTGCAACCGGCGCGCGTAGTGAGAATCTGGATCAGCCCTTGGGTAGATTCGAAGGGGGATCTTAGAATGCCAGGCTACGTATTTACCGAGATCACACCGCGACGTTGGAGTTTCGGTGAACCGGAAGTGACAGGCTCGGAAATTCTAGCTCCCATCCAGGTTGAAAGAGATCGAAGCATGAGATAGCCCAAAAAGGGCCACCCCCGCAGCCCGTAACATCGAGAAAGCCCAGCCCTGCGCTGGGCTTTCTCGATAAAGACGCCCGCGAACACGCCGGGACTGAAAGAGCGAGTTGAGGGGGAATAGTTTTCCAACAAAAAAAACTCAAACTTTTTCAGCAAGGTCAGAAAAAAAGGGTCAAAAAGGGGGGGCTCTCCGTAAGCTGAAAATGACGGGTTGTGAAGGCTCGTTGTCTTTCTAACTTGAAACGGAGATGAACCTCATGAAGAAAACGGCTCTCAAGAAGATCGCCGCGGCATCGGCCGTTGTCGCTCCGGGCGCGATGGTGGGCACCGCGGTCGCCGGTACCGGTGGTACCGAGTTCACCGCCATCGTCACGCAGATGACCGACTGGCTGGAAGGCGGACTTGGCCAGGTGCTCGCACTTGGCGCCCTCGCCGTGGGCCTGGGTATTGGCGTGGTCCAGCAGTCGGTCATGGCCGTGGTGGTGGGTATCGCAATGGCCATCGCGGTGTTTTACGGCCCTGGGGTGCTGACGGCGACCATCACCGCCGGCCTGCCCTTCTAAAAGCGGCAGTGAGGATAACGGGTCCAGCCAACAGGTTGGGCCCGTTTTTTTTTCTCCAGCACCAGAGAGGGAAAGCTGAAATCACAGAAAACTCCGTAGATTGATAAATAGCCCCATGTGAAGGCCGAGGCGACTATGGACTACATCAAGAGACACGCCATTCTGTTCAACAAGGAACGGATCTCAGAATTGATTCCCGTTGAGGCCTACGACGAAGAAGAAGGGCTGTTCTTCATCTCAGGAGACAGAGACTACCTGGGTGCGGTTTATCTCGGATCTCCACTGGTTGGAGCGGACGACGGCACCACAGCAATGATCAAGTCGGCCTTCTCAGGCGATCTGCCGGACGACAGCTTGATCCAGATCTCCCATCTGAGCGCCAACTTCATCGAGAACATGGTGAACCTGTACGGGAGCGGCAGGGAGGATTTGCTCCGTCGCCGAGACGGGCTGACGAGCAGCCAGAAGGAAGTGCTCTACGGGCTGTACGCCTCAAGGCGGAAGTTCATCACCGAAGGGGCGAGACGGCCGCTGGTGAAGTCGAGCGGCGTACGGCTCAAGAACACCATGATCATCCTGTCGATCAAGATCCCGGTGTCGAAGACCCCCAACCAGCGAGAGCTCGATGACGTTCGAGCGGCAGTGATGCGCTTCCGTGAGTCCATGAAATCTGTGGGCCTGGGGCCCACGCCACTGGATGCCCAGACCTACCTGGTTGTGATGCGATCGATTCTCAATATGGGACACGATCCAGACCGATGGTATGACGAGGATCGCCTGATCAATGAGCAGGTGTGCAGCTTCGATACTGACATCGAGAGCACGCCGCACTATGTGCGGGTCAAGGATAACTACATCCGCTCGTTATCGACGCAGAACTATCCGGATATGGTGAGCCTCGGGCTGTTGAACCAGCTGATCGGGGACCCGAACGGGTCCCACAACCAGATCACGGACCCATTCATGTTTACGCTCACCATCTACTTCCCCCAGCAGGCTGCAGCTTTAAGAAATATCAAACAAAAGCAGAATGCAATCCACTACCAGGCACAGGGCCCATGGGCAAAGTATGTCGCAAGAATCCGCTCGAAAGAGGAAGGGTTCTCCGTCCTTGACGAGGCGATAGAGCAGGGAAATCGACCGGTCAAGTGCTGGTTCAACACGCTGCTGTTCTCAGAAAGTCCAGATGAGTCGCAACGCAGTGCATCCAGACTGAGAACGCATTTCCAGATGCACGGCTATGAGATGTATGAGGACACTTACATGCACGGGCCGTTCCTCATGCTTCAGTTGCCACTTGGGCAAGAGGTCGAGGCGGTAGGCAAAACACATCGGTTCTTCACCATGACGATTCGTGAGGCGGCACAACTGCCGCCTCTTATCGGCGAGTGGAAGGGTACGGGACGAGGCGCGGCGCTGATTTTCTTTGGTCGACGAGGCCAGATCATGCTCTACGACTTCTTCGACGGCCAGACCTCGATGAATACCGTAGTGGCAGCGACATCAGGGGCGGGGAAGTCCTTTTTGGCAAACGACATCATCGTCGGCTATCTACAAAAGGGGGCCGTGGTCAGAGTGATCGACCAGGGACGCTCATACGAGAAGCTGTGCGACTCAATCGACGGGCAATACATCGCGTTCGACGCGGAAACTTCAATTTCCCTGAACCCATTCACGCACGTCAAAGACATCGATGAGGAAATCACGCTCCTGTGTGTGATCGTCGCCAAGATGGCCAGCCCGTCCGCGGGGTTCAACGATTGGGAGATGAGTCAAACCGCGCAGATCCTGAAGGAATTGTGGGATGAATTCGGTACGCGGATGAATATCACTGACGTGGCGGAGCGATTCAACAAAAAAGGGCTGGACAACAACCACGATCACAGGCTGTTGAACATCTCGCAGCAGCTTTATCAATACACAAGACATGGAGCCTACGGCAAATACTTCGATGGTCCGAACAACCTGGACTACAGCAACAACATGGTGGTGTTGGAGTTGGATGACCTCAGGTCGAAGCCAGACCTGCAGCAGGTGGTCTTGCTGCAGCTGATCGCGCAAATCCAGACGGAATGCTATCTCGGCGACCGAGCGGTGCCGAAGATCGTCCTGATCGATGAAGCCTGGGAAGCCATGATGGACCCGATGGTGGCCAAATTCCTCGAGGGTTCGTACAGACGTTTCAGGAAGTACAACGCCGCCTGCATCATGGTGACGCAGAGCCTAGACGATCTTTACACAAGCGCGTCTGGAGAAGCCATCGCCAAGAACAGCCCAAACACTATTTTGCTGAAGCAGACCAGCGAGGCCGTGGAGGGGTTGAAGAAGTCGGAAAGGTTCCGAATCGGGGAGTACGGTTTCGCTCAGCTGAGGTCGCTACACACCGAGATCGGCCAGTACGCCGATGTGTTGGTGCGCTCAGGGGACAACTGGGGGGTCGGCCGGTTCGTGGTCGATCGGTATACCCAGCTCCTCTACTCCACTGCGGCCAGCGAAGTCGCCGCCATCAAGGCGTTCAGAGAGCAGGGCTTGAGCGTTCGAGAGGCGATCGAGGCCTACATGGCACAAGAGCAGGGTAGCGCCGCGCCGAAAAAAGAGAAGGGCAAACGAGGAAAGGCGGCCTGACAAAGCAGCCCCAGAGAACACAGAAAGAGGAACGGTCATGTCAAGACGTCAACGAAGAAACACGAGCCGGTCTGGGGGTGACCTCAAGGCCAGTGAAGACATGGAGACAGTGAAGTCGCCGAAAAATGAAAATGGCGAGGGGTCTAGAGGAAAGCAGAGTGGCCCATGGATGTATGGATTGGTGGGTGCCTTGGCGATGGCCGTGGCGGTGAGCGTTTTCTGGCGGATCGCGGGAGATGGCCCGGGTGTCAGTCAGGCCAGTGCGGCAGACGGGGGCAGGGGTCAAACAGGCCGGATCGTGGTCGTGGACTCGAAGGCAGCGCTGCAAGCCTACATGGATGAGCTGGAGCAGCAGGTGCTCTCCGGCATCGACATGACGGAGGCTCAGTTGCAAATGCGCGGCGCGGAGTTCGGAGCGGAATTCGTCAGGGCTGTAAATCGATACCGCGAGCGAGGCTACATCGTGATGGACAGAAATCAGGTCCTTACGGCGCCACCGGAATTGGATATCACCCAGGAGATCGCCGAGATTCTAGGGTTGGAAATCCGCGCGGCGGATGACCCGTTCGCCGCCCCGGTAGTCAGGTAAGGCGTGGAAATGCGTAGAGGGTTTGTGGCTGGGGTGGGTGCCGCAGTCGCCATTGGGGTGGGTGCAGTGACCTGGCTCGAGGGGCCGGGGCGGGCGTGGTCTTTGGCGCATGACCCACAGCTCTACTACCGGTGCCTGCCATTCAAGTGGTACGCGGTGAAGGCGAACGTGCCCGGGAGTGTTCCTGAAAGGGACACGTTGGTGAAGTTTGAGAACCCGGAGCAGGTGGTCCAGTTCACTGGAGAATTCAATCTGATCAAGATCGTGGCCGCAGTGGCAGGCGACGAATGGCGAATCGAGGACAACAAGGTGTGGATAAACGAAGAGCTGTGGGGAGCGCTACACCTGAACGACTCGCTGGCGCCAGAAGACCGTGGGAGGCCTGGCAGGTGGATCGTACCAGAGGGCCATGTTCTGGTCATGGGCACGAACCCATCGTCATTCGATTCCAGATACTGGGGGCCGCTGCCCACAGCGAAGATCATAGGGAGGGCGTATGCGTTGCTTTAGTTCGGCTCTAGTGGCGACTGTGCTGCTCGCAGGCGGCGCGGCCGCGCAGGATCAAGAAACGATCCACGCGTTGAAGGAAGGCGCCAAGGCGGCACAGGAGCAAGCGGCTGACATCCTGGGCGAGGAAATGATGCGTCTTATCCAGCAGGAGCCGGGGACGCTCGAGGGTGCTCCACGCGACTTCGGCCCAAGAGCAGCGGAGGCGGCGCCCCAACGGGAGGGCAATGAAACGGCACGCGAACGAGCCTGGTCTCAGCTCGAGCAAGCCATCGCTGAACAGAGCGCACGGGAGTGGGAGGCGCCGCCCCACCAGGAGCCCCCGGAGGATGTCCTTTACGTCTACATCTCCCTGTCGATGCCGGCGTCGACGATCAAGAGTCTTTTTCTGGAGGCGCTGGACATTCAAGACCGTGTTGAAACGGTTTTCGTGCTCCGAGGATGGGATCGCCCAGGGCCAAATACGCTGGTCGCACGACTGAACGCGCTATTTCCGGAAGCCGAGCAGCTGGGTGAGCTGCCGAACGTCCAGATCAACCCGGTGCTGTTCCGTAACCAGGCGGTGGAACTGGTGCCAACGTTCAGCCGAAAGGATTCGGACGGTCACTGGCAGGAAGTGGTTGGGGTCACCACGCTGGAAGACGCAGCCCGCAGGATTGGCAGAGGGATTGATCTGGGCGGGGTGATTGGCCCGAGCTACAGCATCGAGGAGCCGGACATCCTTGAGCTTATCGAAAAACAGGCAGCCAAGATCGACTGGGAGGCCGAGGTCGAGAGGATACGACAGGGGATCCTGACGCGGAGGACGACCGGAAGGGCGCTGCCGCATGCGCTGCACGATGACAGTTACCTCGTGGACCTGACGATAGTCAACAACCAGGACCTGGCGGGGCCCCAGGGCGACATCTTCGCCTCCGCCGGGGAAACAGTAAATCCGCTCGATTACATCAGCTTGAGTCGAAAGTACGTGTTCATCGACGCGAACGAGGAGAGGCATGTGAACCAAGCCCTCGCGTGGAAGCAGCAATACCAGCGGATCACGATCATCAGCACCTTACCAGTGGAATCACTAGAAAGGCGCCAGGAAGTCTTCGGAACTCTTGGGCAACAGGTGTTCGAGTCGAATGATCTTCTGCTACGGCGATTCCAGATCCGCGAGGTCCCGGCGATCGCCTACCAGGAAGGGAGAATGCTGCGGGTCGATGTGGTGGGACGAGGCGCAGTCACCAACCAACAGGTGTCGCG
>REEU01000163.1 GCA_007694905.1 Gammaproteobacteria bacterium | reverse complement strand
CGGCACGGGATTTAGACATCTTGCCAGTGAATACCGCAACCCGAATCGTGTTCATTCAACTGCCCTCCATCTGGGAGTGACAGTGTCTCCGGAACCGGATTTTCGACAACCCGACTACTGTTCGATCGGCCCGCGCAGGATTGGCACCCGGCAAATGGCCATGTACAGGAACCGCTCGAGTTCCTCTTCCGACCACCGCCTGTTGATGTCCACGTGAGTGACCAGGGTCCACTCTTTCCTGGGCCTCTTCGCAGTGACCTTTACCTTGCCGACTCGGTCTCTCGGGTAGGGCTTGATGTAATAAAGCCTCAGGCGCCCCGGCTCGTCTTTACATTCCCGGTATTGCGCCTTGGTCTTTTCCACAAGGCGTCGAACCATCTGCGAGGCCTTTTGCGTGTCAATGTCGTTGTGCGACAGCCCGATCGTCCGCTTTACTTTCAGATTCCTCGGGCGCTCCCTGGTGCTTCTTCGTTGCCCGTTCATTTTTTTTCGTCCCTGATTTTCCCGATCACCTGTTCGAGGGTCTCCAGCACCCCCTCGACGTCTCTGAGAATCTCCCCCGCGCTGAATCGGCAGATTCTGTAGCCTGCAATCATGAAGGCACGATCTTTTTCGCGGTCCCGCTGGAATCCCGATTTGTACTTGCCGTGGAATTCCCACCCATCCACTTCGATCACCAATCCGTACTCCGCGATCAGGATGTCTGCGATGTATCGACGACCCGCGATCAATCCTCGCTTGTCCTGTTCGGCGTTTGGATATCGGCTCTTGACCGCCTCCCATAACCTGCGTTGGGGCTCCGAAATAGTGCTCGTACGGCGTCGTCGGCTGGACTTTCCACCGCCTCGTGGTGCGACGCCTTTCAGAAGCCGTCTCAGCTGGCCCAACGATTTAATCCGTACCGGCATTTTCCTTTCTCGTGCTCGCCTATTCCTCGACTGATCCGCCTAGATCACCATGATGTGGGTGGCACCTCTTGTCCTTCCCTCTCTCGCAATCGCCGCGGCTTGTTCGATCTTGCGGTTCAGGTAACCCTCGTCCACTCCGAACTCAACCCACCGGTCCTCTGAGCACTTTGTTGTGGGGATCTCCTGAGAGGGCACGCCCATGTTTCTCGTCAGCCAACGCGTGGTGGCCGCCTGGAACTCCTCAATCTTGAACAGTGCGCCTTCATCACTCATCCTGAGCGATAGCGCTGACATCACCAGTGCCATGTTTCGATTCGACAGGTTGAAGTCCAGCTCCCCTCGGTAGTGGGGATTTATCGCCGGCTCCGCGTTCAGGTTCCCATGACTACCCACGGGTTCCAGGTAGTAATCCGTTTCTCGGCGATCAAACGCGCATCGCCAGACCTCTCCTATGTCCTCCTGCGACAGCCGAACCGGCATTAAATTAAATGACATGGCCCTCTTCTCCCGTCTCTCGCCCTGCGAACCCAGGCCTCTGAACAGCGGCTTCTATGGCCACAAACCCCTCACCCGCCCAGGTTGGTGATCCGCACGACCAGCAAATCGTCCGTCTGCCAGGGCCGAAAGCGGCTGCGGCAGGCCTCCAGGATCTGCCCCCAGTACTTCGCCGGCATATCCGCGTCCGGCCCCTCGCCGCTCAGACCGGGATCGACGAATACGATCGTGTCGCTGTACTCATTGGCTGGCTCGCCCCGCGTGTGCCATGTCATCAAGGAGGTGGTTGGATTGTTCAGCCACGCCAGAAAGTCCGGCTCTTGAAACCACTCCGGCACGTTGATGACGAGACCTTGCGATTCGCCTGTGATTTCCATGACCATCACCCTTGGGTCCCCGAGGTCAACGGCGCGAGCAACTCGTCCTCTGACCGCGGCTCACCCCCTTGCAGCGCATCCTCATCGAGCGCCTCCAGCGGCAATTCGCCATCACTTACCCCTTTCTCAACTTCCCCGCAGCTCCCTCCGAGGCCGAGATGGGCACGGACTGCCGCTTCAATCTTCTCGATCCGCGGGCCGTCCTTCTCCAGCGCGAGGCACGCAATGTTCTTACCCTGGCCGAGCTGCTCAGTCCCAATCGAGTACCACGCGCCCTTCTTGGTGATGATCCCCGCCTCGATGCCGAGGTCCAGCAGCTCCGCTGGACGCCAGATTCCTTTGCCGAACACCACGTCGAACTCAGCCTGCTGAAACGGTGGCGCCACCTTGTTCTTCACCACCTTGGCCCTGGTCAGATTCCCGACGACCTTCTCCTCGTGGGTGAGCTTGCCGGTCCGCCGGATGTCGATTCGCACCGATGCGTAGAACTTCAGCGCATTTCCGCCCGTTGTGACCTCCGGGTTGCCGTAGACCACGCCGATCTTCATGCGGATCTGGTTGATGAAGATGACGGTCGCGTTTGTTTGCTGGGTGATCCCGGCCAACATCCTGCAGGCCTTGCTCATCAGACGGGCATGCAGACCCATCTGAGCGGCGTCTATACCGCCTTCCAACTCCGCTTTCGGTATGAGCGCCGCGACGGAGTCGATCACCACTACATCGACCGCCCCCGACCGAATCAGCCTTTCGCTGATATCGATCGCTTGCTCGCCGTGGTCTGGCTGCGCAATCAGCAGTTCTCTCACGTTAACCCCTAGCGCCTCGGCGTAGCGGATATCAAGTGCATGTTCTGCGTCGATAAACACAGCCCGCCCGCCGGCCCGTTGCACTTCCGCAATCGCGTGCAGCGCGAGCGTTGTTTTCCCGGACATTTCCGGCCCGAAGATCTCGATCAGACGTCCTTTCGGCAGCCCGCCTACCCCAAGCGCCCGGTCGAGTTTCAGCGATCCCGTGCGGATCACCTCGATGGGCTCAACGGTGCCCTGAGAGAAGCTCATTACGGACCCTGCCCCATGCGTTTTCTCGATATCCTTCAGCGCGCCAGTCAATGCCTTGTCGCGTGCTGCTTCCAGTTTTTCTGCTGCTGCGGCCATAATCCTCTCCTGCGGATGATCTCCACCCGAAAATGATCGCCCGGTTCTCTATTCAGACAACCGACGCCACCGCGACCGTCTTCTGCGATACTTCATCACCGAGAAGCTCCGGCGCCTCCCTCACCGCCAGGGCCAACCGGGCGCCCAGTGCGCATATCGCGTCATGGTATTTGCTGGACAGATGATCGCCCTCGTAGTGGTGCGCCAACTCGTGCAGCACCAGAGCGAGCATTCCCTCGTTCAACGGCCCCTCGAACCACTTTTTCCCCAGGCGCCCCCTGTTCAGGGTCATGACGGCGTGGCCGTAGCAGGCGGAAAATGGCCAGTGTGGGTCGCTCGCGAGCCTGACATGGACTTCTTCGCCGATCAGCCGCCTGCTCATCGACTCGATCTGCTCGATCCGACGCGTTTCGCATTCGCTCCAGTCGGAACGATCAATGGTTTTCAGCGGTTTCGCCTGTGGATCCTCCGAAAACACTTTCGGCGATGGCGTGACCTGGCCAGCGGGCTTCAGCAGACCCGCTCGCCTGGCCGCCGCCCATTCGGCTTTCGACAACTGTGCACCGTGTACCACCTGGTACCCCTGCGCCACTGCTCGCTTGTTCGCCTCCGGGTCGCTCGCGTCATACGCGAGCGCTTTCTCGCCGAACCGGCCTTTGATCACCGCTGCGGCCGCCTGGTCTGTGATTCCCTCGTCCTCGAGGGCCTCTCTGGCCCACCCCGACACCCAGTCCTCCCCGCCCATGTGCTCGGCGAGCTCGTTGACTAACGCCGTGCGAAGTCGTCTCAGGTAGCTCGGCTTCACGTTGTCCCGTTCAAGCGACAGGGGCACCTTCTGGCCGATGTTCACGTGCCATTTGTCGCCTGTGGCCACGACCGGCACGCCAAGCTCGAAAAGCGTGGCCTTCTCTCCTTCTGGGGGCGCGAAGACCTCGATCCATGTTTTCCGCACGGTAGGTCTCAGATAGCCTTCGGCGTCCGAGATCTCCGTCGGCAGCCTTGCCTCGAGCCGGGCGATCGGTGTCGGCCGGACCAACGCCTCTCCGTTGATCCGAGTCACGACGCCCGCTGGATTGATCGCCGTTCTCAGGGTTGCAATCGTCTCTTCCAGCTCTGCCGCTGTCATCGCCATCAAGGCTGTGAAGATCGTTCCTCTGTGCGTGCGCGCTCGCGACTGGCGCCTGCCCGTCCGGTCGAACGTCAAGGTCCCCTTGGTCGTCCTGATCTCTGCACGATCGCAGAGAGCAAGTACGAGCTTTTCGCCCAGATTGAACCGGCCTCGCTTTTCCGGCTGACCCTTTTTTTCGCTTGGCGCAAACAGGGTGAAGGCGTGCGCCAGGTCCCTGAATCCTTCCGGGTCGTCGTCCTGGACACGGATCTCAACCGAGCGTGAGCCTTTCGCTTTCTCCAGCGTCACCGTGACTGCTGTGACGTTCTGGTCCCATGCGTTCTGCAGCAGCTCCAGCACCACAGCCGCTTTCCCGCGACGACCCAGGAGCTGCCTTAGACCTGCCTTATCGACGTCGAACCATTGCATGTTCGCTGACTCCTCGATTGGGTTATTCTGGTAAACACCGGGGGCCTTGCCGGCACGGCAGTGACTGCCGCGACCGCTGTTTCGCTGCTTTACCTGCCGGACCCCCAGCGGCAGACCTTTCTCCCCTGCTGATCCGCGGGTCAACAGGGCAGCAGTAGGCGCAGTTTCAGATGAGTACGTTCTATCCCTGCTGTCGCTATAACCGAGCTTCCCTGCCCGGCCGGTCTCAACCTCCGGGACTGGCCCGCCGCCGACGTCCGCAGCTTTATGGAGCACACCTCCGTCTATTCGGGACCGGGTCTTGATGGGCTGCCGGTGCACCCTCCCACGGTCCGAAATGTCTGAACTCCAAAAGTCTCTTTCGCATCGAGGCCTGCGTGTACCTGATGGTCTCTTCTTCTCGAATATCTCCGATCAGGTAGTACAGCGTCGCCGGCATCGCGATCTTCCGGCCGTTGCTGTAGTCCACCGCGAGCCGATTCTTTGCATCCGCGCCGGCAACCTCCAGCCAACCATGGGTGAACCGCAGGCCTTCCACTCGCGTCCCTATGCTCCCTGTGACCAGTCCGTGGACCAGATGGACCGTCACGTTCTTTGGAACCTCCATCTCCATGAGGCGCCTGGCCGCCGCCTCGAAGCAGTCACCTGCAATGCTGTTTCGTTTGTCCGCTCTCCTGGCCATGCGCGTAGGATCTCGCGGATCGGAAATCCGACAAGCGGGTTGCAAGGTGTCGATGAGCGCGCGCCGCCCAACCATCCTGTTGAGGTGGTCGGTCCCGCATATCTGTGAGAGTGCTATCCGCCCTTGTGACGTCGGCGCGTTCTACGTGCCTAGTCGGCGTCCTGGTCGTCCAGGGGTTCGTCCTGTGTCTTGGCTGCCGTCTGCCCCGACTGCCAGTACAGCAACGGCCAGGCCGGCGCCATCAGTATCAGCCCCGCCAGTTTCTCCAGGGTGAGCCTTTCGTTGAAGTCGCTCACAGCCGCTGCATAATGCTTCGATCCCATCGCGATCCATACCGCCAGCACTACCGCGTGGGTGACGTCAAACCAGTCCGCGACAAGCCTCATCGCGAGCAGCCATGCCATCGACGACAGCCCCACCACAACCAGTCTATTGGTGTCTTCTCTGGTCTTCTTCGCCAAAACGCGCTCCCTTTGCTGCTCAGTATACGGAGCATTGATTGAGCCCACTGCGAGGTTTCTTCCCTCGCAAAAAAAACCTCCTGATCGCCGTTTTGGGCTTTTCTCTTGGGCCACCTCTTGGTAGCGTTATCTTGACTTCACGCCGATAGTTTTCTTCGGCAGTTTTTGGTGCTCTTGCACCACCTCCACGTCTGTGGAGTAAGTTGATCTGGCTGTTGCCAGCCCCCCCATACGAAGGGCCACGTTTTGCCCTTCAGGGGAGATGCGTGCGCTCTTCGTTTTTTCGAGGAGAACACCATGATCCCCAAGCAACCCCGCTTCGCCGAGGTCGACTTCCACGTCCGGAAGATCCGCTTCCTCCGTCGCATGTCTCTTATCGAGCGCTTTCTCGAGATCTTCCTTGAGGGAAGTGCTCAGGAGATTCGAGCCAAACGCGACGAGCTCGCTGAAGGTCTCCCGATGTTGGAGGATCCAGAGGCAAGAGAGCGCT
>REEU01000130.1 GCA_007694905.1 Gammaproteobacteria bacterium | reverse complement strand
CAGCCGGTGGTGGCCGAGGCATAGACGAGATGACCGGGACTGGGCGTGTAATCCAGGTTGACGCGCCACGTCCAGACGTCCCAGGAGTCCTTCAGCGGCAGATAGGAGGACAGCGCCAGCGGTGCACCATTGAAGCGTACGGCAGCACCTTCCGGACCGATGGGCTTCACCTGCATGTCTTCCGGGTCCAGGGCCATGGCTCCGCCGGCCACGTTCATCAGGCAGAGCTGACTGGTGGCGCAGGCCGGATCGGCGAAGGCCTGCGCTACGTTCGGGTTCAACACCGGTGCTCCCAGACCCAGCGCGACCTCCAGGGGATTGTCGAGCAGCATGAGGCCGCCCAGCGCGTCGGCTTCGATCAGGCTGGGCACCTCGAGGACTGTGAACAGTCGTTCCTGACCGTCTTTTTTGTCCTTCGCGTAGCGCACGCCTGCCGTCAGTGCCCACTGATCGTTGATGTCCCATGTACCTTGAGCGAAGAACGCCTGGGCGTCGGTTGTCACCGAATTGTCCCACGCGAAGAACGTGCCATCGGTCTCGATCCCCTGCCGCAGTGCCGTCCCGCGGTCGCCGAACCACGGTGCAAACAGCTGGGTGGAGCCGTTTATGCTTAAGGGCTGCTGGCCTGAAAGGAACGCGGCCTTGGCCGAGAAGATGTCCAGCTGTTCGTTGCGGAACGGGTTGGCGATCGGGTCTTCGTCGTCAGAGAAGTCGGCGCCTTCGAGGAAGGCACCTACGAGCTGCGGGCTCAGCGTGCCGATCCCGGCACCGTCCTGATAGCGGCCCTGGACGTCGATGGGATCGTGCAGGTCCAGACGCTGATCGATCACCGAGCGGTAGAGGAAGCCGCCTGCGGTCACGTTGACGTTGTCACCGATGTTGAAGTTGATCTGCACCTCATGCTGCCAGTTGTAGTTCTTCTGGTTCACGTAGAAGTCGTGGGAACCCAGCAGCGTGTTGCCGGTCTTGTCCTCGTCGGTCAGGCGCTGGTAGAGGAAGTCCGAGTAGCCGAAGGTGTACTGCAGCCCCCAGGTCTCCCGGTCCCAGTTGGCGGCGAACTGCACCGCGTTGTGATCGAACTGCTCCCGATACTGGCCGTTGGTGTCCACGAGCAGATCGTCGGCGCTGGTGTTCTTGACGTCGAACACGTGGGCGCGGGCCGGATCGAATCCGAAAGCGTAGTTCGGCGTCGTGCTGGTGGCGGTGGTCGAATCCCGCATGCCTTCTTCATTCAGCGGCGAGTTCGAGTCGATGCCGGGCCGGATCCGACTGGCGTTGACCGCAGCGCCGGTGACCGGGTGGGAGAAGACGCGATCCGGCGTCTGCCCTTCCGGCGTCGGGCGCCAGCCGAAGGCCAGGTTGGTGGTGTCGCGCATGGGTTCGCCGTTCTGGGAGATGACGATGGGGAAGGTTCCGTCGCCTCCGTTGAAGCGCCGATCGGCCCTGCGGTCGTTCGCACGCACGTAGAACGTCAGGTTCTCCGTCGGCGTGAACTCCAGCGCCAGCGCGAAGTTGCGATCATCGAGGTCGTTGATGTCATCCCCGAACGGAGAGGTGTCCTTGATGTAGCCGTCCCGTTCCCGGTGGGTGAACGAACCCCGTGCGCGCAGAACGTCCTTGATGATCGGTCCGGAGAGAATGCCGGAGAACTCGAAGGTGCCGAAGTTGCCGGCGGTTGCCTGAATTTCGGTTTCGTAGTGGTCGGTGGGGCGCTTGCTGATGAAGTTCACCGCGCCGCCGACCGCGTTGCGGCCGTAGAGCGTGCCCTGGGGGCCGCGCAGGACCTCGATGCGCTCGAGGTCGAACAGGCCACCCTCGGTGGAGGCGATGCCGAAGTCCTCGGAGTAGACGCCGTTGAAGTAGGTGGAAACACCCGGGTCGCCTCCCAGGGTCCGAGCCGCCCGCCCGACGCCGCGGATCGTGATGTCGTAGGGCTGGATCGTGGTGGCCGGAATGTAGTTCTGGAGGTCCTCCTGGTTGCGCATCCCGAAGTCGCTGAGGAAATCGGAGTCGAAGGCGCTCATGGAGATCGACGTATCCGAGACGCTGGCCTGCCGGCGTTCGGCGGTGACCATGATCTCCTCGATCTGGCGGCTGGGCTGCTGGGCAATGGCGGTGGCTGCAGGTACGAGCAGCCCGGCGCTGACGAGCAGCACTCCAGGCACAGCACGCACCCGCCGATCGTGGCGGGTTCTGTTCATGTTATCCCCTCCCCGGGATGCCGGCTCCAACGCATGGCGAAGGCCCGTGAGCGCTTATGTTTTCGGACCGGAAACTGCCCGCTCTGCGACGGTACTGCCGGAACTGATGTGCGCTCATGACCGAAGCTAATGCAGTCCTGGAAGATGCGCAATACGGGAGGGAAGATTTTCTGACGGTCGAATCAGGGTTTGCGAGAGCAACATGACGTTCCGGGTCAGCGCAGCATATGGATCTGGCGGAACTCCGCCTTGTTGCCGGAACTCCAGACCTGCAGGCCCTGCACGCGGTCCGTGGCTGCAAAGGTGGCCGAGGATTGCCAGAGAATCACCGCCAGCGCTTCGCGGTTGATTGCTCCGGCTGCCTCTTGCAGCAACGCCCGACGTCGATCCGGGTCGATCTCGGCCCGTGCGGCGGCTGCGAGGCGCTGCACGTTTGGCGTGCTGTGGTTGCCCGGGTTCGGAAGTCCGCCGGGCGTGAACAGCAGGTCGATGGTCTGGGAAGGATCCGGGCGGCCACCCCAGCTCACCAGGGCTGCATCGCCCTCTTCACGCGCATAGAAGCGTTCGCTGATCTGGGTGCCTTCCATGATCGTCGGCCGCATGCGTATGCCGACGGCCCGGAACTGGGACTCCAGCGCCTCGTACAGCGGTCCGAACGCCGGCGCGGCGGGGACGATCATTTCGAATGTGAAGCCGTTCGGGAGTCCGGCTTCAGCGAGCAGCTCCCGCGCCCGCTCCGGGTCGTGGGGGTAGGCATCGGTGCCGGTCTCCGGATCGAATGCAGGGTAGTTGGGCGGAAACACCTGACTTGTGGGCTGGCCGTAGCCCATGGCCAGGGCATTCACCAGCGCTTCCCGGCGCACCGCGTGATTCAGCGCCTGTCGCACCCGCGGATCGCCGAACTCCGAGCGTGCCCGGTTGAGTTGCATCCACGTGAATTCCAGACCCACCCGGGTGACTACGTTGAGCCCCCAGAGGCGCGCCTCATCCACCTGTAGCGCGAGCAGGGTGGCCATGTCCACCTGGCCGCTGCGCAGGGCGTTCAGGCGCGTGATCTCGTCCGGCATGTAGCGCAGCTCGATGCGACGCACCCCCTGGGCATCCGGATCCCAGTAGCCATCTACACGTTCGTAGATGGCGCGATTCCCGGTCCGGTACTCCAGCAGCCGGAATGGTCCGGCGCCCACCGGGCGGCGATCCAGGCTGCGATCATCGAAGGCGGCGGGGCTGATCATCATGCCCGCACGGTCCGACAGGATCAGCGGCAGCGCGGCATCGGGACGGGACAGATGCATGCGGATTGCATGGTCATCGAGTATCTCAACGCGGTCGATGTTGGCCAGCTCCGAGGCGACCACCGTTCCAGACACGGTCTTCGCGCGCTCGATGTTGGCGGCGACCGCTGCGGCATCGAAGAGCGTGCCATCGTGGAAGCGGACGCCGGTGCGCAGATCGAAATCGAGATGACTGCCGTCCTCGGCGAAACGCCACGCCGAGGCGAGGCCGGGAATGGCATTGCCGTCGGGATCCACGTGCACCAGCCGGTCGTAGACCGGGAACAGCCAGGTGTTGTCGTAGCTGGAGGTGGCGCGGTGGGGGTCGAAGCGGGTCAGGATGAAGTTGTGGGCGATGCGCAGCGTCGCATCCGGATCCGGTTCTGTCGGCGTTGGCGGGTCGTCTGCGCAGCCGGTGATGAGGAGGCATCCTGCGAGCAGAAGGCAGAGCGTTTTGAGCATGACGTCCCCTGGCCACCATTCGGTCGCGGTTGAATCGGTGCCGGGGGAAGGCCGCGGAGCGACTTATCCCCCGATCGAATGGTTGCCGCATCCTCGGCGCAGTTCAATGCGCCAAGGATGCGTCAGCGGCTGGCGGTCAGAATGCGACCCTGACGCGTCCGTAGACGATGCGTCCGCGCGGGTCGTGGATCTTGGAGTCGTAGCCCGGACCATCGTCGAGCGTCGGTGGATCCTGGTCGAAGAGATTGATTGCACCGAGGGTCAGCGTGGCCGGGCCGGTGGCATTGAACAGGCTCGGGAACTCGTAGCTGTACTGTGCGTCGACGGTCAGATGATCGCTGATGTTCGAATCCGGGGTCCGGTTGTTGAAAGACGCGATCAACGCTGATGGCGGGCGGGTCATATCGTAGTCCGTGGTGTAGCGCAGCGTCAGATTGGCACTGTGATTGCCGAGCATCCAGTCCACGCCGGCGTTGGCGCGCCACTTCGGCGCCGGTGCACCGATGGTCTGGAAATTCCGCTTGCCGCGCCCGTCGACTCTCGCTGCGGTTGGCGATTCACGGAACTTGTACTCCGTCAGGTACGTCATGTTGTAGAAGAGGTCGAAGCGACCCGCGTGATCGACGTTCAGGTCGTAGCGGAGGCCGAGATCGAAGCCTTTGGTATCCACCGAGGCCGCGTTGATGAACTCCGAGCGAATCACGGCGATGTTGCCCAGGGCATCCAGCGTGATCTTGTCTGCCGCAGCAGGATCACCGGCGATAAAGTCGGCGATGACAGAAGTATTGGCCTCCTTGCGGATGGCGTTCTCGAACGCGAAGGCCCAGAAGTCGAAGTTCACGCGCAGGCCGTCGAGCGGGCCGCTGGCGGGCTCCCAGCTGAAACCGATGTTGGCGACGTCAGCCTCTTCCGGCGCCAGATTCGGGTTGCCGATGGCGATCCCGGGCACGAAAACGCGTGCCGAATCCGGGTTGAAAGGATCCTGTTGCACGTTGTTCAGTGAGGTGCTCGAGCCGCCGAGTTGGGCCAGGCCGGGCGCCTTGAAAGAGGTCTGGAACGAGCCGCGGACGGACATCTCGTCGCTGGGCATCCACAGGAAGGCAATCTTCGGATCGGTGGTGCTGCCGGTGCCGCTGCCGTAGTCCTCGTGGCGCAAGGCGATGGAGAACTCCAGCGGTCCGATGAACGAGCCGCTGTCGGTCACCGGAATCAGCGCCTCAGCGAAGATGGCCCAGACGTCCCGCTTGACCTTGAACTGTTCCTGCCCGACAACGAACGAGAAATCGAAGTTGGCGCCGGTTCCCGATGGGATCGATTCGAAGCTCTGGTCGCGGTACTGAGCGCCGAGCGCGATGCCGACGCTACCGGCGGGCAGTTCGAACATGTCGCCGGTGACCACGGCATCGAGGACGAAGAGATCCTGCTTGGTCAGCGACATGATCGGATCGATCATGTCGATGTGCATCTCGGTGGCGTTGTAAAGGCCGTTGGGGCCGACGTCACTCGGATCGGCCAGATAGGCGCTGCCGAAAGGGTTATAGAAGAAGCAGTTACCTTCTGCGTCGCCTGGACCTGTGGTCGCCGGATTGCAGTCACGACCACCGAATCCGGCCAGAGACTGCTGCATTTTCGGGTCGTTGGTGTCGTAGGCGGTAAAGCCCGAGAACTGGTGCTCGCTCCATGTGGCTGCTGTCTCGAATATCCAGCCGTCCAGACCCGGAAGGTTGCCCCGCAGTCCACCGACGAAGTGGGTCTTGTCGCGCTCGATGAGACCGGTGTTCGGCACCCGGCCCCGGTCCCGGTAGACGTCCTCGGAGACGCCGGTAAAGGGCCGGACGGTGGCGATCACGGGGCCCACCAGCGGATTGGCCGCGGCGGCCTCCATGGTGTTTGCGAAACCGAGGGCCTGCGCCGCGGCGTCGTCAATCAACTCTTCTCCGCCAAGTCCGCGTCTGAAGGCGTCATTACGCAGGCCGGGATTGGATATCGGTACGGTGGGCGCGGAGACGAAACCATAGCTTGGCGAATTGGCGCGCTTGACGTTGTTGCTCGCCGAGTGGAATTCGCCGAAGACCTCGATATCATGCTCCGGGATCAGCAGGTAATAGCCCTCGGCGAAGAACTGGATGCGCCGCTCCTCGTCGAGAATCGACTGCGTGGGCAGAAAGTCGACCAGGCAGCGGTCGGCGGAGGCGAGCAACAGGCTCACTGGCCTTGTACCGTTGTCTCCAGGCGCACCTTGTGCGTGCGGAACGTTGGTGCAGTCGAGGTCTGCACCGCCGGCCACGTTGGGCAGCATGGTCGAGGCCTGGAATGCGTCGGTCCTGGCGGCGAACGCGGCATCGCTTTCGTTCGCGCCTTGTGTGGTGAAGATGGCCCCTGGCGAACCGAAGGCCGACAGACCGCCCGCGAACGTGAAGTCACGTGCATACATGGGCATTTCGCTGCGATCCAGCATGCTTGCCGCCGCCACGACGTGCCCGCGATCATTGCCGAAACCCATGATCCCCTGCAGGTTCCAGTCCCGCGGCGTACCGTAGTCGGAAGCGCTAGTGATCATCTGGTTGTCGATCTGGATCTCGAAACCTTCGAACTGACTGCGGGTGATGAAGTTCACGACGCCGGAAATGGCGTCGGAACCGTACAGCGCCGCAGCCCCGTCCTTGAGCACTTCCATACGCTCGATGGCAATGGTGGGCATCATCGATGCGGTATCGACGAAGGCGACGCCGTCATTGGTGAGGTTGGGTGCTTCCGCCTGTCGCCGACCGTTCATCATGACCAGGGTCGAGTTGAGGCCGAGGCCGCGAAGGTTGATGTTCTCCGTTCCGGTCGTGGCGCCTGAGCGCAGCGTATCCGGGAAGTTCTCGGAGCCGAGGTTGTAGGTCAGGTTCTGGGCGATGTCCTTGACGGAGATGGCCCCCGCCTTGGCGAAGTCGTCCTGCCCGAGTACATCGAGTGGTGAAGCCGAGTCGAAACTCGAGCGGCGGATGTAGGAGCCCGTGACGACGATCTCCTCCACCAATTCTTGCTGTTGTTGCTGCTGGCCAGCGACTGGAACAGCGAGCATGGCGGTGGCGCATAGGAGCCCCGCCGCACTTGTCGGTCTTTTGAACATTTTGAATCTCCTCCCCGGCTGCCGAGAGCGCAGTCGATAGATAGTGACCAGATGATCCACGTTCCCCCACGTGGACCCCTCAGTTCTCACTTCGACGATTGTTGTCGCCCCGAAACGTACTTTGAGCGGGTTCGTGGACTATTGCAAATTTGTTTCGGTGATTCGGGACATGCCTGCTCCGCACTCCGTGCGGCTGGAGGACGCCTTTCGAATTCGGTTGAGGGTGAGGTCTGAGGAGCACCGTTGGGAGATGTTGACCGTTTCTTTTACGCTGCATTTACAAGAATAATGGCGCCTGTCTCGTCGGTTGCCGCAACGGCAGCCACGGCGATCACTGACGAAATTTACGATTGGCACGGAAAAACAGTATGTTACGGAGCTGTATCGTTGCGGGCGCCGTGGTCGTGCTGTCGAGGCACCAAAGAGCGCTGCAAGGCAGGTCGCGGCGCGACTCGCGTACGAGGTCGCCCATCAGGCTGCCCCACTGGGGCGCGCCCAGGTTGGGGCCGATGAAGTAGATGACCGTGCATAGGATGAGCAGCGGCAGCGCCAGCGTTCGCGGCATGGGGGACTCGGGGCAGGTGAGACCCACGAGTCTATTCGGCTGCGGCCCATTCCCGCATCAGCGCGACGCCTGAATTCCTCGGCCCGTCCGCGCTGCGCGCGGCCTGGGCTCTCCCACAGCGCCTCGCGGGAATCTTGCGATACGTCAGTGGGAGAGGTTGCCCCACCCCACCCCGGTGTCTCTCTATCTTCCTCAAGAGAGACCTCTCTGAACATATAAGAGCGTGCAACAAAGCTGCGCTGTTGCCCGCCGTCCATGGCGGGCACCCTTCGGGCGCGCTTCGCGCGACCGGATCTGCTCCCGGCAGATCCGTCCGATCATCGATAAGAGAACGCCCCGCGCGGGGCGGGGCGTTCGTCAGGCGGGGATCAACGCAGATGGTGCATATAGGTGAAGCTGATGCCGTTCGCGTTGATGTTGCTGTCGTCGAACAACCGGGTCCACTCGGCGCGGATTTCGCTCATGGGGCTCAAGTTGGCCTTCAGGCCAACGCCGAAGACCGGGTCATCGATCCACTCTTTGTCGGTGCCGTCGCCGAAGTCGGCGGACAGACGATGCCAGCCCCAGCCAACACGGGCATAAGCGCTGATGCTGTCGCTGATCGGCAGTGAGCCCACGGCCGACCCGATCCAGCCCTGCCGGATTCGCACATCACTGACGCCGATCAGCGGATTGCTGTCCTTGGAAAAGCTCCGGGTATAGCTGGCTTCCACCGAGAGATAGGGGTTCAGCTGCCAACCGCCAGTCAGCATCGCCGTGTCGAGGGTGACGTCGAGGAGATCGGCGCTGAGATTCTGGTAGCCGATGCCGACGTACGGTCCCTGATCGCCGGCGAAGCCGCCCTGGGCGAGGGTTCCGGCGGAGAGGCCGGATGCGAGGACGAGGGCGATGGCTTTGCGCGTATTGTTCATATTGCCTCCATGGATGATGCGACCGAGTGGTCGTTGCCACTCACTTCCGCGAGTCCTGCGTCGCCGGCTCGATGTTGAGTCGAGGTTGGCCTGGACGCGGTGGCTCGGTTGGTTGAATGTTACCAAAAGAAATATTTTAGAAACACTTTCTCGAGATCAGATGGGACAGTTCACCGTCCAATGGGTGACGACTGAATCCTGCCAGTAATCCGATCTCGAACCAATTGACTATTGAATCAAAGGTTAGTTCCACAAACTTTGAGTTTTTTCTTGATCCTGGCCGGGAGCCCCGTCCTGGGGCGCGCATCTTTTTAGGGCAGATGTGTCAAGGTATGTCCAGTTTGTTCAGGCTGCCTTAAGGTTCGTTCCGGTCATCCGGTGTGTCCGGTAACGGTTGTGTTGCTGCCGAGGGGAGCATTGTTGTAGCGTTCGTCGGTCGTCGACCGGGGTGGCGACGTGGGCCTACGACAAGGGGGTATCGCTGATCATGGATCTGCATCCGGAGGGGCGCGAGCAGCCGGGCTGGCGCTGGGGACTGTTCACGTTCCGCCTGCCGTTCTACCACACGCGGCTGTACTGGCCCGAGTTCCTGCAGGGTATTGCGCTGGCGTCCGCCACCGGTCTGGCGCTGGTGCCGATCATGGTGGCGAGCTTCGGCCTCACCTTCGAGCAGGCGGTGGCCGTGGCCTTTGTCCAGGGCTTCCTGATCGGTATCGCGCCGATCGTGTTCGGTGAGCCCTATGCCCCCGGTTGGGTCACACCGGCACTGCCTCTGGTACTGACTTTCACGCTGACGGGTTACGACAACCCCACTGAGCGTTTTCAGGCGATGACGGCCATGTGCATTATGCTGGCCGGCATGCTTGCGGTGCTGGGCGTGACGGGTCTCGGTCGCAAGTTCGTCGAATGGCTGCCTGGCGCGCTGAAGGCCGGCATCATCCTCGGTGCTGCCATCGCTTCATTCAAACGGATTTTTCTGGACGATGCTCCGGATTATCTGCTGGCGCAGCCTATCAGTACGGTCCTCGCCTTCAGCGTCTGCCTGATTCTTATGTTTTCGATCCCGTTTCGAGCCCTGAAGCTGCGCTCGAAGCCGCTGATGGTCCTTGGCAGCTTGGGACTCTTGCCGGGTTTCCTCGTTGCCGCGGTGGTGGGGCCGATGGTGGGAGAGGTGAGCTACGACATCCGTTGGGGAATTCTGATCCCGCCCGTACATGAGGTCTGGGCGCTGGCCTCGCCGTTCGCCATCGGTTGGCCGAGCCCGGAAATGTACTTGGCGGCCGCACCACTGGCCCTCATTACCTACATCATCCTGTTCGGCGACATCGTCACGGCCAACGAAATCACGCGGCAGGCGGCTGAACAGCGACCTGATGAAAAGATTCATCTGGACAGCACCCGGACGCATCTATCGGTCGGGATCCGCAACCTCCTCGGCGGCATCATCGCCCCATTTTTCCCATTGCAGGGAAGCGTCTGGGCGGGTGGGCACGTGGCGGTGGTGCAACGCTGGCAGCAGGGCCGTGAGCAGATGGACTCGCTGTACAGCGGCATTCATTCCATGTTCTTCATGGGTGTTCCCATCATCTTTTTCATTCTGCCGTTGATGACAGGCCTTGAGCCGCTCATGGGCATCGCACTGACCCTGACGCTCGCACTGACCGGGTTTGCCTGTGCTTACGTGGCCATGGCCATCGCTGAGCACCCGGTGGAGCGTGGCGTGGCGCTGCTGACGGGCATGGCCATTGCTCTGTTCGAGCCCTGGGTCGGGCTGCTGGTGGGTGTGTTCGCTTCCATCCTGCTCGTCGGCGGGCGTAGTGCGCTTGTGGTGGAAGCCAAGGTGGCGGGGCTGGAAAAGGACTCGCGTGACGCTAAGGCTGACGCCGCGCGTGAAGCGCAGCGTTGAGATCGCATCCGGGCTGTACGTCAGGGCATGGTGGCTGAGTCCGCTGCGACTTCATCTTGGTTGTGTTCGTCCTCTGGGCTTCGGGCGCCGCGGATGCCGTCGAGCCGGTGGGCCGCTTTCACCACCTGCTCGGTCGCCCGCAGGGTGCTGCGCAGGACATCGATGGCCACGTTGACGCGGCTGATGGGCGCGCGCCCGTCCGCGGCTGCACTGAGCAGCGCATCCTTCAGCCCGTGCCAGCTCTGGCGCAGCGTGTCATAGGCGGTATCCAGGTCCGACTGGAGGTAGTCGGGGTCGCTGGGATCGGCCGCACGGACCACCGCCGCCGCGGCGCGCCGGAAGCGTGCAATGTCGTCCCCGACGGTACTGCCGCGCAGGGCATCCAGCGTGTGTGCCCGATCCACCATTTCGCCGGTGAGCTGAGCGATCTCGTCCAGATAATTGGTCACGCGCAGGACAGCAGGTAACTGCTGGGCCACGGATGCCGGCATGCGATCCCGGTCCATGCGCGCGACGAAGTCCTCGATGGCCGGGACGAGGCTGGCGAGGGCATCGCGACCTGCCACCAGGTCCTTCGGTGAGACCAGGGTGCTTCCCAGGGCGCGATTGAGATTGCCGTGGGCGATACCGAGAGCACGTTCCAGTTCCCGCGCCATGGCGTCAAGCGCGAATGCCGGTGTGGCCGCCACGTTCTGATCCAGGTACTGGAGACGCCCCAGCGTTTCGGCCTGGGTCTGGAAGCGGCGTTCGAGAAAGCGGGCGAGTGACGGCGTTGCCGGCCAGAATAGCGCCAGCCCCAGCAGCTTGAATGCGGTGTGAAACAGGGCGAGGGTCACCGCCGGGACGTCCTCCAGCCCCAGTCTGCCGCCTGTCTCGCGCACGACCCAGAGCATCAGTGGCAGGATCAAGAGCGCGACGCTGGCTGTGACCAGGTTGAACAGCACATGGCCGGCTGCGACCCGCTTCGCGTTCGGGGTCGCGCCGATGACGGCGAACGCCGCCGTGGAGGTGGTTCCGACGCTGGCGCCGATGACCATGGCGGCCGCTGCATCGATGGCGAGCACGCCGCCGGTGGCCGCGGTGAGCGTGATGGCGATGGCGGCGGAAGAACTCTGGGTGAACAGGGTGATGGCCGCGCCGATGCCGACGTAGAGCAGCAGCCCGAGGACGCCTTCGACGGCGAGCTGGCTGAGATCGAAGCGTTCGACGGCGGTTGCGAACCCTTCCTGCAGCACCGACACCCCGACGAAGAACAGGCCGAATCCCGCCAGCGCTTCTCCGATGGCGCCTGCGCGATTGTTCGCACCCAGCAGTCGCATCAGCATACCGATGCCTACCAGCGGCAGGGCGAACAGCTGAATCCGGAATTCGAAACCCACGGCCGCCACCAGCCAGCTGGTGATGGTAGTGCCCACATTGGCGCCGTAGACCACGCCCAGCGCCCCGGTCAGGCCCATGAGGCCGGCGTTGACGAAGCCGATGGTGGCTACGGTCACGGCGCTTGAGGACTGCACCAGGCTCGTCACCAGAATGCCGGACCCGACGCCCCGTGCCCGGGTGCTGGTGGACTGGGCAAGGATGTCACGCAGAGCGTCTCCGGCAGCGATCTTCAGGCCGCTGGTGATCATGCTGATGGCCAGCAGGAACAGCCCCAGGCCGCCGAGGAACGCACCAAGGGTGACGAAGAGGGAACCGGACACTGAGATCTCCCGAAGGCTTCAGGAACATGTTGCTATCTTACCCTGGGGCTCATGCCACCGCCGGGCGACTGTCATGGATCTGAAATGTCCTGGTCATCAACCGGTCGTAATGAGGCTCTAGGGTAGCGCGGCGTCGAGGCAGGGAGCTTCGATGCTACGGAGCCCGATGGCCCGCTTAGGGTCAAAAAGAAGTTCCCAGGGATTCAATTGGAGATTCACGCATGAAAGTTCTGCGCAACTGTGGCGTTGCCGCTGCTGTCGCTGGTCTCGGTATGGCGCTGTCGCTGCCTGCCTTCGCCCAGAGCCCCACCGTCAATGTCGGTGGCCGGATTCACCTCGATGCCGCCAAGTACGACGACGACATCGTCCCGCTGAACGACGGCGTCCTGGTCCGTCGCGCCCGTCTCGGTGCCAATGGCACCTTCGGTGACGGCTGGGGTTACAAGGTCGAGTGGGACTTCGCCGAGAACAACGTGGCGGCCAACGACTTGTTCATCTCCTATCGCGGCCTTGGCCCGGGTGAGTTCAAGCTCGGCCAGTTCAAGGTGCCCTTCGGACTCAACGAGCTCACCAGTTCCAACGCCATCATGTTCATCGAGCGCTCCCTCGGGACCGAGGCGTTCGCCGATGCACGGCGTCTGGGTGCCGGCTACGAGCACTTCGAAGGCAACTACGGCTATCAGGCCATGGTCTACAGCCGCCGGACCGGCAGCAGCAGCACCGGTGACCAGCCCCTCGGTGTGGGTGGACGCTTCGTGTTCAACCCCATGAACGACGACAGCGGCATGGTCCACCTCGGTATCGCACTGGCCTATGAGTCCACTGACGACGCCGACAGCGTGCGTTTCCGAGCCCGTCCGGAGTCCCGTGCCGGCGGCTCACCGCGACTGGTGGACACCGGCAGCATCGGCAATGCCAGCAGCACGCTGAAGCTGGGTCTCGAGGCGGCATGGATGTCCGGCCCGGTCTCCGTCGAAGCCGAATACATGCTGACCGACGTCAGCCGTGGTACGGGTAACTCCGACGTCGACTTCAGCGCGTTCCACATTCAGGGCAGCTACGTCCTCGGCGGTCAGCGTTCCTACCGCGGTGGCCGCTTCCGTGGCGTGACCCCTGGTGCCTGGGAACTGGGTCTGCGTTACAGCTGGCTGGACCTGAACGACGGCGTCATCGCCGGCGGCGAGCAAAGCAACGTCACCCTGGCCGTCAACTACTACGCCACCCGCAACGTTCGCTTCATGGGCAACATCATCCGGGTCGATCAGGACGACACCGGTGACAAGCCCTGGGCCCTGGCCATGCGCGCGCAGGTCAGCTTCTGAGCATGCATCGCACCACTGTTATGAGGCTGTCACCTCAGGGTGGCAGCCTCTATCAGGCCGCCTTCTGGCGACCACGCACAATCAAGGAGTGACTCAACATGAAGATCGACAGTCTCTTGAAAGCCGGCGCCCTGGCTGCGGCGGTCACCGCCTCGGCCGGCGCCATCGCGCAAGCCGTGCAGGTGGATCCCAACCTGCCCACCTATGAGCGGGTCAGCGGCGTGTCCGGGAACCTGACCAGCATCGGTTCCGACACCTTGAACAACCTCATGAGCCTGTGGGTAGAGGAATTCAACACCTTCTACCCGAACGTCAACATTCAGGTCCAGGGTGCAGGCACGTCCACCGCGCCGCCGGCGCTGGTGGAAGGAAGGTCCGACTTCGGCCCCATGAGCCGCACCATGCGCGACAGCGAATCGGCGGCATTCGAGGAGCGCTTTGGTTACCCGCCCACGATGGTGCCGGTGGCCATCGACGTCCTGGCGGTGTTCGTCAATCGCGACAACCCCATCGAGGGCATGACCATTCCGCAGGTGGACGCGGTGTTCTCCAGCACCCGTCGCTGTGGTCACCCGAACGACATTACCCGTTGGGGTCAGCTCGGCATGACCGGCGCCTGGGCCAACCGGGACATCACGCTCTACAGCCGTAACGCCGTGTCCGGTACCTACGGCTACTTCCGCCAGCACGCCCTGTGCGATGGTGACTTCAAGAATGCCATCAACGAGCAGCCCGGTTCCGCTTCGGTTGTCCAGGGTGTCACCGAGTCCCTGAACGGCATTGGCTACTCCGGTATCGGCTTCGAGACGGCTGGCGTCCGCGCCATTCCGCTGCGCCGTGATGCGGAAGGCAACGGCTTCTTCGAGCCGAATGCCGAGAACGCGTCCAGCGGCGACTATCCGCTGGCCCGTTTCCTTTACCTCTACGTCAATAAGCACCCGGAGCGGCCCATGGCGCCCCGTGTGCGTGAGTTCCTGCGCCTGGTGCTGAACAAGCAGGGTCAGCAGGTGACCGTCCGTGACGGCTTCATTCCGCTGCCTGAGGCCGTGGCCGCACGCGAGCGCGCCAAGCTCGGTATCAACTGAGGTCCGACCGGGGCGGGTGCATGTCGCACCCGCCCCGTTTCTCCGGTGTACATGGGGGAGTGCGAACTGTCTCGGATGGAGAGTCAGGCGCAGCGTCGTGTTGCCCCATGTGTGTCATGAAATTTTCACAATCCACGCCTAGGCTTGCGCGCGATTTCAGCCGGCACGCGAAGCTTCATTGAGGGATTCCATGAACGACACCGCCCGCAGCGAAGCAGGATCCTCCGGCGGCTTTCTCCCGGACGGCGAGGCACGGCGCAAATTGCGCCGCTGGCGGGGAGTCAAAGATCACTTTGCGCGCTATTCCGTAGGCGCGTTCGGTGTCGGCGTGATCATCGCCCTGGCCCTGATCTTCATCTATCTGTTCAGCGAAGTGCTGCCGATGCTGCGACCGGCCAGCGTCGCGGTGGAGAGCTCGTATCCGGCGCCGGGCGGCGTGGATACCGAGACTCGCTATGTGACCGTGAACCGACACCGGGATCTGGCGGTTCGCTACACCACGGATCGCCGCGCGGTCTTCTTCCTCCCGGAATCCGGGACCATTACCCATGAAGTGGATCTGCCGTTACCGGCGGATGCGAACGTCACATCCTTCACGTTCGCCGAACCGCGGACGGAAATCGTGGCTTACGGGCTCGACGATGGTCGTGCTCTGGTGGCGCAGCACCGCTACAACGAACGCTTCTCCCCGACCGGACGCCAGTACCGCCCCGATGTGGTCTTTCCGGTGATGGACGGAGACGACCTGCTGACGATCATCGACACGACTGGCCGCGGGATCAAGGCCATCGGTCTGCAGCGGGGCTCGGGCGGGGTGTCGATCGCAGCGGCGCTCGAGGACGGTGACATGCGCCTGGTCCGCTTCGAGGAGCGCACCTCGTTCATGACCGGGGAAGTCACCGTCCGCCGCGTGGTGCATGAACTGCCGCGCCTGCCTCAGGACGCGCAGGCCACCCGCATCCTGCTCGACATCACCGGTTCTCACATGCTGGTGGGCGATGATCGCGGCTTTCTGCACTACTTCGACATCCGCCGGCCGGAGCGGGCCGCCCTGGTGCACAGCAAGCGTGTGGTTCGCGGCGACGGCGCCGAGGTCACGGCGTTGGATTATCTGCTCGGGACCGTATCCATCATCGTCGGCGGGTCGGATGGCAGCGTGTCCCAGTACATGCTGGTCCGCGATGAAGACAACGTGAATCAGATCACCTTCGTCCGCGATTTCACGCGCCACCGCGCCGCCGTGACTCAGGTGATGCCGGAATACATCCGCAAGGGCTTCGCGACGGCCGACGCTTCAGGGCTGGTGCAGATCCACTACTCGACCTCGGCCCGGACCCTGACTCGTGAGCAGGTTGGGGACCGGTCGCTGGCCGTGATCGGCTTCGGGGCGCGGGCCAATGTCCTGATCGCGGTGGACGACAACGAGGGCTTTTATCATCTCGACGTGCGTAACCCGCACCCTGAAGTGTCCATCCGCGCGCTCTGGGCCCGGGTCTGGTACGAGGGCCGCTCGCAGCCCGAATTCGTCTGGCAGAGCTCCTCGGCCACGGACGAATTCGAGCCGAAGTTCAGTCTCGCACCGCTGACGCTCGGTACCCTGAAGGCAGCCTTCTACGCCATGTTGTTCGCCATGCCTCTGGCCATTGCCGGTGCCATCTACAGCGCCTACTTCATGTCGCCGAAGATGCGTGGGCTGGTGAAGCCCTCCATCGAAGTGATGGAGGCGTTGCCAACGGTCATCCTGGGTTTCCTGGCGGGCCTCTGGCTGGCTCCGTTCGTGGAAGGGCACCTGCCATCGGTGTTCAGTCTGCTGCTGCTGATGCCGCTGTTCATGCTGATCACGGCCTACGTCTGGACCACGGTGCTGGCGCCTTTCGTGCGGCAGATCGTGCCTGCCGGCTGGGAAAGTGCCGTGCTGATCCCGGTGGTTCTGTTCACGGGCTGGTTCTGCGTCACCTTGAGCCCCTGGATCGAATTGTGGTTCTTCGACGGTGACATGCGTCAGTGGCTGACCGACGTCGGCATCACCTACGACCAGCGCAACGCCCTGGTGGTGGGCGTGGCCATGGGCTTCGCGGTGATCCCGACCATCTACTCCATCACTGAAGACGCGGTGTTCAACGTCCCGAAGCACCTCACCCAAGGTTCCCTGGCGTTGGGGGCAACGCCCTGGCAGACGGTGACCAAGGTGGTGCTGCTCACGGCCAGTCCCGGGATCTTTTCCGCAGTCATGATCGGCTTCGGCCGTGCGGTGGGTGAAACCATGATCGTGCTCATGGCCACCGGTAACAGTCCGGTCATGAACTTCAACATCTTCGAGGGCATGCGCACGCTGTCAGCGAACATTGCGGTGGAAATGCCGGAGGCGGCAGTGGGGGGCACGCACTTCCGCATCCTCTTCCTCGCGGCTCTGGTGCTGTTCGTTTTGACGTTTGCTCTCAATACCGCGGCGGAGCTGGTTCGTGACCGGCTGCGCAAGCGCTACAGCTCGCTCTGAGCGGGGGGTCGTAAGTGGCACGCAGACAACTGACAACGACGTCCCGTGACAACCCGGGTCTCAAGGCCTGGTTCGGTCAGGGCACGCCATGGGTCTGGCTCAGCGGCGGGGCCGTGGCCATCAGTATGGTCATGGTCATTGGTCTGATCCTGTTGATCGCTGTGCGTGGACTGGCCCACTTCTGGCCGGCCGCCGTGGTCGAGTTCGACTACGTGGCAACGCCCGGGGCCGAACCCGTCCGCATCATTGGTGAGGTCAACCGCTCCGAGACCATGACGGCTCAAGCGATGCGCGAGGCGGGTTTCGATGTGCCGGAAGGCCAGACGCTGGTCAGCCGACACCTGATCAAGCAGGGCAATCGCGATGTCACCGGCCGCGACTTCGTCTGGTACCTCGAAGACGGCATGGGCGAGTGGCGCTATCCCACAGAAGTGGTGCAGATCGAGCGTTTGCAGTGGGGTGACTTCTTCGGCTTCGTGCGCAGCTACCTGGTGGACGGCATCGCCGTAGCGCAGGGCCCGGAGGCGCGGGCCCAGTTCGAGGAGAAGCTCCGGGAGACCGGTGCCCTGGTGGAGCAGATCGGTCGCATCGAGCGCTTCGACATCGGCAACGTGAACTTCCGCATGGAGCGGCTGCGCCTGCGGCAGCGGGGCCTGGAATTGACCGTGGATCTCGATCCTTCGACCCGCGCCCAGATCGAGGCGGAACTCGAGGCCGAGCAGATGCTGCTCGAGGACGAGTACGAGGAACTCGAGGCCCAGCGGCGGGGTTTGCGCGATGAGGTCGGGCGTTTCGCGATCACCGTCGAAACCATGGAAGGCCGCATGATCAACATCGGCCTTGCGGACATCGTCCATGCCTGGTGGCCCAACGACATGTCCTTCGGTGCGAAGCTCGCCCACTATGGCGGCGAGTTCTGGAAGTTCGTCTCCGGCTTTCCCAGGGAGGCGAATACGGAAGGTGGCATTCTGCCGGCCATCTTCGGAACCGTGCTCATGGTGCTGATCATGTCGGTGGTGGTGACGCCGTTCGGTGTGCTCGCCGCCATCTATCTACGTGAGTACGCCAAGCAGGGCCCGCTGGTGCGCACCATCCGCATCTCGGTGAACAACCTTGCGGGGGTGCCTTCCATCGTCTTCGGGGTCTTCGGCCTTGGATTCTTCGTCTACTTCCTCGGTGGCACCATCGACCAGACGTTCTATGCGGAAGCTCTGCCTTCACCCACCTTCGGCAGTTCGGCCATCATCTGGGCGTCACTGACGCTGGCGCTCCTGACGCTGCCGGTGGTCATCGTCTCCACCGAGGAAGGTCTGGCGCGGATCCCCAGTTCGATTCGTGAAGGCTCCCTGGCACTGGGCGCCACCAAGGCGGAGACCCTGTGGCGCACCGTGGTGCCGCTGGCAGCTCCGGGCATGATGACCGGCCTGATTCTGGCGGTGGCGCGTGCCGCGGGTGAGGTCGCACCACTGATGCTGGTGGGCGTGGTGAAGCTGGCGCCGAGTCTGCCCGTGGACGGCAACTTCCCCTACCTGCATCTGGACCGGGCGTTCATGCACTTGGGCTTCCACATTTTCGACGTGGGCTTTCAGAGCCCGAACGTGGAGGCGGGACGGCCGCTGGTGTACGCCACCGCCCTGATCCTGGTGCTGATCATCATCGTGCTCAACCTGACGGCCATCACCATCCGCAATCACCTGCGGGAAAAGTACAAGAGCGAGAGTGATTGAGGAGCGGGCATTACCGGAGTAAACGGCGCCCTTGCCTCCACGAGGCCCTGCTGACGGATCGAGACCATGACGGAACGCAACGAACCCATCACTCGCGGCATGAGCCGCGGCGCGCTGCCGGAATCCGGCGGCGAGCGCCTGAAGCTCAGCCGCCAGCAGCCGTGCATCGAGGTGGACAAGCTGAACCTGTTCTACGGCAGCGCGCAGGCGCTGAAGAACATCAGCCTGACCATTCCCGAAAAACGTGTGACCGCCTTCATCGGCCCATCAGGCTGCGGTAAGTCCACGCTGCTGCGCTGCTGCAACCGCATGAACGATCTCATCGACACCTGCCGCATCGAGGGTGAAATCCGCCTCGACGGCCAGAACATCTATGCCCCGGCCATCGACGTGGCCGAACTGCGCCGCAAGGTGGGCATGGTGTTCCAGAAGCCGAACCCGTTTCCCAAGACCATTTACGAGAACGTGGCCTACGGTCTGCGCATTCAGGGCGTGAAAGATCGCCGGGTGCTCGACGAGGTGGTGGAGAAATCCCTGCGCCGGGCGGCGCTGTGGGACGAGGTCAAGGATCGGCTCGACGCCAACGCCTTCAGCTTGTCCGGTGGTCAGCAGCAGCGCCTCGTGATCGCGCGGGCCATCGCCATCGAGCCGGAAGTGATCCTGCTCGACGAGCCGGCGTCGGCGCTGGACCCGATCTCCACAGCGAAGATCGAAGAGCTGATCTTCGAACTGAAGGAGGAGTTCACCATCGTGATCGTCACCCACAACATGCAGCAGGCGGCACGGGTGTCGGATTTCACAGCTTATCTCTATCTCGGTGAGCTGGTGGAGTACGACGACACGGTGACCATCTTCACCAATCCCAAGCAGCAGGCCACAGAAGATTACATCACCGGCCGTTACGGCTGATTCCCTGGACCGTTCGAGGACGCGCTGCGATGGACAAGCTTCACCTGGATCAGCACATCTCCAGACAGTACAACGAGGAGCTCGAGCAGGTTCGCAATGCCGTGTTGGAAATGGGCCAGCTGGCCCGCGATCAGCTTGCCGGCAGTCTGGCGGCGGTCCTCGCTGGCGACGGCGCGCGCGGCAGGGAACTCGACGCGGCAGATGATCGGATCGACGAGCTCGAGCGCAGTATCGATGACGAAGCCCAGGGTATTCTGGCTCGGCGTCAGCCTGCAGCCACCGATCTGCGTCTGGTCATCTCGGTGATCAAGACCATCACCGACTTCGAGCGGATGGGGGACGAAGCCCAGAAGATGGCGCGGATGGCCGTCCGGCGGTCCGAGAACGGTCAGGGTATACCGCCCCAGGCGGAGGGGCTGCGGGAGCTCGGCGCGCGGGTTCAGGGCATGGTCGACGATACGCTGACCTCGCTCGCCGCCCTCGATGCCCAGCGGGCGCTCGCAGTGTGTCGTCTCGACGCCGAAATCGACGCTGACTACAAGGCGCTGATCAAGGCCAGCCTGCCGAGCCTGGCGGAAAACCCGGCCAATGCGCTGGATCTGGTGTGGGCGGCGCGGGCGTTGGAACGCATCGGGGATCACGCCTGCAACATCTGCGAATATCTGATTTATCTGCTTGGCGGCGAGGACGTCCGGCATGCGTCCCTCGAGGACGTCGCGGCCGCCGCCCGCAAGGCCCGAGATCGCCACGACACCTGAGCTCCGATCGCAAAGCCGACCCTTCGGGCCGACTTTTGCTCCCACTGGCATAAAGCGAGGACCGGGCGTTGCATCGGTGGGAGCTGACGTCCGCGAAGCGGGCGTCGCGATCTGCGTCACGCCCGAACGCGGCGGCAGTCCTCGATCGCAACGCCGACCCTTCGGGCCGAGTTTTGCTCCCACTGGCATAAAGCGAGGACCGGGCGTTGCATCGGTGGGAGCTGACGTCCGCGAAGCGGGCGTCGCGATCTGCGTCACGCCCGAACGCGGCGGCAGTCCTCGATCGCAACGCCGACCCTTCGGGCCGAGTTTTGCTCCCACTGGCATAAAGCGAGGACCGGGCGTTGCATCGGTGGGAGCTGACGTCCGCGAAGCGGGCGTCGCGATCTGCGTCACGCCCGAACGCGGCGGCAGTCCTCGATCGCAACGCCGGCTTTCAGCCGACGTTCGCTCCCACTGAGTCTCGCAAGACTCTTGCGTTGCGGCAGGGAGAGCGGATCAGGACTCGTGGGTTTCGCCGAGGGCTTCGCGCTGCTTGGTTTCCAGTGGCTGGTGGCGGATGTCCTGGCCATGACCGAGATAGATCACGTACTCGGCAATGTTCTTGGCGTGATCGCCGATGCGCTCGAGGGAACGGGCGCACCACACGAGATCGAGTAGCGAGCGCAGGCCGTCCGAGTCCTGCTCCATCTTCGTAACGAGCCGCGCCACCACCGCCTTGTAGCTGCGGTCGACCCCCTTGTCGCGAGCAATCACCTCCGCGGCGGATTCCGTGTCCACCCTGAAGTACGCGTGCAATGCGTCCCGAAGCATGCTCCCGACCGTGCGGCTGATGTCCTCGAGCTCCGGAAACTGTTCCTCGAGACGCTCCCGGCTGGCGAGGTCGATGCTCATCTTCGCGATGCGCGTGCACTCGTCGCCGATACGCTCGAGATCGGTGATGGCCTTCAGCGTCACCAGGATGAAACGGAGGTCGCTTGCCGTCGGCTGGCGTCTGACGATGATGTGACTGCAGAGGTCGTCGATCACCACCTCGAGGCGATTTACTTCGGCGTCTGCGGCGATCACTTCATCGGCAGGCTCGGAGTCCTGGTGCAGCATGGCCTTGCCTGCAAGCTCGAGCTGGCGCTCGACGAATCCCGCCATCTCCACCAGATGGGCGCGAATGGAAGCGAGCTCCGAGTCGTACTGGGCCGAAATGTGATCTCGCATGGATGCTTCGCCGCGCAGCTGGATGATGGCTCGACAGTTTAGCGCCCCGGCGTGCCGACTGCTCAGAGGATCGAGCGGTCCAAAACGGTGTTACTGACTCATTTGGGCGGCGGCAGGGGTTTGCGACGCACCCGCGCAGCCGGAAAGTTGCAGCTGAACGTGGAGCCCTGGCCGGGCCGGCTGACCACTTGGAGTTCGCTGTCATGGCGACGGAGCACGTGCTTGACGATGGCAAGGCCGAGGCCGGTGCCTCCGGCGTCGCGGGAACGTCCAACATCGACCCGGTAAAACCGTTCCGTCAGGCGGGGGACGTGCTCCTCGGCGACGCCGATGCCCTGGTCGCTGACCGCAAAGCGGGCTTCGTCGCCGTCCTGACACCAGCGGATCCCAATGACGCCTCCGTCGGGGCTGTAGCGGATCGCATTGACGATCAGATTCGAGAGCGCGCTTTGCAGTTCCCGTTCGACGCCGACCAGCCGGAGCTCAAGATCGATCTCGAGTTCGATGCGGTGGTTGTCGGTGACCAGCGCGCCGGCCTCCGTTGTTATGCGCCGCAGCAGCGCGGGCACGTTCACCTCACTGCCGGTGTCCGAACCCGTCGGGCTGGTGCTGTCCAGTCTCGACAGCAGTAACAGGTCCTCCACCAGGGTCTTCATGCGTGTGGCGGGACGCTGCATGCGTTGCAGGGTGGAACGCAGGACGTCGGCTTCCGTATCGTCCTCGAGCGCTTCGAGGTAACCGAGGATGACCGTCAGCGGCGTCCGCAGTTCGTGGGAGACGTTGGCGATGAAGTCCTGCCTTACGGTCCGGAGCTTCGCCACCTGGGTCACGTCACGGGCCAGCAGGAGGCGGCGTGCGTTGGTGAGCACGATGACACGCACGTCCAGCGTGCGCCCGTCTGCCAGGGGAGACGGCATCTCGATGGCGCCTTCGAGTTCCGCGTGATGCAGCACAGCCACCAGTTCCGGGCTGCGCATCAGCCCGGACAGGGCGCGTCCGAGGTCGCGCTGCTCCAGTCCGAGCAGATCCGCGCCAGCACGGTTGAACCAGGCGATGCTGTCCTGGCCCTCGAGCAGCACGGCGGCGTCGGGCAGGGCTTCGGTGGCCTGCTGCAGTTCGCGCAGTGCCCGGGTCAGCCGCTGCATGCGGTTACGGGATTCGCGACGCAGGCGCCACAGGCGGTAGGCAAGATCTTCCGGGACCCCGTACATGGGCGGCGGCCGGCCGAGGGAGTGGTTCAGCCAGGCATCGAAGCGCCTGAGGTCACGGACGCGCCAAGCGAGCCAGGGAGCGATGCCCAGCAGCAGGCCCATGGTGAACCAGTCGAACAGGCTGCCCAGGACGAGTCCGGTGAGGAGCGCGATGGTGAACCACGCGGCCTCGGCGGCCCAACCCCTCATGGCGCCTCGGACTGGGTGGCTTCCACTTTCGGCGAGAACCGGTAACCGACGCCCCGTACCGTCTCCACCCAGTCAGCGAGGCCGTGGGGTTGCAGGATCTTGCGCAGGCGCAGAATGTGGACGTCCACGGTGCGCTCCTCGACGTACACCGAACGCCCCCAGACGCGATCGAGCAGATGCTCGCGATCGAACGCGCGTTCCGGATGACGCATGAGGAACTCGAGCAGCCGGAATTCGGTGGGGCCGATGTGGGTCGGCTCACCATCGATAGCGAGGCGATGGCTCTGGATATCCAGGACCAGCTTGCCGTACTGGATCTGGCCGGCCTCCGGTGCACCGCTGCGGCGGAGGATGGCCTTGATACGAGCGATGAGCTCGCGCGGCGAGAACGGTTTGGTCACGTAATCGTCGATGCCCGACTCGTAGCTGCGCAGCTTGTCCGTCTCCTCACTCCGGGCCGTGAGCATGATCAGCGGAAGCTCCGCAGTCAGTGGATCCTGCCGCAGTCTGCGAGCGAGATCGAGTCCGCTCATGCCGGGCAACATCCAGTCGATCACCACCAGTTCCGGCAGCGGACCCTCCAGCCGGCGGATGGCCTCTTCTGCGTCGGCGCATTCGATGACACTGTATCCAGCCCGTTCCAGCGAAAAGGACAGCATCTCTCGAATGTCGGCCTCGTCTTCCACCAGCAGGATGCGATTGCCGCTCATGGGGTCTCCAACTTACCTGATGTCCTGAACCCGAAGTTCGCGACACCAGGGGGCTGTTCGGGCGGCGGCCAGTAGACGTCACTTATGTTACAGGCGCGTGATGGTACGTTGAATTGCCCATGACATGAGTAAATCGGGAGTGTGCCTTGACCGACGCGTCCAGCGAGGCTGTGGAAGGGACGCCATGGCATGGTCTGGAGCTGCCGCAGGTGTAGGCGCGCCTCGATACCGGCGACGACGGACTCGGCGCCGGGACCGCTGATGAGTGCCGGACCGTCTACGACGACCTCACCAAGACCATTCTGTTCATCCTGCCCACCAACGGCGGACAGGCGCTCACGGTCTTCGCTGCGGTGGTGCTCGGCCTGGCGCTACTCCTGACGCCGTCGCAGCGGCTGTTCGGAACCGTCGCGCTGGACGGTGTCATATGGTTGCGCATCATGAGTTTCTGCCTGCTCGGCCTGTTCTCGGTGGAGCTTGAGAAGACGGTCCTGCGCGTGACCAGCGGCCGTGAATCAATGGTGGATGCGAGCTAGACTCGCCCGCCTGCCCCCATTCCAGAGGATTGTGTTCGTGGCCCACAAATTGCTGATCGCTGCCGTACTGCTCATCGGCACCGGCTGCCAGCACGCCAATCTGCTTATCGACGAGGCTGATTTGTCCCGTCTCGACGAGTGCATCGCGCTGCAGCACGCCCAAGCAAAGCGCATCGATGCGCAGGCGGCGGAGCTGGCCGCCATCCGGAAAAGCGTCGATCGTGACAATGGTGCCGCCGTGCTGCAGCGTCTCGATGACCTTGCCCTGCACATGGCGGTGGTCCAGACCGAGCTGGCGCGGGAGTGTCCTGATCCCACAGCCGGTGAAACACTGGCGCGGCCGGCGCTGGAAAAGCTGGTGGTCGGAGACGTCGAGAATGTCCGTTTCGAGAATCTCGATCTCGTGCTCCGGGCCCGAATCGATACCGGCGCCAGCACATCCTCGTTGGACGCTCGCGATATAGGTTCTTTCGAGCGCGACGGTGACAGGTGGGTGCGTTTCACTGTACTGGATCCGGAAAGCGGTGAACCGTTGGTCCTCGAGCGGCCGCGTTCACGCCGTGTGCGGATCCTGCAGGCGACTGCGGACGAGCCTGAGCGGCGGCCGGTGGTGGAAATGCGGGTCACGCTTGGCGATAACACCCAGACTGCGGAATTCACCCTTTCGAACAGGAGTAATCTGGAGTTCCCGGTGCTGATTGGCCGCAACATTCTGCGTGACCTGATGGTAGTAGACGTCAGCAAGCGTGATGCCGCACCGCTGCCGCCGCGCGAGGAGCGTGACCCGAACAACGGGGCGGATTCTTGACCGGCGCACGGGTCGCCTTCTGGCTCCTCGTTTCGGCCTTGCTGGCGCTGGGTGGAGGCATCGCCTGGCTGCGGCACGTGCAGATGGAGATTCCGTTCCTGCCGGGCGTGGCGCAGCCCGTCTGGCTGGTCGAGGCACGGGTCGATTTCGTGGCCACGGGCGGACCGGTACGAATCAGTCTGGATCTTCCTGAGGATCTGCCCGGATTCCGCCTGTTCACCGAGCAGGCAGCTTCGCCGGGCTATGGTTTCGCCATCGTCGATGTGGGCGGTGATCGGCGCGGCGAATGGACGCGGCGCGAAGCCAGCGGGCCGCAGCGGCTCTACTATACGGCGCAATTCATCGTCCAGGATGACCGCCTGCCGGCGCCAGCGGTCGGCGACCCGCAGCCGCGGGCCTACTTCTTCGAGGAGCCCGCCGCCACGGCTGCGAGCGAGCTGATTGGTGCTGCCGTGGCCCGATCCAGTACCCCGGAGAGTCTCACGCGGGAGCTGATCCGCCTGCTGGCGAATCCGGACATGGACCAGAATGCGGCGCTGCTGCGGGCGACGGATCTCGGCCGTGCAGAGCTGCTCGTGCATCTGCTCAACCTGGCTGGTGTGGCGGCGCGGGTGGCCCAGGGACTGGAGCTCGAGGACGCCCGCCGGCGACGACCGCTGACGCCCCTGATCGAGATTCCCGTGGCTGGCCAGTGGCGGGTATTCGATCCCGTCAGCGGCAGGCAAGGCCTGCCTGAGGACATGCTGCTGTGGCAGCGCGGCGGTGCTTCACTGCTGGATGTGGAAGGGGGTGGCCGGTCTCAGGTCAGCTTCTCCATGCTGCGCCAGAGCGTGCCGGCGCTGCAGCTTTCCCAGGCCCAGTTCGGGGATGGCGTGCTGGCGGCCTTCGGCATCTCGGCCCTGCCCATCGAGGAGCAGGGACTGTTCAAGCTGCTGTTCCTGCTGCCCATCGGTGCGCTGGTGGTGGCGTTCATGCGCATCGTGGTCGGGGTGTCCACGTCGGGGACGTTCATGCCGGTGCTGATTGCACTGGCCTTCGTGCAGACCTCACTGGTACTCGGGCTGGTCAGTTTCATTTCGGTGGTGGCCTTCGGTCTGCTGTTGCGCAGCTACCTCTCCTATCTGAATCTGCTGCTGGTGGCGCGGATCGCGACGCTGGTGGTGATCGTGATCCTGCTGATCTCACTGCTCAGCATCCTCGGCTACCGGCTGGGCTACAGTACCGGTCTCACCATCACGTTCTTCCCCATGGTCATCATCGCCTGGACCATCGAGCGGATGTCCATCCTGTGGGAAGAGGAGGGTCCCGGGGAGGTGCTGGTGCAGGGCGGGGGCAGCCTGCTGGTGGCGGCACTCGCCTATCTGGTGATGGAGCTGCGCATCGTGCAGCACCTGAGCTTCAATTTCCCCGAGCTGAATCTGGTGCTGCTGGCGGGCATCCTGGTGATCGGCAGTTACAGCGGCTATCGGCTCACGGAACTGCGGCGTTTCCGTGACATGCGGGAGCTTGACCGGTGAACTGGATTTCACCCCAGGCGCTGTATCGGCTGGGCGTCCTCGGAATCAATGCCAGAAACCGCGACTTCGTGGCGCGCTACAACCCTCGTCGTGCCTTTCCGCTGGTGGACGACAAGCTGAAGACCAAGCGCATCCTGGAGGCAGAGGGGCTCGCCACGCCCGCGCTGCTGCATGTCGTCCGGCACCAGTTCGAAGTGCGCGGCATCGAGTCCAGGCTCGCGGCGCAAAGTGGCTTCTGCATCAAGCCCGCCAAGGGGTCCGGCGGCAAAGGCATCCTGGTGATCGAGCGCCGGGAGGGCGATCAGTTCGTCAAGGCCTCGGGCGTCCGTGTCGGCATCGAGCAGCTCCAACGTCATGTGAGCAATGCCCTGGCGGGTCTCTATTCTCTGGGCGGGCAGCCGGATGCGGTGATCATCGAGGAACTGATCGAGTTCGATCCCGCGTTCACGGGACTCTCCCATGAAGGTGTTCCGGATATCCGCATCGTGGTGTTCCAGGGATACCCGGTGATGGCCATGCTGCGACTGGCCACCCACGCCAGCGACGGCAAGGCCAATCTGCATCAGGGTGCCGTGGGTGTGGGTCTGGATCTGGCGACGGGTGCCGCCATCCGCGCGGTTCAGTACGCGCGACCGATTCGGGAACACCCAGACACCGGTCAGGTCCTCGATCGCATTCAGATTCCGGATTGGCACAGCATGCTGCTGCTCGCGGCGCGTTGCTACGAACCCACCGGTCTAGGTTACCTGGGTGCGGACCTGGTCCTGGACCGGTCGAAAGGCGCCCAGTTGCTCGAACTCAACGCGCGGCCGGGACTTGCGATTCAAGTGGCCAGTGGCCGAGGTCTGCGGCCGCGTTTGCGCGCCATCGAGTCACGCGTCGCCGACCGACGCCGGGAATTACCGGAAGCGCGCGTTGCCCACGTCGTCGAGGCCTTTGCGGTCGAGACTTGAGCGCAACCGGCGGCACTGTCTGCTGGCCTTGGCTGTACTCATGCGCCCTGGTCAGGCGCATCGGCGTGGGGGGGGGGG
>REEU01000102.1 GCA_007694905.1 Gammaproteobacteria bacterium | reverse complement strand
ACGACGGCCAGCAGTCCCGCCTGCCGGATGGCCTCGACGAGCTGCCGGAATTCGCTTTCCGCAAGCCGCGTGCTCTCGAAGCGCGGAATGTGCTTGATGTCGTCGCGACCGCGCGCTTTCGGGTGAATGAAGCTGTCGAGCTCGCGGAACTGCAGCTTGACCGCCGCCCGGATCCGATGCTTCCGGGCCAGGCGGGCCGCCTGTTCGACGATGCGCAGGCCATGGGCGACGCTGCCCTGGTGGTTGTTGGCCATCTCGAAAATGTGCAGGTCTTCGAAGATGTCGCGGTCTGTTGACGGAGGCATTGCTGTCACCGTTGGGAGTCAGTCCATTCAGGGTTCGGGCTCGGCCAGACCGCACAGGACCATCACCTGGGGCAGGCTGATCATCCGATCATCGATGTAGAAGTCCGCAGCCGGCTTGCCGAAGCGGAGCTCATGGTAGCGCACTCCCCAGGTCTGCATCTGTGCAGCGGTGCGAGCCGACCAGTCCTCGCCGCTGACCGAGCCGCGCGCGGTAAACAGCACGATCTCGCAACCGGCATCGTGGAGCGCGTTGATCCGGCGGATGTTCTCCGTTATCGGGGCCGCCGTGGCGTAGTCGAGATCAGAGCGCGCGGCTGCGATCACCCCGTCGATGTCCACCACCAGTCGGCGCGGCCGGACCCGTGGCGCCGCATGATCATCCTCTCCGGCTGCAGCCTGCAGCAGGCCGGCAGCGCGCTCGAGATCTTCCATGGTGTCGATGCTGACCTGGGGCGAATCCACCACCACCGCAGCGGCCCGCTCGCCGAGCAGGCTTCCCGCCTCGAGCAGTGTTTGCCGGGTCACTGCGTAGGCGACGCCATTGCGGTGATAAACCGGCTCGAGCTGCTGCCGGGCGACGATTGCCGCACCCGCGGGATCGTAGTAACCGAGCTGCCCCTGCTCGTCGATGACGAGCTGCTTCAAGGGGTGAGCCTTGCTGTCGGTAGGACTGACCGTCCAGACGGCGTCGAGTTCCTCTGCCACCAGCCGCTCGGCGGTCGCGCGCACGGCCGCCGCATCGCGCAGCGGCGAGGTGGGCTGCAGCATCAGAACGATGTCGTAGCGGCTGCCGTCATCGGCCTCGGTGGCGAGAAGCGCGTGGCTCAAGACCTCCACATCGCCGATCCGATCACCCGACAGCTCCGGCGGACGCATGAACGGAGCCTCCACCCCGGCATCGATTGCCGCCTGCCGGATCAGCAGATGATCCGTGGAGACCACCGCACGGTCGACCCACGGAAGTGACGCGGCGAACTCGGCGGCACGCGTCACCAGCGTCTTGCCTGCGACCGGCTGCAGATTCTTCAGCGCAATCCCCTTACTGCCACCGCGCGCCGGGATCACCGCCAGGATGCGTCGTCCTCCGATCATCGTCGCACTCAGCTCGCCAGCGCGTAGTCGACGCGCACCGAGTGCCCGCCGCGTGAGGCTTCGAGGGCCGCGTCGATCACCGCCATGGTCTCGAGCCCAACCGTCAGGTCGAGGGGCGAGTCCAACTTCGGATCCTCCAGCAACGCTTCAAGGTGGGCGATCTCGCCGCGGAAGTCGTCGGGGCGGCTCTTGGCCACACTCTCCTCGCGCATGAAGCCGTCCTCACGTTGCTCGAGCACCCGATCGCAGCCGGGCGTCGCGTTGACCTGCCACTCCAGAAAACCTTCGCTGCCCTGCAGACGCAGCCATTTCTCTGCCGGACGGGTGACCACGTCCTGCGCGATGAGGCCGAGGTGGCCGGATTCGGTCACCACCGAGAGCTGGGCAATCCGGTCATAGGCCGCGCCGTCGGCCGTCACTTCGTCGAGAGCGGCGCTGAGCTGTGTGATGCGCCCAAGCCCGGCGAGCCGGGCAAAGTGCTGAAAGATGTTGATGGCATGGCTGTGCTCGCCGAGTGCACCGCCGCCGCGTTCCGTGAAACCCAGGTAGGTCTCTGCCGGGCCGGCGAGCCAGGGATGGGCAGCGAAGATGCCGCCCCAGTGTTCCCGGAACTGCGCACGCAGCGTGGTGATCTCCCCGAGACCGCCTTCGGCAAGCCACTGCTCGGCAATCCGGGTGTGCCGGGTCAGGCGGTGATTGTAGCCGACCAGCACACGGGTACCGGCCGCTTCGGCGCGAGCCAGAAGCTCGGCGCAGCCGCGGCGCCCGGGCGGGCACAGGGGCTTCTCGATCAGCAGAACCCGGGGCGGACGGGTGGAGAGCACTTCGAGGGCAAGGGGCAGGTGGGTGTCCGGTGGAGTCCCGAGGATCACCAGATCAAACTCCTCCGCAGCCACGGCCGACGGCTCAGACAGCCGGATCCCTGGATCGAAGGCACCGTAACGGCTCGGATAGATCGACTCCCGGGTCCGCTCCAGCGCTGCCGGATCGCGGTCGACCATCGTCACCGCCCAGCCGCGCTCGCGGCAGCCGTGGGCGAGATGATTGCCGATGGAGCCGGCACCGAGGATCTTCACCGATCTCATCTGTGCACGGCCTCCTCTCGGGAGAGCTCGAATGCACTTTCGGCGACACGCCGGACGCGAATCCCGTCGAAGCGTCCGAGCAGCGCGCCGAAACGTCCCACCGCAGCTTCCACCTCGGCGGCCCCCACCTCCGGGAAGATGCGGCTGCGGTATCTCGGGTGCTGCTTGCTGACAGGCAGCAGTTCCAGCGCCAGGCGAGCCGCATGGCGCGCCCGGGCCCGGGTCATGGCTCCTGCCCGCCTGGGCAGCGAAACGGTGGGTCCGGATGTCGCCGCCAACGGCTCCAAGGTGTCGAGGATGCGCTCGCAGGCCGTGGGCCCGTCGACGGAGACGATGTGCCGGCGGACGTAGTCCCGGCGCTCGGCAATCAGGGCCTCGAATGCACAGCGCGTCCCGGCCATCGCCGCATCCACCGCCTTGAACAGGCTCTTAAGATCAAAAGCCTGCACGCTCAGCGAATTCGGCAGCTCGAAATCGAAGCTGTCTGAAACCACCGGCCGGTAGGCGATGGCTGGCCGGTCAAGGAGGAAGCTCTCGACCGCGGTGGTGCAGCCGTTGTGAACGGTGGACCTGGCGGCCTGCAGCCAGGCGACGACGTTGCCACGATGCACCACCCGCACGTTGTCGAGGTCGGCAGCGATGCGTTCCCACGTTGCGGCGTTCTCCGAGGGATGTGGGCGCAGCACGATCGGCACCTCCGGAAAGCGCCGCGACAGCTCCGGCAGCATGCGCTGGAAGTGCTCGAACAGCTGAGCCTTGTGGGCCGCAAGTCCGATCCGCGGGTCACCTGCCGTGGTCACCGCAGCACCCCCGTCGCGCAGCAGACGCTGCTGCCGATTCTGCTGGTCGATGAAATGGTTCAAGCGCGAGAAATTGGTGTTGATCAGCAGGAAATCACCGTATTCAGCGCGCAGCGCCTCGGCCTCTGCGGTGAAATAGCCGCGCAACTCCGGGCGCAGCAGGTCGCTACGAGGGTTGCCCGTAATCGCAAGCTCGGAACCGTTGAACCCAGGATGCCCGCTCCAGGCAGCAGCGTTTTCCTCACCCCATGCCAGCAGCAGCTCCGGCATGTTGAGGGTGACATCGCCGACCTTGGTGAGGCGGTAGAGATCGGGATTGGCGTAGACCAGACCCTCCTCGTCCCAGGCCACGAGGCGGTGGCCGAGGTCGCGGACAATGCCGTAGAAGCGGGCGTTGCGATAAGTCAGGCTCTTGCCGACGTAGATGCCCTTGGGGATCCGCGGCGCGTGGAAGTCGAGGCTGCGCTTGTAGCCGACGAAGACACGCCAGCCACGCTCGACGGCGTGGCAGGCAAGCAGCAGCTTGGCATCGAATTCACGTACCCGCGTCTCGCACGGAAGGATCAGCGTTCGGTTGAATTTCATGGAGAGGTCTCAGTCACTCCCAACGCTGTATCCAAGGCGCGAATCGAGGTTGTCCGTCATGTAGCGCTCCATCCCCTGGACCTGAGCGTCGTCGAAGTAATCACGGTAGCCGCCCACCTTCGCGCGCCGGACCTTGTAGGAATCCGGGTCATCCGGGTCGCGCGCGGCAAGGCGGGAGTTGTGGTAGAAGTTGTCCTTCTCCCGCTGCTTCATGGCATCGAAGCGGCACTGTTCGACTGCGCGCCTGATCTGATCCGGATCGAACGCCGAATCGATGTGGGCAACGACGCGCGCGAGTTCGCGTTCAGGCTCGGCAAGCATGTCCTCATAGCGCACCGTGATCGCCGCGGGCATCTGTTCCACCCGCTTGGCGACGATGTTCATGTAGTCGACGATCACCGGCAGCCCGGCCGGGCCGCCCATGACGAAATCGAACATGGTCGTTGCCTCATCGACGCCCCACATCTCGCGCTTGTAGGCGCTCGCCCGGCGGGTGGACTGGAAATACTCCGACACGGCCACGTCACAAGGGTTCCGGGCCAGAAAAACCAACGGCTTGTCCGACTGCCAGAGTTCATGTCCGGGTGCCTCGAGCGCGGTGGTCAGGGCATGGCCGTGGGCAAATGAGATCTTCGGGACCCGCCGATCGAGGCGATGGAGATTGTCGAACTCGAGCAACAGGTTCTCGGGCAGGCCGTAGCGCTCGTGATAGCAGGCTGAGATCATCGCCCGCAGCCAGGTCCTGCCGCTCTTCGCCCGCGAGAGGATCACCGCGTCGGCCCGCCTGCAGCGCGCCAGCTCGATACCGCTGCGGCCCTTCAGACGCAGCCGTTTGCGGGTGCTCTTCGGAAGCGGTGCAGTGGCAAGCCAGATGCCCGCCTTGAGCAGCTTTTCCGTGCGAATGGTCCTGTCCTCGTCCGTCGCCGGCGCAATTTCATATGCGCGCTGCGGCCTGCCTCGGGGCCGCCGTAGATCTGCTGCGAACTTGAACTGAAATGGGTGAGACGCGAGCGGCGTCCCCAAGACGCGCTCCGTGGCAGCCCGTGACGCCGAGCTGCCCTACCCGATGTTTAGCCTACCGAAGGCGACCACGGGATGGAAGTTCAGGGGGTCACCGCCGCTTGCGCTTTTCCAGCCAGGCCGCGATATGCTCGCGGGCATAGACGTAGTCGGCATCCACGACCTGGTTGAACTGATTGGCCTGCAGCATGCCGAAGCCATGCACCGGTGGTTGCAGCAACAGATCAGCACGCGCGGCAAGCTCCATCACCCGCCTGCGAGTGCCGAGTTCGGTGGCCTTGAGGATCATGGTGGCAGCACCGGGGAGACGGTAGCAACGCCCGGACGGCAGTACGCAACCACGGAGAATGGCCGAGGGTGACGGCACCTCGTCAAAGGCGACGTCAGTCTGGCGGCGGGACGTGACGTCCACCGCGATGAGCTCCCGGACCAGCTTGTCCTGCATGATGTCCACCGGCAGGTCTAGCGCGATACTCGCGGCCATGATGGCCCCATGCTGGTCCCACCCACCCAATCCACGGCAACGCCAAGCTCGGCCATGGCCTTGAACACGCCGAGGTGGGCGAAACCGCGGGCCGCGCCCGGAACACCAGCAAGCGGCCAGCGTTTCCAGGCGCAGCGCCAGGGCATCGCCCGGAGCCGCAAGATCGTCCACCAGACCATCCACCACCGCGAGCAGGTCGGGCGTATCGTCGAGGGTCACGATCGCGATGGTCTTGAGTTCCGGCCGCACGCGGCGTTCGGTGTCCGTGTTGCGCTGCAGGCGCTGGGCGACGCTGGATGCCAACTGCAACTGCAGCACACATGCTGGTCTGCATGGGCGGCATCGACGACAAGCCGACCTCGAATCCGCAGGACATTCCCGGCGCAACGCCCTGCGTGCACAATGCGCTGGCGGCGGTGGCCGCGGGCCAGGCGGTGGATCCGAGCCAGACCCGTCCGTACGGCCGCACCGTCAAGTACTGATCGCGTCGGCTGGAGTTCAGACGGTCGTCACCCGGCGCCTCACCCGGCATCGAGGTGGCGAACGTCGTGACGCGAGCCGACGTGATGTCGCTGCGCTCGGGGACCCGGCATGATGGCGATCCAAGTGCAACGCTTATGCTCCCCCACGGTCGAGGTGGCCCGAAACATGGACAGAATCGAACTCACCCGCCCGGATGACTGGCACCTGCACGTCCGCGACGGCGACGCCATGCGCGCGGTGCTGCCGTTCACCGCGCGACAGTTCGGGCGCGCGATCATCATGCCGAATCTGGTTCCCCCGGTCGTGACCACGGCACAGGCCCTCAGGTATCGCGAACGGCTGCTGGCGGCGCTGCCTGAGGGAGCGACCTTCGAGCCGTTGATGACGCTGTACCTCACCGACAACACGCCACCCGAGGAAATCGTTCGCGCCCGGGACAGCGGGCATGTGGCCGGGGTCAAGTACTACCCCGCCGGCGCCACCACCAACTCCGCGTCCGGTGTGACCGATCTGGTGCGCTGCGATGCCGCGCTGGCGGAAATGGAGCGGCAAGGGATGCCGCTGCTGCTGCATGGGGAGGTGACCCATGACCACGTCGACATCTTCGACCGAGAGGCCGTATTCATCGACGAGGTACTGGAACCACTGAGGAGGCGATTCCCCGAACTGAAGGTGATCTTCGAGCACATCACGACCGCGGATGCGGTGCAGTTCATCGAGGCAGCGCCCGCCGGGATCGCCGCCACCATTACGGCGCACCATCTACTGCTCAACCGCAACCACATGCTGGTCGGCGGAATGCGACCCCACAATTACTGTCTGCCGGTGCTGAAGCGCGAAAGGCACCGGCAGGCATTACTGACAGCCGCCATATCCGGCAATCCCCGGTTTTTTCTTGGCACCGACAGCGCGCCCCACGCGCGCTCTGCCAAGGAGAACGCCTGCGGCTGTGCCGGTGCATTCACTGCACCAGCAGCCATCGAACTGTATGCACAGGTCTTCGAGATGGCAGGCCGGCTCGACCGGCTCGAGGGGTTCGCCAGTCACCACGGTCCGGATTTCTATGGCCTTCCGCGCAATCGCGACCGCATCGTGCTGCGCCGCGAGACCTGGGAGTTGCCGTCCGCCTATCCTTACCTGGACGAGGCGATCGTGCCTTTCATGGCCGGCGAGTCACTGACCTGGCGGCTGGCCTGAGGGGCTGCTGCCCGACATGCTCCAGCGTCACAGCGGTAACTGGGTCGTCGCCTTGATCTCCTCCATGACGAAGCTCGCGGACACGTCGGAGAAATCCGCGCTGATCAACTGCTGATAGAGCCGATCGTAGTCCGGCATGTCCGCAACCACGGCCTTGATCAGATAGTCCAGCTGGCCGCCCAGCCGGTAGACCTCCAGGATCCCCTCCATGTCATGGACCAGTTCGCGGAACTGACGCGCCCAGGTTTCATTGTGCTGGCTGGTACGAAGGGTGATGAACACCGTGAGACCGAGGCCCACCCGGGCAGGATCCAGCAGGGTCACCCGTTGGCAGATGACGCCGCTGCCCTCCAGTTTCTGGATCCGCCGCCAGCAGGCCGACTTCGATGCGCCCACCCGCTCGGCCAGTTCGGCCACCGACAACGATGCGTCTGCCTGCAACAGTCGCAGCAACTTTCTGTCCATCGAATCCACGGCACGGCCCTTCCTGCACGAGACAAAATTTCGATTTTATTATTTTTGTAGAATAAATGTTTCGTTTTCAGGTCTGAATCGAGCACAAAAAGGCACAATGTGCCATCTCGTCCACGCTACCTTAAGCCTCACCCGACCGCGGCGAGCGCTGCCAGCATGGATACTCTGATCACAAGGATTCGCCAAGGTGTCATCGGTCATGGCAAGCCCATCACCACCCCGTTCGGGCAGAAGCCGCTGATCTACGCCGACTACACCGCCTCCGGGCGCAGCCTCGATTTCATCGAGGACTACATTCGCGAGCAGGTGCTGCCCTACTACGCCAATACCCACACGGATGCATCGTTCACGGGTGCGCACACCACCGAGTTGCGGGAATCCGCACGGGAGATGGTACGCAGGGCCGTGAACGGCGACGCCCGGGACAAAGTGATCTTCTGCGGCTCGGGGGCGACGGCCGCAATCAACAAGCTGATCGATATTCTCGGATTGCGGGTGCCCGTGGCACGGGATGACCGCTGCCCGCCGCCGCGCGAGCGCACAGAGGCGGACCGTCCGGTCGTCTTCATCGGCCCGTTCGAACATCATTCCAACGAATTGCCCTGGCGGGAAAGCAGCGCTGACGTCGAGGTCATACCGCTGGATCAGGCCGGCGGCATCTGTCTGGATGCCCTGACCGCCGCGCTTCGCCGCCATCGACACCGGCGCCTGTTGATCGGCAGTTTCTCCGCGGCCTCCAATGTCACCGGCATCAAGAGCGATGTCGCTGCCGTCACCGCACTGCTCAAGCGCCATGGCGCACTGGCGTGCTGGGACTATGCAGCAGCAGGTCCGTATCTCCCCATCGACATGAACGCGTCCGAGCCGCTCGATGCGGTCTTCCTGTCGCCGCACAAGTTCGTCGGCGGTCCGGGCACGCCGGGCATCCTGGTGGCCAAGAGCGACCTGTTCCGCAGCCATGTTCCCGCTGTGGTCGGCGGCGGGACCGTGACCTACGTCACCCCGGAAGACCACGTCTACAGCGGGGACATCGAGCGTCGCGAAGAAGGTGGCACGCCGGCGATCGTCGAATCCATTCGCGCGGGCCTCGTCTTCGCGCTACAGCAGGAAGTCGGCACCGACGTCATTGGTCGCCGCGAATCGGCCATGGCTGCACGGGTGATGACACGTCTGCGGGCCTGCCCGAACATCGAAATCCTGGGCAGCCTGACCGCAGCTCGCCTGCCGATTTTCTCGTTGCGGTTTCGCCATGGCGAGCGCGATCTGCACTATGGTTTCGTGGTCTCGCTACTGAACGATCTGTTCGGGATCCAGGCGCGGGGCGGTTGCTCCTGTGCCGGTCCCTATGCCCACAGCCTGCTGGGGCTCGATCTCGACTACAGCCGGCAGCTGCAAGCGGCGGTCACGTCGGGAGACGGCCTGATGCGCCCCGGCTGGGTGCGGCTCAGCTTCAACTACTTCATCGACGACGACGAACTCGAGTATCTGCTGCGGGCGCTGGAGCTGGTGGCGGAGCACGGCTGGCGGCTCCTGCCCTGCTACGCGTACAGCGCGCAGCATGGGGTATGGCGCTACCAGGGGCGACATCGCAGCCGCCGGGACCCCATCTCTGCGTTACGCTGGCGCGACTTTGCGCCCGGGGCAACACACACCGCTGCCGGCCCGGACCTGGTTGAACTTCTGGCGCTGGCCGAGCATGAACTGCGCCGGGAAGATCGGGAGTTGCCCAGTCACGAACTCACGCTGGCACCGGCCCATGAAGCCCTGCGGTGGTTCGTGTTGCCGCAGGAGGTGGCCACCGCCAGGCGCTACGTTGCGGAAGCCGGGTCCCTCGGCAGGTAACGACCGGGTCAGGCCTCACCAGGCATCGATGTGGCGAACGTCATCCATGGGCTTGCGCGGCGCCGGCTTGAAGTCGGTACCGATGGTGTAGGCCACGGGAATCAGCGCCACCTGCGTGACCTGTTCATAAGGAATGCCCAGGAGTTCCGCGGTGTCCTGCTCACGGGACAGATGCAAGGTGGTCCAGCAGGTCCCGAGCCCACGCTCGCGGGCAGCGAGCATGAAGCTCCAGACCGCAGGCAGGATGGAGCCGTATGCGCCGGCGAGCATGCCCTGGTTGCCCGCGCCCATGGTCTCCAGGCGGCCCTCGATGCAGGGGATCAGGAAGACCGGCACCTTGTGCATGTTGGCCGACAGATAGTCCGCTGAACTCAGCACCCGCTCCTGGGTCGCGGCCATCTTGGGATCGTCGCCGTGCAGATTGCGGGGCGACTGGGGACTGTTCGCGTAAGCGTCGAAGGCTGCCTTGTACCAGGCAGCGATCTGCGCCCGTTTGTCGGCATCCTTCACGAACACGAAGTGCCAGCGCTGACTGTTGGATCCGGACGGTGCCTGCAGCGCCAGCTGCAGGCACTCGTCGAGCACGGACTGCTCCACGTCCCGCTCGAGGTCGAGTCGCTTGCGCACTGCCCGCGTCGTGCAGAGGACTTCGTCCGCGCTCAATCCCAATTGCATATCACTTCTCCCCGTTCAGCCCCAGTCCGTAGCGTCGTCGCCGTCGCGCCAGCGCCGTTCCAAATCCCAATCTTCCTGGTCGTCGACCCAGTCCTCATCGTCAACGTCGATGAGCGCGTCAGGGTCCACATCCTCCTCGTCGTAGGCCTCGGCGTCCTCATCCTCCCAGGCCGTGTCGTCTGCTTCGTTCAAGTCGGTATCGTCGTCGAGATCCAGTTTGCCCATGCCCCGCCTCCGATGAGACCAGCCCGGTGTCCCTGATCCGAAGCTCGGGACACGGGCTAATCATCACCACGGCGGCGTCCCGACGGCAAGTGGGCGAATCAGCCGCGCAGGGCCTCAAGCATGGCGGCGAGTTCGGCGATGAACGCGAGGGGCTGATCGAGGAACAGGTGGTGCTGGGCATCGGCCAGGGCAACCGCAGGAAAGGGCTCACCGCGCAGGCTGCGCATGTACTCCAGAGTCCGCCCTGAAAACAGCCTGCTCTCAGCGCCATAGATGAGCCCGAACGGCAGCGCGAGCGCACGGAAGTCCGCCTCCGCATCCTCGCGGGACACGCCGCTCATGCTGGTAAACAGGTCGGTGTCGAACTTGAAAGCGAAACCGTCGTCGATGGCCATCACCGACTGGCGGGCGATGTACTCGAGCAGAAAGCCATTGGCGCAGTCCTGAGGCGGCTGCAACCGGAAACGATTACGCGCGGTCTCCGCGTCCGGATACAGCACCGGACGGCCGCCCATGGGTGGGCGCTCGCCGCTGTCGTCGTCCGGGTCGCGAATGCCCGCATCCGCCATGATCAGGCCACCGAAGCGGTCCGCGTGTCGGACCGCCGCGTGCAGGCCGATGCGACCGCCGAAACTGTGGCCGACGATGACGCTGTCGTTGCCAAGACCCGCAGCGTCAGCCACCGCCGCCAGCTCATCGGCCCAGGTGTCGGCGTCGTACTCGTGACGATAATCCGAGTCGCCCATGCCGGTGAGATCGACAGCGGCAATACGGTAGCGATCAGCCAGCTGGGGCGCGATGAAGTCCCACCAGTGGGCGTGGGCATTCATGCCGTGGACCAGCAGCAGGCCCGGTTGGCCCCGCTCACCCCAGGCGAGGAAGTGGACGTCACATTCGTCCACTTCCACTTGGCCCGCTTCCCGAGGCGCTTCCACCGCGGACCAGAACCAGTCGGGAATGCTGCTCACCGTGGAGACCTCATGGATGCGCAGTCACAGGGACAGCATCACTCGAAGCTGCCGTAGCGCTTGAGGTGAAAGTCCACGTTGCCGAACAGCGTGTCGATCATGGTCAGGCGCTTGAAGTAATGGCCGACGGACAGCTCTTCGGTCATGCCCATGCCGCCGTGCAGCTGTACCGCCTGCTGACCCACGAAGCGGCCGGATTTACCGACCTGGACCTTGAAGCCGGACACCGCTCTCTTGGCGGCGTCGTTATAGCCCTCGTCGAGGCGCATGGCAGCCATGTACATCAGTGATTTGGACTGCTCGTACTCCATGAACATGTCGACCATGCGATGCTGCAGCACTTGGAATTTGCCGATGGGCTGACCGAACTGCACCCGTTGCTTGGAGTACTCGACGGTGGCCTTGTACAGCACCTCCATGCCGCCTACCGCTTCGCATCCAACCGCCAGGGTGGCATCGTCGATCGCCGCCTCGATCAGCGGCAGCGCAGCATCCTTGTCACCGATCAGCGCATCCTTGCCCACCTTGACGTTCTCGAGCATCACCTCGGAACCACGCAGGCCATCCACAGTCGGATAATCCCGCCGGGACAGGCCCTTGGCGTCGGCATCCACCAGGAACAGGCTGATGCCTTTCGCATCGCGCTGATCACCCGCGGTGCGCGCCGAGACCACGAAGAAGTCAGCGGAAGGACCATTGAGGACCACGCACTTGTGGCCGTTCAGGGTGAAGCCTTCACCCTCGGCCTTGGCCGTGGTGGTGAGATCCGCAAGGTTGAAGCGGCCCTGGGGCTCAGCAAAGGCGAAGGCACCGAGCTTGCTGCCGTCTATGATGCTGGCCAGGTACTGCTCCTTCTGGCCGCTGGAGCCGGCACGGCGCAGAACACCGCCCGCAAGCACCACCGTCGGCAGATAGGGTTCCACCACGAGACCGCGGCCGATCTGCTCCATGATGAGCATCAGCTCGATGGCACCCCCGCCGAAGCCGCCATCCTCCTCGGAGAAGGGAATGGCGAGCCAGCCGAGTTCCGCGAACTGCTGCCAGTTCTTGCGGCTGAAGCCGTCCTCCTCGGCCATGACCTTGCGCCGTTTGTCAAAGTCATAGTCGTTCTGGATGAAGCGTTCGACGGAGTCCTTGAGCAGGGACTGCTCATCGGAGAGCGAGAAATCCATGAATCTTCCTCTTGCCGTTTGGGGGATGGGCCGTCAGAGCCCAAGCACCGCCTTGGAGATGATGTTCTTCTGGATCTCGTTGGATCCGCCGAAGATGGTTGAAGCACGTCCGTAGAGCATGGCCTGCATGGCCGCGAGAGCGAACGGCTCGCCGATGGGGCCTTCATTGTCGATGAGCGTCTGATCGGGATAAGGCATGCCGTAATAGCCGAAGGCCTCGATCTGCATGACCTGCAGAGTCTGGCTGATCTCGGTGCCGCGGATCTTCAGAATGGAGGACTCCGGACCCGGCGCACCGCCCTGCTCCACCTGCGACAGGACCCGGAGCTCCGTCATGGCCAGTGCCTCGAGATCGATCTCGAGTTCGGTCACCCGCCGACGGAAGTCCGCATCGTCCCAGAGGCTGCCGCCATCGACGCTGGTCTCAGTCGCAACCTTCTTCAGTCGCGCCAGGGTCATCTCACTGCGGGCGACACCTGCGATACCGGTGCGCTCGTGAGTCAGCAGACCCTTGGCGTAGGTCCAGCCCTTGTTCTCCTCACCCACCAGGTTCTTCGCCGGAACCCGGACGTCCTTCAACTCCACCTCGTTCACCGAGTGGATGCCGCCGAGCAGGTGAATGGGATTGACGGTGATGCCGGGGCTCGTCATGTCGATGAGCAGGAAACTGATGCCTTCCTGCTTCTTGCCCTCGGTGGACGTGCGTACGAGACAGAACATCCAGTCCGCGACATGGGCACCGGAGGTCCAGATCTTGGTGCCGTTGACCACGTAGTCGTCGCCATCACGCACCGCCCGGGTAGAGAGCCCGGCGAGGTCGGACCCGGCGCCGGGCTCGGAATAGCCCTGGCACCAGATCATTTTCTGCTCGCGAATCGCCGGCAGGAACTGCTCTTTCTGCTGGTCGGAGCCCCAGGTGTAGAGCACCGGAGCCAGCATGCGGGCGCCGAACGCCGAGAGCTGCGGGCACTCGGCGCGGGCTGTTTCCTTGTCCCAGATGTACTTCTGGGTGGGCGTCCAGTCCGTGCCGCCCCAGTCCTGCGGCCAGTTCGGTACCGCCCAGCCCCGCTCGTTCAGAGCATCGAAAAAGCGCCGGACCTCCGGCGATTCGCCCTTGGATTCCTCGAAGCGACCGGTATTGCGGCGTGCCTCACGCACGTCCTCGGGCCAGTGGCGATCGAGAAACTCGCGTACGTCCTGTTGAAAGGCGAGGTCGTCCTCGCGCAGTTTCAGTTCCATGATGGCGCTCTCCCATGCAGCCGGCGAATGATATGCGCGGGTCCGGGGAGGGGCAAGGGAGGCTCTGATCTCGGTGCGCCGCAGCTGTGGGGGTCAAACCCGATTCAGAGCCTCCCCGAGATTGCCGGGGCGACGCCCATGGCAGACGAATCCCGATCCGGGCAAGATACCGGCCGGAATTCAGACCCTTTAGGAGCACTCATGGCGTTCGAAACCATTCGCTACGAAGTCGACGACGGCATCCTCACACTCACCCTGAACCGGCCTGAGCGTCTGAATGCCTTCAACGGCACGATGATGACCGAGATGATCCAGGCTTTCGATGCAGCCGATGCGGACGACGCCGTGCGCGCCATCATCGTCACCGGCGAAGGCCGCGGCTTCTGCGCAGGTGCCGACCTCGAGAAGGGTGGTGACACCTTCAACTACGAAGAGCGGGATGACCGTCCCGGCGCCAGCGCAGGCGCCGCTCCGCGCGACGGCGGCGGTCTGCTGACGCTGCGCATCTTCGAGTGCGTCAAACCCGTCATTGCCGCCGTGAACGGTCCGGCCGTAGGCGTCGGCGTGACCATGCAGTTGCCCATGGACATCCGCATCGCTTCGGAGAACGCTCGCTTCGGCTTCGTGTTTGCCCGCCGCGGCATCGTTCCCGAGGCCTGCTCCAGTTGGTTCCTGCCGCGGGTCGTGGGCATCAGTCAGGCCCTGGAGTGGACGTACTCCGGTCGCGTTTTCCCCGCTTCCGAGGCCCTCGCCGGCGGTCTGGTCAAGGAGGTGCTGCCGCCGGATCAGCTGCTGCCGCGGGCCCGGGAGATCGCCCGGGAGATCGCCGAGAACACCTCGGCCGTATCCGTGGCGTTGACCAGGCAGATGATGTGGCGCCTGCTCGGTGCGGACCATCCCATGGAGGCCCACAAGGTGGACTCCCGGGCCATTTACGCGCTCGGCCGCACCGCGGACGCGAAAGAGGGTGTCACCTCCTTTCTGGAGAAACGTCCGCCGCAGTTTCCGGGTCGGCCAAGCCAGGACATGCCGTCGTTCTACCCCTGGTGGAACGACCGGGACTACGGCTGAAATCAACAGGAGGCATCACGCATGAGCGAACCCATCATCGCCAGCACGACCCCGTTCCCCGTGGACGTCACGGCAGGCAGGAAATATTTCTGGTGTGCCTGCGGGCGCAGCGCCAAACAGCCGTTCTGCGACGGCTCCCATAAGGGGACCGAGTTCGAACCCGTGCCCTTCACCGCCGATGCGGACAAAACTCTGTACTTCTGCGGCTGCAAGCGCACCGGAAACGCGCCCCTGTGCGACGGCTCACATGCCGCACTCTGAATGATCCGCAGGCTGCTTGATCGCCTCGGTTCGAAGCGGACCGAGGCTCCGGAGACAACGGATCGGGGGCCGGCTCAGCGCCGGGCAGCCATCGCGCAGATGGATGACCCGGAACGGCTGCTGGCGTGCATGGACGAGCCCGAACTGGCCGGCCCGGCGCGGAAACGCCTCGCGCAGCTGTTCGATGCCGGGGTCGATCCCTTCACCCTGATCGCGTTGAACGACGCCCTCGCCCGCCGACGCCAGCTCCTCGATGCGGTGACCCGCAGCGAGCACTGGCAACCGCTCCTCGAACGCTTCACTGGCGATGATCTGCTGGCCGACATCGCCTGCCACCATCCCCTGGCACCTGTGCGCCACGCCGCCGCTGATCGCCTGGCAGGGGAAGCCACCCTCCGCCGGGTGGAGAAGGCGTGTCGGGACAAGGACAAGGCGGTGGCCCGCTTGATGCGGGATCGACTCGACGTACTGCGTCATACTCGACAGCGCAGCGCGGAGATCGATCAGCGCCTGACGGCACTGGCCGAAGAGTTGCGCCATCTCGTTCGCGTCGAGGACGAACCGCGTCTGGCGGAACGGCTGCGCTGGCTCGAGGAGCAGCAGCACGCCCTGTGCCGCGAGCGTGAGGCCCTGGCCGAGCCCATGGCACGTTTTGGGCAGACTCTGCCCGCCGCCCCGGAGGCCGTTGCCAGCTTCGCCGCCATGGCGCAGACACTGCGCGATCGGCTTACAGCCGAGCAGGACCGGCTCGAGGCAGAAGCCGCAGCCGAGCGCGCCCGACGCGAAGCTGCAGCCGAGCAGGCGACCGCAGTCAGCGCAGTGGAACGCCTTCTGGCCCAGATCTGCGCGCAGATCGAGACGCATCCGGATCCGGCATCGGAACGCAATCCGTGGCACACCGCCCTCGCGCTCGAGCAGGGTCGCTGGGAGGACATCCGCCAGACCCTCGAGCCACCACCCGAACTGGCGCGCCGGCACTCGGCAGCCCAAAACACCCTCAGTCGCGTGCTCGCCGCACTCGATCGCCTGCACACGGTGCCGCCTCCACCCGAGCTGACCGAGGACCCCACGGCAGAGACCGTCGAGCAGCAACTCGCCACCTGCCGGGAGGCGCTGGCAGCCATCGACTGGCCCGAGCCGTGCCCCGCCCCTGCTCCCGTGCGCGCCCTGCAGGCGACCCGGGAGGCGCTCGCTGCACGGCTTAACGAGCGGACACGCAAGCAGCGCAACAAGGCCGAGCAGGTGCGACGCAATGTGGCCCGGCTGGAACGCGCCATTGAGCAGGGTCGCATGCGGCAGGCCCGCGCCATGCGCGGCGAGCTCGAAACCCTGCTGGACGATCTGCCCGCCAAGACAAACGACCGACTGCGGCAGCGTGCCGATGGCGTCCTCGCCCGCCTCGATGAACTGGCGGACTGGCAGCAGTTCGCCACCACGCCCAAGCGGCGGGAGCTCTGCGATGCCATGGAGGCACTGGCCGCGGAGAGCGATCTCACGCCGGAGCCCCGCGCGGCCCGGGTCAAGCAGCTGCGCAGCCAGTGGAATGAACTTGGTCCGGCCCGCGACGAGGAGGGTCTGGCACTGGTCAAGCGCTTCAATGCGGCCGCCGAATCGGCGTTCGCCCCCGCGCGGAGTTTCTTCGAGGCTCAGGCGGAGCGGCATCGCTTCAATGCGGAAAACCGGCGCCGGATCTGTGACGAACTCGCGGCCTTTCTCGATGGCTATCACTGGATTGCACCCGACTGGCGCGCGGTCGAGCGGATCTATCAGCAGGCGCGACGGGAGTGGCGCCAGTACGCTGACGTGGATCCCCGCGAGCGCGGGCTGGGCCGACGCTATCACGCCCTGACTCGAAAGCTGCGCGAGCGGCTGGAGGCGCGCTGGCAGGCAAACATCGAGACCAAGGAAGCGCTGGTCCGCGACGCCGAAGCCCTGGCGGCGGCACCGGACGCGGGCAGTGCGGCGGCAGCCCGTCGCCTGCAGGCTGCCTGGAAACGGGTAGACATCACCCCGCGCAGCGCGGACCGCAAACTCTGGGACGCCTTTCGCGCTGCCTGCGACACCCTGTTCGCCATCCTGGACGAGCAGGCGAACGCGGCCAACGCGGCGTTCGAGTCAAGCTTCGCCGAGGTGGCCGCTGTCATCGCGGCACTCGAGGCCGACTGCCGCGAACACAGACAGCGTCCACTGCGTACTCGTGATGGCATCGACGCAGCGGCGCTCCGGGAAGCCGGACAGCGACTGCAGGGACTGGACAAGGAAGCACCGAGCAACCCAGGTGTGGGCAAACGCCTCGATGGCCTGCGGCGGCAATTCGAAGGCATCCGCAAGGATGCGGCTGCGCTGGCGCAGGACAGCGCGCGGCGGCAGGCTCTGCTGGATGCGGAACAGGCCCTCGCCACTGCGGAACCGGCATCCGCGGATGTCAACGTGGCACGGGCCGCAGTCGTCGATCTCGAACTTGCCCTCGGCATCGACTGCCCTGACGAGGATGCCGAGCTGCGCATGGAGCGACAGGTGAAGCGTCTGGAGTCCGGGCTGCGTGGCGAGAACGCGGCCGATCCCGTGGCAGCGGCGCTGGCCGGAATCACGGCCGCCGCAGGCGATGCAGCGCTACGTGAGCGGGCACGCAACGCCATCATGCAGGCTCTGGACGAGACTCCGTGATCGACGACGTGGTCGTCGACTGCCCCTACTGCGGTGAGGCCTTCGGTACCCTGCTCGACCCCGGATCGGGCAGCGACGAGACCTGGGAGGATTGCGCCGTGTGCTGCCAGCCCATCCTGCTCCGCTGGCAGCTGTCCCTCGACGGCGAACTCCTGAACCTCGAAGCCCTCACCGACTCGGAGGTCTGATCCGGCACGCCGGAACCTCGCGATTCATCAGTGGGAGCGAAGGTCGGCCGCAGGCCGGCCTTGCGATCGAGGACTGCCCGCGGATTCAGGCACGACGCAGATCGCGACGCCCGCTGCGCGGACGTCAGCTCCCACTGGGCCTCGCTGCTTCTGGCTGTTGGCTCGAAGCGCGCGATCCGCCAGTGGGAGCGAAGGTCGGCCGCAGGCCGGCCTTGCGATCGAGGACTGCCCGCGGATTCAGGCACGACGCAGATCGCGACGCCCGCTGCGCGGACGTCAGCTCCCACTGGGCCTCGCTGCTTCTGGCTGTTGGCTCGAAGCGCGCGATCCGCCAGTGGGAGCGAAGGTCGGCCGCAGGCCGGCCTTGCGATCGAGGACTGCCCGCGGATTCAGGCACGACGCAGATCGCGACGCCCGCTGCGCGGACGTCAGCTCCCACTGGGCCTCGCGGGAATCGCGGGAGCCGGTCAGGCGGCGGGCAGCGTGACGGTGATCGCTGCGCCGCCCAGAACGTCGTCGGTGTCGATGGCCAGCGCACCGTCCCAGGCGGCCACGAGTTCCGAGACGACAGCCAGGCCGATACCCTGACCACTGGTGGTCGTATCCGCCCGGGCCCCGCGGTCGATCACCGCATGCCGCAGCGCCGTCGGGACCCCAGGACCGTCGTCCGCGACGGTCAACGCGACGGTGTCGCCCTCGCGGCGGGCGCGCACGCAGACGCTACGGCGACTGTACTTGCAGGCATTCTCCGCCAGATTACCGATGATCTCGTAAAGGTCCCGTTCATCCACGGCCACCGCGATCGTCTCCGCCACGTCCGCAGACAACTCGAGCTGCGCTTCAGCGTGCAGTCGATCGAGCCCCGCAAGAACCCGCTGTACCGGCCGAGCAAGCGGAGTGCGGTGTGCCCGCAAGGGATTACGGGTGACGCTGGCCCGCTGCAGATGGTGGTTGACGATGGTCTGCATGCGCTCGATCTGCTCGTGCGCAAGCGGCGCGGCGACCGGCGCGTCGGCCAGCGCATTGCGCAGGATGGCAAGTGGGGTCTTGAGGCTGTGGGCGAGATCATCGAGCGTATTGCGGTAGCGCTGCTGACGCGCCCGCTCGTGATCCACCAGCATATTCAGATTCCGCGCCAGACCGGCAATCTCTGCCGGCCAGCGATCGTCCAGACGTTCGGCGGATCCCCGCTCCACCTGTTCCACTTCCCGAGCTAGGCGCCGCAGTGGCCGCAGCGCCGCTGCCAGTACGGCCAGCAGCACCAGCGACAGCCCGAGGCCGGCACCGCCTAAGCCCGTGAACAAGGCTCGCCGGAAGCTCTGGGCCTCGGCCATGAAAGGCGCCTGGGCCATCGCCACCGCAAACACGTGGTGGGCGTCGCCCTCCGGCGCCTCCCAGACCACCCCCAGGCTGAATCGATACAACGCCGCGCCGTCAGCGTCGGTGAGGGCGTCGAAACTCGATCCGCCGGGCGGCAGCATGGGTACCGCGAGCGGCGCGCTGCGGCCCACCAGACTACGGGAGGCCCAGACTTCCTGGCCACGGCCGTCGAGCACCCGGGCATAAAGCCCCGATCCCGGTTGATTGAGCCGAGGTTCCGCCTGCAGCACCGGCAGCGTCAGGCGACCTGTCACCACGTCGGCGGTGCCAAGCAAAGCCAGCACTCGCAGCCGCAGCTGTTCGCGGGCAGAGTCCTCGATGCTGGTACGGAACGCACGGTCCAGGATCGCCCCGGTCCCGGACAGGAACAGCACCAGCACCAGCGCAGCCGCCAGCAGCAGCCGCAGGCGCAGGGACACCGGGCCGGTTACGCTCATTCCACGGCCAGACGGTAGCCCTGCCCGCGAATGGTGGCGATGGGGCGCAGATCACCTTCCGGATCGAGCTTGCGGCGCAGGCGGCCGACGAACACTTCGATGACGTTGCTGTCGCGCTCGAAATCCTGCGCGTAGAGGTGCTCGGTGAGTTCGGTCTTCGACACCACCTTGTTCGGATGCAACATCAGATACTCGAGCAGATTGTACTCGTAGGCGGTGAGGTCAATGCGGTTGCCGCCCACCCTGACCTCTTTGGCCACGGTGTCCAGCTCAATCCCGCCAAGACGCAGGACGGGGCTCGCGAAGCCTGAAGCCCGCCGCACCAGGGCCCGCAGCCGGGCCAGCAATTCCTCGTAATGGAAGGGTTTGGCGAGGTAGTCGTCGGCGCCGGCCTCGAGTCCGGCGACCTTGTCCTGCCAGCTGTCGCGGGCGGTAAGAATGAGAATGGGGTAACGATGCTCGCCCTCGCGCAGGCGCTGAATCAGGGTTACGCCGTCCAGTTCCGGGAGGCCCAAGTCCACCACGGCAACGTCATACTCGTATTCTTCGCCGTAGTAGAGACCTTCGCGACCATCCGCGGCCACGTCGACCACCATGCCGTCCGCCATCAGCCGTTCCCGCAGCTGCTGCGAGAGGGCCGTTTCATCCTCCACCACCAGGACCCGCATCAGGTTCTCCCGCCAGATTCAGTTGCGGCGGCGGCGTTCCACGACAGCCCCGGTACGCGCCTCGACAAACAGGGTCTTCACCCGCCCGTTGTCCAGCAGCACGGTCGCCTGCCAGCCATGACGTCCGTCCTGCTCGGCAGGACGGATAGAGATCAGCTGTCCACCATAGCGCTGCTGAGCGCGGTTGGCAGCCTGGTCGATATTCAGCTCAGTGGTCGGCGCCTGCAATCGCTGACCTTCCTCGACTTCCCACGGCGAAGCAAGCGTCGCGACCGGCGTCAGCGCAGCGATCAGGATCATCAGCATCGACGATAGGTAGAACCGACCCATAAGTGTTTCCTGCCCGGACTCGCACCGGGTGCCTCGTGAGATGTCTGGTGCTCCGATCAGACTCGGAACTTCCCTGGCGCATGCTGCGTCCCAGGCGCTGAATCGCTCCTGAACCCGCGCGAGCCCGATGCCCCGCCGGGCCTCACCGCTGCCACCCTGTGCGCCTCGTCGAGCTCGAACAGCAGATCCGACCGCAGCGGCATGCTCCTGCACATCGCCCGGGTCAGGCGTTCGTAGTGGGCCACGAAGCGTTCGACCTGGCCAGGCGTCATGCCGCCCGCAGCGCGTTTGCGCAGTTCGGCCTCCTGTTCTTCCCGCCAGCGACCGGCGGCGGCGAAGTCCGGGATCGCCAGGTACACCAGCGCGTCGAGGGCCCCGAACAGGGAGGCGTAAGGCCCGGCCAGCGCCGCGTTCACCGCCCGCCGCCAGCGACCGTCCGCATCCTCGTCGCGCTCTAGAGCATTCACTGGTGCCTCCAACTGCGCATCAGGCTCGGCAGCCGCGCCGACGCACCAGCCCTCGAACAGCAGCACATCCACCGGGGTGTCCACCCGGGGCCACTCGGACTTGGGGAGTCGCTCGTCCTGGGCCTTGTCGAAGCGCGGCAGCGCCACCTGACCCGAATCTGCAACCAGATCAGCGAGCAGCGCCTCACCGAGGGCGACGTCATGGGTGCAGGGGACGCCGCGGGTCACGAAAAGGGGATGCACTTCGGCGGCAAGCTGCGCCCGCTCCACACGCGACAGATAGAGATCGTCCAAGGACAGTACCACCGTGCTGAGACCGAACTCCCGACGCAGCAGTGCCGCCGTCAATCCGGCCAGGGTCGATTTGCCGCTGCCCTGCCCTCCGGACAGGCCGATCCGGCACGGGATACCTTGATGCCGCGCGGCAATCCATGCGGCCAGCATGCTGCCGTGGCCCGCAAGCATGCCTGCAACGTCCGCGGGCAGGTGTCCAGGCCACGCCGGGTCGTCAGCGGCCGCGAGGCGGGCGGCCATCTGGCCGGCAGCCTGCGGCGCCAGCGCAGCTTGGGTATTGGGCCAGGCCTGCGCCGCCGCATAGGCAGCATTCAGGGACGGATTCAATGCCATGTCGGGCTCCGTTGTTCGCATTGGCCAGGAATTGTGCACCAGGAGCGCGGCTCAGGTAGAGTCCACAGTCCCCGTTCCAGCGTCGAGGTTGTTGCCCCGTGCCCCGCATGCACCCGTGTTTCCGGTTGCTGATCGTCCTGCTGTGCCTGTCCGTCACCGCCTGCGTCGCACCGTCGTCTTCACCCGACCCGACGGCCGATCTGCTGCGACCCCACACGCCGGCGATCGATACCCGTGAGCATCGCTACCTGGAGCTACCGAACGGCCTTCGTGTGCTGGTGATCTCGGATCCGGATACGGATCAGGCCGCAGCGGCCCTGAGCGTCGGCGTCGGCAGCCTCGCCGACCCGCCGAACCGGGAGGGCTTGGCCCATTTCCTCGAGCACATGCTCTTCCTCGGCACTGAAAAGTACCCGTCCCCGGACGAGTACAGCGACTTCATCAGCCGCCACGGTGGACGCTACAACGCCTACACCGCACAGGACCACACCAACTACTTCTTCGAGATCGCCCACGGCCAGCTCGATGGCGCCTTAGACCGGTTCGCCCAGTTCTTCGTCGCACCGCTGTTCGATGCGAATTACGTGTCGCGGGAGATGAACGCCGTGCACTCGGAGTACATGCTGCAGATGCGTGAGGACGGCTGGCGCTCGTTCATGACCCAGAAGCGGGCCATGAACCCCGAGCATCCAGCCGCGCGCTTCAACATCGGCAGCCTAGAAACCTTGGCCGATCGTCCGGACGATCCGATCCGCGAAACGCTGCTGGAATTCTACGATCGTCACTATTCTGCCGACCGCATGGGGCTGGTGATCCTCGGGCGGGAGGACGTGACGACGCTGGCGGGCTGGGCCAGCGACATGTTCAGCGACGTTCCCCAACGCGAGGTGGCCGAAAGCGAACCGGACCTGCCGCTGTTTCGGGACGACGACCTGCCGGTTCTGCTGCAAATCCAGCCCATACGCGAATTGCGCAGCCTGCAGATCAGCTTCCCCCTGCCGCCGCTGGATCCCCACTACCGGGTCGCACCGGGAGATTATCTTGCTAACCTGATCGGCCATGAAGGCGAAGGCAGTCTGCATGCATGGCTCACGGAACAGGGTTGGATCGACAGCCTCGGCGCGGGAGCCGGACATTACGGACGCAACAACGCCACGTTCAGCGTCAGCGTACGCCTCACCGAATCCGGCCTCGAACACTGGCAGGACGTGGCCGCGGCCACGTTCGCCTACATCGACCTGGTCAGCGAACACGGCATCGACGGCGACCGCTATTCCGAGCAGCAGCAGCTGAACCGCCTGGCCTTCGACTTCCGTGAGAAGGGGGCCGCATTCGGGTACGTCCGCCGCCTCGCAGAGAATCTGCTGCTGTATCCACCTGAGGATGTGGTCCGCGCCAACTTCGCCATGGACGACTTCGACCGGGAGCTCATTGGCAGCTTCCTCGCCGAACTGAGGCCGCAGAACGCGTTCGTCACGCTCACCGCACCGGAGGTGGACACGGACCGCGAGGAGCCCTACTTCGGCGTCCGCTACAGCTTGGCACCGCTTTCCGGCGACACCCTTGCGCGTTTGCGCGACCCAGGCCCGCACCCGGCCCTGGCCCTGCCGGCAGAGAATCCCTTCGTGCCGGAGCGCCTCGATCTGCTCGCGACGACGGACGACGCTCCGCAACGCGTCACTGCAGCCGACCCGATGCAGATCTGGCACATGACGGATCCGAGCTTCGGGGCGCCACGCGCCACCCTGCGCATCGATCTGCGCAGTCCGGCTGCCGAAGGCCCAGAGGCCTGGGTGCTCGGCAACCTCTACGCACGCCTTGTCGACGACGCGCTGAACACGCGCGCTTACCCCGCGCGGTTGGCGGGCCTGTCCTACAGCCTGCGGGGCGATCGCACAGGGATGAGCCTGACGCTGGGCGGCTTCGACGACAAGCTCGAGGTGCTGCTGGACATGGTGCTGGACACGATGGTGACGCTCGAGCCGCGGCAGGAGCGTTTCGAACACTACCGCCGGGAGCTGCAGCGAGAGCTGCGCAACGAGTTGCAGCAGCGTCCCTACGAACGGGCCATGGGCGAGTTGCGACGCCTGCTGCAGATTCCCGAGTACGACCTGCCGACGCTGCTGGCGGTGGCCGAAGCCGCCACGCTCGAGGACCTCGGCAGCTGGCGCGGACGCACCCTCGATGGCCCCGGCGTGCTCGCCCTGATGCACGGCAATCTGGATGCCGAACGTTCCGGCCGGCTCGCCGACCGCATCAAAACCAAGCTGGGCGGGACGGACCCGGAAGTTGGTCCGGAGCCTCGCCTGGTCCGCCTCACCAACGAGCCGGTTCAGCGGCGTGTCGAAGTCGAGCACGACGATGCCGCCATTGCCCACTACGTGCAGGGCGAGAACCAGAGCTGGGAGGAGCGGGCCCGCTTCGGGCTTCTCGGGCACATCCTCTCCACGCCCTACTTCAATCAGCTGCGAACGGAACAGCAGCTGGGCTATGTGGTATTCGCCGGATCCTGGGTGCGGGTCAATACACCCGGGCTGATCTTCGTGGTGCAAAGCCCGGTCGCGGCACCGGCCACAGTCGCTGCTGCAACAACGGCGTTTCTAGGCGACTTTCGTGAGCGTCTCGCAGTGATGACACCGGAACAGTTCGAGAGCGAGCGCGAAGGCCTGCTGGCCCGCCTGCTGGAGCGCGACCAGAATCTCAACGGCCGCGGCTCGCGCCTGTGGCGCGATCTCCAGGACCAGGTGCTGGACTTCGACTCAAGGGAACGTCTTGCGACGGCCATCCGCGCGGTGGAACTCGAAGCTTTTAGTGAATTCTACGAACGCTTCATGGAACTGGCCGAGACTCGGGCTGCGACGCTGTGGGCCACCGGACGCTTTCCGCTGGAAGAATCCGTACCGCCCGGCACGCCGGTGGAGGACGTCGATGCGTTCAAGGCCGCCCGCGACAGCTTCGGTACGAAGCGTGAGAACTGATCGGTCCGACGACACCGGCTCCCTGCGCCAGGACCTGCTCCGGCAGGTCCGCGACAATCTCAGAGACGGTGCCAGCCACCTGGCTCGGGTCGCCATCGATGCCCTGATGGCATTTGCCGAGGCGGAACCGGCCGCTGATACCGACAGCCTGCGCGCGGCGCTGCTGGCCTTCGCCGCCGAACTCGGCGCCCAACGACCGAGCATGACAGCCATCCACAATCTGGTGGCGCGCTGGCGCCAAGGTGTGGCGGAGTTCGAAGGTGATGTCGATGCCTTGCGCCGCTACGCAGTGGATCAGGCCCGGGACGTACGCACCTGGGCTGATGCCGCCACCGACGCTACGGTGCGGGCCGCCCAGCAGCGCATTCCTGCAGGCAGCCGCATCCTCGTCCACTCCAGCAGCTCCACGGTGGCGCGCATCCTGGAGCGCATGAGCGATGCACGCATCAGCGCCATCGTCACCGAATCCCGGCCCGGCCTCGAAGGCTGGAATGTGGCAGCGACCCTCGCCCGCAGCGGCATGTCCGTGACCTACATCACCGATGCCCAGGCGGGCCTGTTCGTCGCGGAAGCGGACCTCGTGCTGTTCGGCGCCGATTCGGTGCTGGCCGACGGCGGTCTGGTGAACAAAGCCGGCAGCCTGCTCATCGCGCTGGCGGCCCGCGAGGCCGGCGTGCCCGTCCTGGTGGCCGCGGAAAGCTTCAAATGCACCGGCCTCGCCGCAACTGAGGTGGAACTCGAAGAGAAATCCGGCAGCGAGCTGCGGCCGCCGCCGGTACCCGGCATCCGAACGCGCAACATCTACTTCGACATCACTCCGGTGGGCCTGATCAGCGCCTACCTCTCGAACGAACCCCTGGCGGAACGCTTCACGCACTGATCCCCCAGCAAAGATTGGGGCGCTCCAACGAGCGACCTCAGCGTGCGATGCTGCGCCGGAACGGCGGCAGGCTGTCGAGGATGGCACGGCCGTAGCGGCGGCTGACGATGCGCCGGTCGAGCAGCGTCACGCGCCCCGTATCCGACTCCGAACGCAGCAGCCGGCCACAGGCCTGCTTCAACCTCAGGGCCGCATCCGGGACGCTCATCTCCATAAACGGATTGCGACCCTGACTTTCGAGCCACTCTGCCACCGCCGCCTCCACGGGATCATCCGGCACTGCGAACGGCAGCTTCGTAATGATGACATGGCGGCAATGATCGCCAGCGAGGTCCACGCCCTCGGCGAAGCTGGCGAGACCGAAGATCACGCTGCCCTGGCCGGCGTCAATCCGTTCCCGATGGGTCTTGAGAATGCGCGCCTTGGGCAGGTCCGCCTGACTCAGCACTCGCTGCAGGAACGGCGGCGGCAATGCGCCGGTCACCGCTGAGAGCTGACGCCAGGAGGTGAAGATCACCAGCGTACCCTCGTCAGGATCCACCAGCTGCGGCAGCATCGAGGCGATTTCGGCGTTGTGCGCGTCTGCCCGCCCCGGCTCCGTGGTCATGGCAGGAACCACCAGCTCTGCAGCTTCGGCATAGGGCAGGCTCGACGGCGCCACCAGGTAGCGCGTGTCCTCTGGCACGCCTGCACCGTCGGCGAAGCGCCGGAAACCGTCCGTGGATGCCAGCGTCGCCGAAGTCACCACGGCACCATGGCAGGTGGTCCACAACGCCGCGGACAGCGATTCCCCCGCCTGCAGCGGTGACGATTGAAACTCCAGGTCCCAGCTCTGCTCGTGCTCCACCCGTGAGACCCAGCGCGCCTGCACTGCATCTCCGGGGGTTGCGAAATCCTCCCACAACGCCAGCGCGCCCTCGATGCGGCCCGCATGCTGGGCCAGCCCCTCGGTCCAGGTCTGCAGCTCTGCCCGCTCGCCGTGACCCTCCTCGGCGAGGACGGTGAGACGCTGCAGCACCGCATCCAGCGCCGCTGCGATTTCGCGATGGCCACCGGCGAGCTCCCGGGCCAATTCCACCATGGGGGCGGGCAGGGCCCCGAGCGGGAAACGGTGCGTGGGACGCACCCCTTCCCGGGCGGCCGGCCGGGACAGATCCGGTAGCGACTCGGCCTGCTCCAGCATGCTGCGTAGGAGCTGCCGCAACGGATCGCCGGTGGTGGCAACCCGCTGCGCGGCGTCCACCAAAGTCCGGTCGCGACCGGTCCGCTGGGCCAGAGTACCGAGCAGTTTGTCCACGGATTCCAACGTCTGCACACCGGCCAGGGCCCGGGTGAAGCGACGCAGATGGCCGAGCGCCTTCTCTGCCAGGTGGTGACCTTCGTCGAACACGTAGATGCTCGCGGCCGGGTCCGGCAGTACGACGCCGCCACCCAGCGCAAGATCCGACAGCACCAGGTCATGATTGGCGACGATGACGTCAGCCTGTTGCACCCGCTCACGCGCCTCGTAGTAGGGGCATTCGCGGAAGAAACCGCAGCGAGGACCGGTGCAGCCGCGGTGGTCCATGGTTGCCCCGCTCCACACGCCATCGTCCACCGCCCGCTGCCAGGCTTCGCGGTCGCCGTCCCAGGCGCCCCGGCGCAGATCATCGAGCATGTCCCGGTACAGGGCGCGGGCGGCGACGTTGACCGGCATGGCCGCCGCAAACAGCTCGCCCGGCAATGCGGTGCTGTCGTCTACCAGATGGCGATCGAGGCGTGCCGGACAGGCATAGCGGCCGCGGCCCTTGGCCAGCGCGTAGGTGAAACTGAGCCCGGCATGGCGCGCCAGGTCCGGCAGATCCCGGTCCACCAGCTGGTCCTGCAGGGCCACGGTGGCGGTGGCGATGACCAGCTTCAGGTCCCGGGCCTGGGCCACCGGAATGGCGGCCAGGCCATAGGCGACGGTCTTGCCGGTGCCGGTGCCGGCTTCCACCACGCAGACGCGGGGCTGACCGTCTCCGGCATCAGCCAGGGTCCGGGCGATCTCGGCGATCATCAGGCGTTGCCCGCGCCGAGGGGTGAATGTACGCGCGGCAAGCCAGGCCCGATAGGCATCCTGGATCGTCGCGCGCAGGCTGTCGTCGAGGCCGACGCTTGGCAGAGGCTCACTCATGGCCGGCAGTATAGCGATCGCCGCCCACGGAAGGTGGCGGACATCGCCCCGCGCGCACGTGCGCTCGCACTGGCGTAACGCCCGATTCCCGGACAACGCAATCGCTGCGTCGCCTTCGGCGC
>REEU01000248.1 GCA_007694905.1 Gammaproteobacteria bacterium | reverse complement strand
TCCGGGACCAGCGGGATGCAGGTTCTGGGAGATCGCGTAGTCCTCGATCTCGCTGACCACGTCGCTACGCAAACGCATCACGAGCCCAGGATCACCGTCCACCGTCTCCGCGGAGAGGTCGAACTCCCGAACCCGATCGACAAGTACCGCGCGCCCGGCGTCCCTGTCCGATGCATCCCGGAAGCGGATGCGGATCTCTGGAGGCTCGAGGGTGGTTTCGATGGGCCGCAGGTAACGCAGGCGCTCGTTGCGGAACACAGTCCGCACCTCTTCTTCGAATCCGTTCAAGCGATCGCGGACCGCCGTCTCCATGTCCACCTCCAGCAGGAAGTGGACACCACCGGAGAGGTCCAGCCCGTAATTCATGCGGGTGCCGCCGATGTTCTCCAACCACGCCGGGGTGGTCGAGGCCAGATTCAGGGCGATGATGTAGTCGTCACCGAACCCTTCGCGTACGAACGCCTGGCGAATGAAGTCCTGGGCCCGGAGCTGGGTCTCGTTGTCCGGAAACCGGATCACCGCCTGGCCGTTCTCGATGGCGCTGCTGGTGGGTTGGAAGCCGGCCGCGGTGGCCGCCTCCTCCGCCAAACGCAGCACATCATCGGGGACCCGCGCCTGCTCGCCGCGCCCGGAAATCTGTACCGCGTAGTCAGGGGGAAACAGGTTGGGCGCTGCGTAGAGTCCACCGAGCAGCACCACCACCAGCACCACCATGTAGCGCCACATGGGGAAGCTGTTGAGATTGCCAGCGGCAGCTCGGGACCGGCCGCCACCGAGCGTGACCAGTCCCGGCGGCGCTGCGTCCGCTCCCTGGGACTTGCCGCGGGCTCGTGCCATCAGTCTGATCCGGAGTCGAGCTTCTTCAGGGTGCCCTTCGGCAGCGTCGCGACCACGGCCGCACGCTGAAACCGCATCTCGGTTCCAGCCGCCACCTGGCAGCGGATGAAGTCCTCCTCGACCTTGGTGATCTGGCCGACCACGCCACCGCTGGTGACCACTTCATCGCCCTCCTCCAACGCGGACACCAGCGCCCGGTGCTCCTTGGAGCGCTTGAGCTGCGGCCGTATGAGGAAGAAGTAAAAGATGACGAACAGCAGAATGAGCGGCAGGAACTCGAGCCAACCGGCACCGCCCTGACCGCCGCCCGCTTCGGCCGCCCAGGCCTGGGCGAAGAAGACGCTCATGTATCACTCCCGGGAGAGGCATCAGGGTGCGCATGGGAGATGCCCCACGCACTGAACAGCCCTGAAACGAAGGCCGGGAATGTACCCGAGTCGATGGCGGCACGCAAACCAGCCATCAACCCGAGGTAGTAGTGCAGATTGTGCATCGTATGCAGGTGCGCGCCGAGCATTTCGTTGCAGCGATCGAGATGATGCAGGTAGGCGCGGGAAAAGTGGCTGCAGGTGTAGCAGTCACAGGCAGGATCCAGGGGCCCCGGATCGTCGCGGAAGCGCGCATTACGGATGCGGATCACGCCTCGGGACGTGAACAGGTGCCCGTTGCGCGCATTCCGCGTCGGCAGCACGCAGTCGAACATGTCCACCCCTCGCGCCACCGCCTCCACGATGTCCCAGGGCGCGCCGACCCCCATCAGATAACGCGGCGCAGCCGCTGGCATCCTCGGCGTCAGGTCGTCCAGCACCGCCAGCATTTCGGCCTGCGGTTCGCCCACGGACAGCCCACCGATGGCGTAGCCGTCGAAGCCAATGGCCTCGAGGCCTTCCAGGGAGGCCGCCCGCAAATCCCTGGACATGCCACCCTGCACGATGCCGAACAGCGCAGCGGCCGAGTCACCGTGGGCGCGACGGGAACGCTCGGCCCAGCGCAGCGACAGCTCCATAGAGGCGCGCACGACGTCCTCCGCCGCGGGATAGGGTGTGCACTCGTCGAAGATCATGACGATGTCGGAGCCGAGCAGGCGCTGCACCTCCATGGAGCGCTCCGGCGACAGGAAGACCTTGCTGCCGTCGATGGGCGAACGGAATTCGACCCCTTCCTCGCGCACACGGCGCAGCTCGCCGAGACTCCAGACCTGAAAGCCACCCGAGTCGGTGAGGATGGGGCGCTGCCAGCCCATGAAGCCGTGCAGATTTCCGAGCCGGTCGATGAGTTCGGCCCCGGGCCGGAGCATGAGATGGAACGTGTTGCCGAGCACGATCTCGGCGCCCACGGTTTCGAGATCCACCGGCGTCATGCCCTTCACCGTGCCGTAGGTCCCCACGGGCATGAAAGCCGGTGTCTGCACCTCACCGCGCCGGAACGTGAGCCGTCCACGCCGTGCGGCACCATCTGTGCTCTGCACTTCGAACTTCATCAGCGCGGCTCCAATGCCGAGGGATCCGGCCAGACCAGCATGGCGTCACCGTAGGAGAAGAAGCGATACCGGGCCGCCACAGCCTGCTCGTAGGCCGCCAGGGTGTGATCGAGCCCGGCGAAGGCGGCCACCAGCATCAGCAGAGTGGACTCCGGCAAATGAAAGTTCGTGATCATGGCGTCCACCACCCGGAAGCGGTGGCCGGGATGAATGAAGATGTCGGTCTCCATGAGCGCAGGCTGCACCCGTCCGGCGCCCATCGCCGCGGACTCCAGGGTCCGGACAACGGTGGTTCCGACAGCGATGACACGCCCGCCCCGCTCGCGACAGGCAGCGATGGCCGCCGCAGCTTCCGCGTCTACTTCGAAGCGCTCGCGATGCATCCGATGCTTGTCGAGGCGGTCGACGCGCATGGGCTGGAACGTGCCGGCACCGACATGCAGGGTAACGAAGGTCTGCTCGATGCCTGACGCCTGCAATTCGCTTAAGAGATCGGGCGTGAAGTGCAGACCAGCCGTCGGCGCGGCGACAGCTCCTGGCCGCCGCGCGAACACGGTCTGATAGCGCTTCCGGTCATGATCCGTGTCGTCCCGGCGGATGTACGGCGGCAGCGGCATGTGCCCGATGCGCTCGAGCAGCGCTTCGAGGCCATGAGCCTCAGGAAACTTGAGCCGCAGGAAGCCATCCTCCTCACCCCGGACGCGGGCGCGGATGCGGCCCTCGTCGAAGAGGATGTCCGTGCCTGCACGGGGACGCTTGCTGGCGCGCACCTGGGCGAGGATCTCGCCGCCGGCCAGCACCCGCTCGACGAGCACCTCCACCTCACCGCCCGTGTCCTTGTAGCCGAACAGCCGCGCCGGGATCACCCGGGTGTCGTTGAGCACGAGCAGATCACCGGGCCGCAGCTCCGCACCGATGTCGCGAAAACCGGCGTGGCGACAGGACCCGCTGCTGCCATCGAACAGCAGCAGGCGGCTGGCGCTGCGGTCAGCCAACGGCTCCTGGGCGATCAACTCCGCGGGCAGATCGAAGTGGAAGTCCTTGCGCTCCATGGCCGAAGGCGGCTCAGTCGCCGAGGCGGGTAATGCGTTCACTGCCCCCCTCAGGGAAGTCGTTGGCGCGCACCCGCCGCTGCAGCGCCTCGATGAGGTAGCGATCCAGGGCCTGAGGCAGGCTGAGACCGAGATTCACGGGCGTGCCGCCGAACGCAGGCTGGCCCAGCACGCGGCGTGCGGTCCGATCGGTGGTGGCAATGGCGACAGCCGAGGCGTTCTCCCTGACTTCGCCTGCTTCCACCAGGACGCCCCCACCGGACAGGCGCAACTCCCGCACCCGGGTCCCGGGCGTAACCACTTCACCTTCCTCGTCCAGCACCTGGGCGGTTCCAGCCGGATCCCACTCCAGCCGCAGTCCTGCCAGCTGCAGGAACTCAGCACCACCGCCAGCGGCCAGCGCGAACTCCAGCAGGCGCTTGAGCGCCGTGGCCGTGACCGTCGGCACCAGCGTGACGAGCACCTCGGGGTCGACCAGATCGAAGACCTCGGAACGACTGAGCGAATCCACCGGGATCATCGCATCCGCGATCACGCTTTCCGCCGGCACCACCGCGACGCCGGGGTTCACGGTGCCGAATGCCTGCGCCTGAGAGCGAGCCAGCGCCAGGACGGTATCCGCAAGCAGATTGCCGAAGTTGGTCTCCACGCTCGTGAGGCTCGCCGCGGTGGCATTCAGCTGCACCTGGATGTCGGCCGCCTCCTGCGTCGCCAGATCCTCGATGGCTTCGAGGAACGGGTCGATGAGATCGGCCTGAAGATCCGGGTCGGGTATCACGCCATCAGCCAGGCTGGCATCCGCGACCCGGATCGGACCGGAATTCAGCTCGTCGATGTCGAGCAGGCGGCCAAGGGGATCGAGCCGCGCATCAAGCCGACCGAGATAACGATAGCGGCCAGCGGTGCTCACCAGCGGTACCTCGCGGCCCGCTGCATCGGTGACCCACTGGGGGTAGGCCCCTGCCACCAGTGGCTCATCGCCGGGCACCAGCAGATCCTCCGGCCCGGCCAGGAGGCTGTCACCCCCTGCCGCCACCATGACGTCGACGTGCTCGAGCGCCGCCGCCAGGGCACGCTCCGCATCCAGATCCGCCTGCTGGGAGAGGAGGATCACGACCCGCGCGCCGCCGGCGCGCAGCGCATCCACCTGACCCTGCACGATTTGGATCAGCTCCTCCGCCTGGACAACAGCGAGCCGACGCGGACTGGACACACGGGCCAGATCCGGACGCACAGCCGACACGAGACCGATCCGGCGCGCCCCGACCTCCACGATGCGGATCGGCGGCAGGCGCTCGTTGAGAATGGGCGCCAGCACGTTCTGCTCGCCTGACACATCCAGCGTCGACGTCAATAGCGGAACCGGCGGGGAGAATGCGGACAGGAAATCGGCCAGTACCACTGGACCCAGGGCCAGGTCACGCGGCCCGAGACCGAGCGCCGCATAGCCAAGCCGGGACATGGCCTCCCCGTCGAAAAACCGACCCTGTCGGTCCAAGCTCGGCTGCAGCAGACGACCGGGGCTGATCTGATCTCCAGCGGAGAGCAGGATGCTGCTGCCGAACGTCCCGCTGGCGAACCGCGTGTCCTCCACCACTGTGGCGAAGCGTGCGATGCCACCGAAATCGGCACGATCAGGGCCAGCGTCGATCAGCGCGCCGACGGCGCCGGAGTGATGCAGAACGCTGAGATTGAAGGGCGGAAAACGTGCCAGAAAGGCTTGCTCCAACGTGCGTCCGAGCTCCGCCTCCCGCTCCGCCAGAGCCTCATTGATCGCCTCCGCCCGGGACTCGAAGGACGCTGCGTCCAGAACGCTGTCGTCCACCAGGTCCATGAACAGCGCCTCGAAGTCCGCGTTGTCGCCGCCGCGAACGCCGTTGAACAGAAGCGTCGCAGCCTCGGTCAGCAGTTGCAGATCGGGGTCCCTGGCCACGGCTTCGCGCAGGGCCGCCTGCCGCGCCAGGGGATCGATGCCCGGGTCGTCGCTGAACTCCTGGGCCACCAGCCGCGCGATGACGGTGGTTTCCGGCAGGATGACCTGATCGGGCAGTTCGCCGCCCACGGGCTGGCCATCGGTGCTGAAAAAGGCGCGCAGCTCCAGTGCCGACTGATTCGGAGGTGCGCAGGCGATGAAGCCGTCGACGCCGGGGTCCACGAGCAGAACGAAGACGCCGTTTCCATCCGCGTTCGCTGTATGCAGCGTCCGACCGTCGAGGCCGCTTGCACGGCAACGCGCGTTGGCAACCGGCGACGTCGGCGTACCGTCCTCGACGACCCCGCGAATAGCGACGGTGTCACGCGCGACGAAAGTTCCGTCGTTGCTGCCGCCACATCCCAGCAGCAGCACCGGCAAGAACGCCATCCACCAGGACCGGCCCAGTCGCCCGGCTTGCACCATCTGAAATTCTCCCTCGAACGCTGTACGACGCGCAGCCTGCTGATGTGCAGGCTGCGAAAAGTCCGCCATGAGATACCAGCCCGGCGCCAGCGTCCAGTGCAGCGCCAGGCCGCAGCCCGGGATTGTGACCGGACGCGGGCATCGCTATGCTCCGCCTCCGCGCCGGAGTGGTGGAATTGGTAGACGCGCCGGACTCAAAATCCGGTCCTCGCAAGAGGGTGTGGGTTCAAGTCCCACCTCCGGCACCAGCATTGCGCCGCCCCAAAAATATCACCCAATCGCGCAGTGAGCGGACGAACTCGGCATCCAGGCGCCCCCCGGAACTGTAGGCGAGACCGCGTGCGGTCCGCAGGCCATCCGAGCCTACATGGTCGGACCGCCAACCACCCGGCACACCACGACAAAGCGAGCATGGCGCGACGGGATCGGCCTGTCGAGCCACTCCCTGTTCTCAAGCTGCGGCGGCCCCTCGAAGTCGCTCGATCCAGGTGCAGCATTGCGCCTATTTTATGCCGTCAGCCTTCCCACCTGCGGGACACCTTGCCGGATCGATCCTATCCTCAATTGACGACTTTGTAGCAAAACGCTACGTTTAGATGCAGTTTACTACGCTGGAGTGCAATCATGGGCAATCACGGCCCCGTACGGCTGGATCCGGACCTGATGGCGGAGGCGACCCGGGAAGCCAAGCGCCAGCATCGGTCCACCCGCAAGCAAATCGAGTTCTGGGTGGAGCTCGGCCGAGCGGTCGACGGCTTGGTGACCCGTGAGCAGGCGGCAGGGCTGCGCTCTGGCCTGCTGTCGGTCACTGCGCTCGATGTCGGGCCGGTGGACATCGACGATGTCTTCGCTGAGCTCGAGGAGCGACGGCCGACACTGGCCGGCCAAGTGACGACGGCTCGGGTCCGATACCAGGCCAGTCAGGCACATCCCGCGCTGCTGGAGCGGATCGGTCCGGGTGGTCGGGTGACCGTCGGTCAATTCGAGGACGGTGAGTTTCAGCCCCGCGAGGCTGGATGACCCGACCGCAGCTGTGGGTGCTCGCCGGCGGCAATGGCGCGGGGAAGACCACGTTCTACCGTCAGTTCCTCGAGCCGCGTCGCGTGCTCTTCGCTAATGCCGACGAGATTGCGCGGCAGATCGATCCGACAGCCCCTGAACAGCACAGCTACCAGGCGGCACATCTTGTCGAGCATCTGCGTCGCCAGCTGTTGCGGGAGCGCAAGTCGTTCTGCTTCGAGACCGTCTTCTCCCATCCCTCCAAAGTCGACTTCGTGGCCGAGGCCAAGGCGGCAGGCTACGAGAACATTCTGGTCATCGTTCATCTCGAAAATCCAGCCCTGAACCAGGCGCGCGTCGCTCAGCGCGTGAGTGAAGGCGGCCATTCGGTTCCCCCCGACAAAATCGTCAGTCGGATTCCTCGCACCCTCGAGAATCTGCGCAAGACGTTCCCGCTCTGCGATCAGGTGCACATTCTCGACAACTCGAGCGCAACGTCACCGTTCGAGCGCATCGCGGTGCTCAAGGGGCAGGCGCCCGTCTTCCTGGCCGATCCGCTGCCGCAGTGGGCCCGAGAGCTGCTGGGATGACGAGGATGGCAGCGTGCCCACGCCGGAGACGGTACGGCGGCTGTGTTGTGACGCGACGCGTCAATGCACGCAATGCCAGCCATGCTCGATGCCCAGGTTGTGCATCTCGCGCATGGTATCCGCGCGCCAGACGTCACCACCGGGTTCCTCGAAATAGAACGGCTTGCGCTCCACCCGATCCGGCGCGATCTGATCCATGCGTTGGGCATCATAGAGTCGGCCATTGAGCATCACGTAGCGCACGCCCTCCGATCGCCGCAGGTCACTTAAGGGATTGCCTTCGATCACCACCAGATCCGCCAGCTTGCCCGCCTCGATGGAGCCGATATCCGCGTCCATACCCAGGTAATGGGCGCCGTCGATGGTAGCGCCGCGGATGGCCTCGAACGGCGAGAAACCACCCTGCTCCATCATCCACATCTCCCAATGCGCCGCGAGGCCCGCGCGCTGACCATGCGCGCCGATCATGACCCGCACCCCGCGGTCGTTCAGCGCCTTCGCACCGGCCGCTACATAAAAGTGATTGTAATGCTCGTCCGGTGCGGTACTGCGCCGGATCGCACGGGGATACAGCACGCTGCGCGGTGTGAAGCGCAGCAGGTGCTCGTTGTTCCAGACTTCGGTGCGGTCGTACCAGTACTCCTCGCCGAACAGGCCGCCGTAGGCCACGCTGAACGTGGGTGAGTAGCCGACGTCGCGCTGATGCTCCCAGAGCTGCAGCACATCGTCGTAGAGATGCTGCACCGACACCGAATGCTCGAGGCCCGTGTGGCCATCGACGATCTGCGACAGATTCTGCTCGAAGCGCATGCCGCCCTCGGGGAACACCATCATGCCGAGCCCACGTGCCGCCTCGAGCACCTGCTGCCGCTGCTCACGGCGGAGATAGTTGTAGCTCTTCACGGAGATGGCGCCCGCTTCCTGCATGCGCCGTACATGGAATTCGGCGTCCTCCAGACTGTCGATCTTCGCCGTGGCTCCTGGACTGAGGGCGGCATAGAGAATGCGGCCGGTGGAGAAGATGCGCGGCGCGACGGTCGCCCCGGTGCGCTGCAGCTCCGCCATGGAAAAGATGGCATCGGTGTCGTTGGACGGGTCATGCAGGGTGGTGACCCCGAACGCCAGGTTGGCGTACTGCATCCAGTTCTGTCGCGGCTGCAGCTGCTCGCGGCTCATGGCGCCGTGGGCGTGCACGTCGATGAGTCCGGGAATGACCGTGTGACCGCTGACGTCGATCGTGCGGACGCCATCGGGAATCGTCACTTCGTCGCGCGGCCCAACCGCTTCGATGCGATTGTCGCGAATCAGGACCACGCCATCCTCGATGATCTCCTGTTCGGCGTAGGCATTGCGCATAGTCACCACCGTGCCGCCCACCAGTGCCAGCCGTCCGGACGGACGGTCCGCTGGAACGCTGAAGGTCAGATCGCGGCCTTCCGCGAGCGGTTCGGGCAGTTCTTCCGGGGCGCCGTCGAGAAACGCGAAGGCGTCGGTGAGGCTGCGCTCAAAAAGGCGCGCAGCATGGGACCAGCGCAGGCGTTCGCTGTCCGCAGACCAATGCAGGCCGCTGCCCGCCCGCGCCGAGACCTGCCGGACCGGGAACGCCTTGGAATCCCCGCTCAGGCTCAGCGACTTGCCTGCTGCCACGAACGGCTTCACCCAGGCCTTGTGATGCTCCTCGAACGCCAGCCAGCGGCCGTCGGGAGACAGTCGGTACTCGGTGACCCATTCCCCGCTGTAATGCTGGCGCTCGTCGTGCCCGTCGAGGTTCACGCTCTTCAGACGCAGCTCCCGCCCCGAGCGCTCGCTGAACAGCAGGCGGTTGCCGTCAGCCGAGAACTGCGGCTTCACGCCACGGTCGAGCACCCGCACCGGCGCAGCGTTCGCATCGGCCGGCACGCGATACAGGCCGGCCCGCTCCGAGTACAAAGGCGAGATCAGGAAGCCGCCGGTGATCTTGCGGAACGCCACCTGCCGACCATCGTTGGAGAACGCAGGCTCGACGTAGTGGCCCGGCTCCCGGGTCAGCACGCGCCCGCGACCCCGCCCCACCGCCTCGATGCGCACGCTCCCGAGCTGCGCCTCGCTCCAGGTGGTGAACACCACGGAGCGGCCATCCGGTGAGAAGCGGGGATGGAATTCGAAGTGGTCGGTCTGCTCGGTCAGGCGCCGACGATCGCCACGCTCGATGTCGTGGATCCAGATGTAGCCCAACGCCTGGGACAGGGCCAGTCGCCCATCCGGGCTGTACTGGGTCCAGCGCTGCATGCGCACGTCGACTTCGTCGGGCGCCACCGCCACTTCTACGCGCTGAGCCGGATGCACGGACTTCTCGGCCCGCACCCGCACCGGCATGGTCTCGCTCGCCCCATCCATGTCGACGCGGTGGAAACCACCACGCGCCCAGTAGACCAGGCCGTCGCTGTCGGGCAGCCAGGAGAACCGTGGGTAGTTGCCCATGTCGCCGCTGGTTTCCTGCTTGTCCCGGTCCAGCGCCCCATCGAGTACGGTCTCGCGTCCACTGGCCAGATCGCGAACGACGAGCTGACTTTCCAGCGTGCGCGCCTGCCGGCGAATGAACGCCAGCTGCCTGCCGTCCGGTGACGGAATCGGTCGAATGGCACCACCGGGACCGGACACGAGATCGAGCGTCTCGCCGGTTTCGAGATCGAGGCGCTTGATGGCGAACAGACCTTCGGTGGCGTCCTTGTTGTACTGCCACACCTGTCCGGACGTCACGTCCTGGCTGTAGTACAGATAGCGTCCATCCGGCGAGAAAGCCGGTTCCGCGATGTTCTTCTGGGCGTCCTCTCCGTGCAGCCGCGCGACCGCTTCGGTGCCGCTGCCGCCGCTGCGGTGATAGAGCCAGATGCTGCCGGCCGGGATGCTGCGCCGGGAGTGGTAAGCCTTGCGCGCAGCAATGAACTCACCGTCCGGCGAGAACGCAGGGTTGTGCAGGATGTTCTCCCGTTCCGTGGTAACCGGCTCAGGATCGGAACCATCCGCATTCATCAGCCAGACGTTCTCCGCACCACCGCGATCACTGATAAACGCGATGCGGCGACCATCGGGACTGAACGTGGGCTGGAAATTCCAGGCCAGATCCGCCGTCAGCGCCTGAGCGTCGCCACCCTCGATGGGAACGGTGTAGATGTCGCCAAGCGCGTGAAAGACCAGGGTGCGGCCATCAGGACTCACGTCCACGTCCGCCCAGGTCACGGTCTCGGTGTCGATGCTCACGCTGCGCCACTCGCCCGGGGGCTCGGTGACGGACCACTTCGCATCATCTTCTTTGGCGCCCGCAGCGTCCGCGAGCGCATTCGAAGTAAAAGCCAGCGCGGCGGCCAGCATCAGCAACAAGGCTCTCATGGTGCGTCCTAATCGGCGTGCGGCCATGGCTCCGCTTCGGCGCCGATCGAAACCGCGTGGTAACTTCAGGCGCTGGCAGGCTCTGACCAGAGGCTGACCACCATACCGTCTCGTTGCACAGGAACCCAACCATGCCCGGCCGCAACGCCCTGATCGCCATTGCCGTAGTCGTACTGTTCGGCCTGGTCGTCCTCGCCTGGCAGACAGGCGCAATGGACGGAGCCCGTCCGGAGCCGACGTCGGCTGCGACCCCGGCACGACCTGCCCGCGCCAGCAGCGACGACGGCCAGCACCACGCCGTGCTGCTCATGTATCACCGCTTCGGTGAAGACCGGTATCCAGCCACCAGCATTCGCGTCGAGCAGTTCGAGGCCCACATCGCTTACCTTCAGGAGCACGGCTTCAACGTCCTGCCGCTGCCTCAGATCATCGATCACTTCGAGCGCGGCGAACCGCTGCCGCCGCGTACCGTGGGCATCACCGTCGACGATGCCTATCGCTCCGCCCTCGAGGTGGCGCGGCCCCTGCTCGAAGCAGCGGACATGCCGTGGACCCTGTTCGTGACCACCGATCAGCCGGATCGCCGCCTAGGCGACTTCATGAGCTGGGACGACATTCGCGACCTCGATGCGGATCCGCTGGTGACCATCGGCCACCACTCCGGCGCCCACCACCACATGCCGGACCATGACGCCGCCACCAATCGCCATGACACCGCGCGGGCCAGCGCCCGCTTCGAAGCGGAACTCGGGTATGTGCCCGACCTCTACGCCTATCCCTTCGGCGAATACAGCGACGCGGTGCTCGAGGTGATCCGGTCATTCGATTTCCGTGCGGCCTTCGGTCAGCACTCAGGCGTCGCTCACGTGGACGAGGCCCGCTTCGAGCTGCCGCGCTTCGCCATGAACGAGAACTGGGGCCGCATGGACCGCTTCGAGGAACGCATCCACACCAAGCCGCTGCCGGTACGGGACATTGCGCCCAGCGACAGCCTGGTAGTGCGCAACAATCCGCCCCGCTTCGCGTTCACGCTGGACGATCCTGCCGTCAATGCCGGCCAAGTTGGCTGTTTCCCATCCGGAGGCATCGAAGCCAGCATCGAGCGGGACGGTCGCCGCCTGACCGTGGTGCCACAGTCGGCGTTCCCACCCGGACGCGCCCGCATCAACTGTACCGCGCCCTACGAAGACGGCACGTTCCGCTGGTTCGGCCGCCAGTTCGTGGTCCGCGAACAGACCCGGGGCGGCCACACGCCGCGCTCGGATCCAGGTGCGGGCGTTCCGGAGTCGCCCTGAGCGCGTTCTGGCCAGAATCACCCGTGAGTGTGCTCCAGCACCACTCGGCGATGCGTCCGGGTGCCGTGACACATTGACTGAAACGAACACGCTCAACCTGGCACGGGGTTCGCTAAGCCCTGCCCCACAGGCATCCAAGCCTGCCAGAGAGAGGGTTCCGACATGACCAGCCAGAACCACCCGCAACAAGCGAACAGGCGACCATCAAGGCGGGCGTGGGCGCAATGAACTTCCGGCTGCGCTGACACCGAAAAGCGTGCAGCACGGGGACCATTTCAGGCCCAGTACAGCGTGCAGACGGCAGCTTGCATCCATCGGACGACAGCTCTGGGAGTTGACGAAGCGTGCTGCGCAGCCTGCGTAGGGCCACGGTGGCAATCATCGCCATCGCGGCCACGGTCACTCTGCTCGCGGTGGTGACCTGGATCGGGTTTCCGAGTCTCGCGCCCTGGGTCGCGGGCCCTCTACTCGAGGCCCGGGGCTATGAGCTGCTGCGACTCGAGACCCGCCGTCCCAGACAGCACGGGCTCCACGTCGCCGTCGTCGAAGTGGCGGCCGCTGACGGCAGCGTTGCGCTGCAGGCGCGTCGCATCGCAGTGGCCTGGGACTCCCCGCTGGAGCTGCTGCGAAACGGCCTGCGTAGCGCCGTGATCGACACCTTGGACGTGAAACTCCTGCTCGACCCGGAGCACGCAGACCCGGCGCTGAACGAGCGCGCAGAGCCTTCCCTTCGGCCCGGCCCCATGCTGGCCACACTGCCCATGCAACAGCTCGACGTCCGCCATCTGCACCTGTCGGCAACGCCGGGTGGCGAGCCACTGACGGCGACGGGTTCCCTGCGGGTCACACGCACAGAGGGACGCTTCGAGGGTATGCTGAGGCGTGCCCGGCTGCCGGGGCCGATGATCCTTCACGCACGGGCAGATGCTGGCGACCACCTCACCCTGAGCGTCAGCGACGCCACCGGCTCACCCCCTATGCTGGACGTGGCGGGGACGGTCCTGACAACGCAGCAGGGGTCGCTGTTCCGCGGGCGAACGCAGGTGCATACGGACAGGCTCGCGGAGTGGTTCGGTCGTGCTGAGCCATGGCCCCGCGGCAGACTGGATCTCACCCTGGACGCGCACCTGGATCCAATGCCGACGCTGACCCTGGGCCCAGAATCCAACGGCTCGTTGACGCTGCTTGTCGAGGACAGCGAGATCGTTGTGGCGCTGGCGCTGGGCGCACCGGTGGCGCTGACGCTGGATGCCGGCGGTCACCTCGCTACCCATGGCACCTTCGTCGTCGACCTCGCGCTCCGCCATCCGCAGACATCACTCCAGGGCCGCTTCGAGCTGTCGGCGTTGCGCGGCCATCCCCGCGGCGATTTCCATGGCCGTGTCGATGGCCTGGGCACGGTGGCATGGCCCCAGGGTGGTGGCGGGTTCGCCGTGACTGCGCCGGTCGTCGCATCCATCCCGACACGGACCCTGGCCATGGCAGCCGGCGCGCGCCTCGACCTGCATACGCTGCAACATCAGCATCGGACGCTCGCCGCCGCAACGCTCGAAGTTGAGGAGACGATCCGGGTCGCAGCCCCGGCCACGCTGCTGGCTCCGGCCCGAATGCACCTGTCAGTGACCGATCCGGAACGGGTCACCCTGACGGGTCATGCCACCGTCGCACCGGACCACAGCGTTGCCGTCCTGATCGAGGCAGGTGAATTGCCGCTGGTGGGAAACGACTGGGTCACGGGAACGCTGCCTGAGGGATTCGAGCTTCGATCCGGGCGCATCGGCTTCAGTGGCCAAGGGCAGCGATCAGCCACGGGTGCAATCAGCGGCGAACTGTCGTCCCAGTGGCGGAACGTCGGCCTGGACGCGCAACCCATACGCCTGCGGGGCGCGGGCGGCAGCGCGACCCTGACGTTGGCCGAAGACCGGCTTGATGTCGCCACCATCCAGGCTGTTTTCGAGCAGATTCATGTGGCGGGGCCCACGGGCAGCAGCGGTGTCGTGCTGCTCGAACGCGGCAACCTGACCGGGTCCGGGACCCTGGCGTTCGCGCTCGATCCGTGGCGCGCCGGTGCCATGGCGATCGATGCAGACCTTGAAATCGAGAGCCTGGCGCGCGACGAACTGCGGGGACGTGCACTCGACGTGGCGCTGCGCATTCGCGGCGAGCCAACACAACCGAACTACGTCGGCACGGCCCAAATGCGCAACGCCGATCTCGGCCTGCCGATCACGGACTTGAGCTGCAACTTCGATCACGGCGACGATGATCTGCTTGGCCTGACCGAGTGCCGAGCGTCCCTGCTCGGCGGCGAGGTACGCATGCCGCGGGGCGAACTGAACGTGCCCAGCGGCACGGGCTATTTCCCGCTGGCCGTCACGGGGGTCGAGCTCGGCGCATTGCTCGGGCTCATGCAGGATCCGGCTCTCGACGGTCACGGAACCCTCGACGGCAGCCTTCCCCTGCGCCTGAGAGACTGGCAGCCGGCCCTGGAGCAGGGCTGGCTCACAGCCAGGGCGCCGGGAGGCATGCTCGCCTACGCGGTCGCAAACAACGTGCTGGAAGGGATCGAGCAGCCCGCCCTGAAGCTTGCGCTCCGGGCCGTACGTGACCTGCGCTACGAGCGTCTCGCCAGTCGGGTGGACTATGCGGACGATGGCACGCTGACGTTCGCGGTGGACCTGTTCGGATCCAATCCTGATATCGAAGGCGGACGCCCGATCCAGTTAAATCTGAACGTGACCCAGAATCTGCTGCAACTGCTGCAGAGCCTGCAACTGTCCGGGAAGGTGGAGCAGGACATCGAGCGGCGGCTGCGCCGCGTTCAGCCATGATTCACGGCTTCAGGCGGATTGTGGAGACATGTTCCCAACGAGGGCGCTGACCGCCATGAACCGAACGGATAGAACGCGACTACACGACGTCCCGTTGCGGGCGGCCCTGATCGGCATCGCCCTGATCCTGGCGGCCTGCACGCCGACGGTACGGGTGGCTGCCGACGACCCGATTACGATCAATCTCAACGTCAACATCCAGCACGACATTCGTGTCAGGGTGGAGCGCGACCTCGACGACCTGTTCAGCGACAGCGGAGTGTTCTGACCATGCGCATTACTCTCTGCAACGCCCTCCTGGGGCTGCTTCTGCTCCTGGTGCTCCCGGCCTGGGCCCTCTCGCTGGAGGCCGCCAAGGATCAGGGATTGGTGGGCGAACAGGCCAGCGGCTATCTGGGAATCATCACGGCGCCGGGCAGCCGCGAGGTCCGCGAACTGGTCGAGTCCGTGAACCTGCGCCGGCGAGACGAGTACGAACGCATCGCAGCCCGCAACGGCGTGCCCCTCGAGCAGGTAGAACAGCTTGCAGGCAAACGCGCCATCGAGCGCACCCGCAGCGGTCACTGGGTGAGACTACCGAACGGCCGCTGGCAGCAGGCGCCCTGACCCACCGCTGCGACTGTCGGATCAGTCGAAGTGGGTCTGCTCGGCGAGGGCTCGGGTCGCGAGCAGCCAGTTCCAGACCCGAGCAGGACTGTCCAGGGTGACCAGTACCCCTGCGAGGCCCCGGTCACGATCCAGCCACGGCAGCATGCCGTAGCTGCCCGGAGCGACGAATCGCCGGCAGCGGCCCTCCTCGTCCCTGGACTCACACCAGGCACCCGCTGCGTAGCCCCACTCGGAGGCCGCCCAACGCGGCTCCTCCATACGCGGCAGCATGCCCATACGCTCCTGCTCGAGACGCACCAGAGTGTCCTCACCGAGTATTGCCACGCCAGCGAAGCGTCCCGACTGCTGCACCATGGCCAGGATGCGGCTGTAATCCTCCATGCTCAGGTGGAGGCCGAGGCCCGGACTGAGGAATCCCTGATTGCGAGGGCCGGTGACCGGATGCCCCCATGCCGCGCTGTCGAGGGACAAGGGCCATCCCAGGCACTCTACGAACAGCCGCCGCCAGGGCCGGTCCGCATTCGCCTCGGCGAGCCAACCGAGCACCTGGAGACCGGCACCGCCGAAGCGAAACGCCCGTCCCGGCAGTTCCGGCGAGTAGCGGACCATCAGGGCCCGGGCCGCGGTTTCGAGATTCGTCTCGGGGGGGAAATCCGCACCCGCGATGCCCGGCGCACCGGCAGTGTGGGACAGCAGCTTCATCGGGGTCATGGGCGCCCAGCCAGGCGGCAGACTCGGGTCCGACGCCTCCAGCGGCGCGCTGAGCTCGATCACGCCACGCTCGTCGAGGCACCCCATCATGAGCGCAGTCGGCCACATGGTGGCCGTTCCAAGGGGCTGGGCGGCTTGTGGGTCGAGGTCACCGACGCTGTGCTCGAACACCGGCTCGCCATCACTCAGGACAATCAGGCCAACGCCACGCAGACGTCCCTCATGGACGGGACTTTCGAGCCAGGCCCGGAGTCCGGAAGCGTCCCGAACCGTCGGGTAGGCAGGCACAGGCAAGGCGCGGCTACGCCTGGACAGGGCGTCGACGATTACGTGCCGGCGCAGCTCCCGGCCGACCAGTTCACCGGAGCCATCACGGTCGATGGCATCGAAGTCACGGCGCAGCAACGGCCCCGCCTGCTCACGTGACAGGGTGCCGCTGCCGTCCAGATCCTGACTGACCAGGCCCGCAGGCAAACGGGAATCCAGCAGCCAGGCCAGCAGCAGCGCCACCAGCACGGCGAGACTCGCACCCACCACCAGCACCCCTGTTGCAACACGACTCAAGTCGCACTCTCCCTTCCTGTCACCGCAACGTTAAACTCCCCTTTCCATCACCAGGAGTCGCCATGCTGCGTCTGCTCATCATCGCCACGCTGCTTGCCGGCTGTGCCGGCGCGCGGCCACTGCCTGAGCTGCCGGAAACAGGCGTGGAGCTCACCGCAACACCTTTTCATCCCCAGGAACAGTATCAGTGTGGTCCCGCCGCACTCGCCACGGTCCTCGCGAGCAGTGGCGTGACCGTAAGTCCGGATGCGCTGGTGGACCAAGTGTGGCTGCCCGGGCGTCACGGCAGCCTGCAGCTCGAAATGGTGGCCACCACCCGTAGCCATGGGCGCGTGGCCTACGTTCTGCCGCCGACTTTGGATGCCGTGGTCGCCGAACTGGCCCAGGACCGTCCGGTCCTGGTCCTGCAGAATCTGGGCACGCCCCGCTGGCCGGTGTGGCACTTCGCCGTGGTCATCGGTTTCGATCCGGACCGCGGGCGTATCCTTCTGCGCTCGGGGACCACGGAGCGGCTGGACATGTCGTTGCGTGCCTTCATGCTAAGCTGGCGCATGGCCGAGTCCTGGGCCCTGGTCCCCTTGACACCGGGCGACTTGCCCGCAGCGACGGATCGGCAGCGCTACCTTGCCGCCCTGGCAGATCTGGAGCGAAGCGGCCATTTTACCGCCGCAGCAGCCGGCTACCGGGCCTGGCTCGAGGCTCGACCCAACGATGCCGTGGCCCTGTTCGGTATGGCCAACAGCCTCGCGGCAGCCGGCGAATCGGCAGCCGCGGAACACACTTATCGTCGTCTGCTCGAGCAGCGGCCGGGCGATGCTGCAGCCAGCAACAACCTCGCGCGCCTGCTGCTCGCGCGAGGGTGTCGTCGCGATGCGCAGGACGTACTGGAGCGCGTTCCGGCTTCCGCTCCGGCCCCGCTGCAGGAGGCGCTCGACGCCACCCGCAGGGAGGCCGGAGCGGCGACGAACGACTGCCTGTGATCAGATTGCGACGAAGATGTTGGTGATTCCGAGCAGCTCGAGCACCAGCAGCACGACGAACATGATGCCGAGTACGGTGAGGACGCTGCTGCCGCCAGCAGGCAGGTCTTCAAGCTGCTGATCGAGCTGGGCGAGTTCGGCATCGGTCAACGCTGCGACCCGCTCTGCCGCCTGTTCCGCGTCCACGCCGAGCGCCTGGAGCTGAGCCTGAACCCGCTCTTCGGCCAGGAAATCCTGGACCCGTCCGAGGCGCTCCTGCCGCTCCTCCACCGCCGCGTACTCATCCGTGCGCACCATACCGGCTTGGGCAGCGTGCATCCCGCCGAGGGTCACGAGTTGCACCGACAGCACGACCACCAGAAGTGACCGAAGTATCTGACGAACCTGCATGCACATTCTCCTTTTCATGGTATTCGATGGATGGTCCGGTTCCCCACGTAACTGTAACAGGCCTCGTTGTTCAAGGGTGTGATCGGCACCCGCTGAGGCGCAGTCGGACCCGCCCGAAGGCGGGTCCGGCCTCCCAGGGATCCAGTCAATAAAATCCATAGCAAACATCCATCTATGGGTCTATTCTCATCTTGTTGATTCAAAAACCAACGCAACTTACGATTAATGACGATGCGGGCAGCACCCGCCACGACGGAGCGTAACCATGGCCCGGAACACTTCCATCCCGAGCCGCGCCCCTGAGCCCGACCTGCCGGGCTTCAGGGACCCCAACGAGATCGCCGTTCGGCGGGCCAGTATCCGCCTGCTGCGGGAGATCCTGGACTACCAGCGCCGACTCAATCGCCTGCTGGAACGGGCGGACCCGGACGAGGAATACTTGGCGGTTTCCTGCCGCAAGGAGATCCGCATCCGGCGCCAGCTCCTGCGCGACCTGCCCCAGCCCGTGGATCGTGAGATCCCGGAACCCTGGCGCGCCGCCTTGGGCATGGAAAAATCTGAACCCGCCTGAGCCGCTGACTGGGCAGATTTCCGGGTTAGACTGGCGCCATGGATGACGCTGTCCGAGAACGACTTGCAGAACTCCCCCCGGCAGGCCTGATGCGGCGCCTCGGCGCGTTGGTCTACGATGGGCTGCTGGTCGTTGCCCTGCTGCTCACCACCGCAGGCATCGCCAATCTGTTCGCGCCGCGCCCGGAGATTCCCGCCGACGCCGAAAGTATCTCCCTGGAGCACATGCAGACCGTCAGCGGCCCCCTGCTCGGCGGCCTGCTGCTGGTAGTCGTGTTCGCCTTCTTTGCCTACTTCTGGATCGTTCACGGTCGCACGCTCGGTATGCAGGCCTGGCGCTTGCGGGTCCAGACCCCCGACGGTGACAACATCAACTTCACCCAGGCCTGGCAACGCTTCCTCACCGCCATACCTTCGCTGGCTCTCGGCGGGGTCGGATTCTTCTGGATGTGGCTGGATCCGACGCGCAGGACCTGGCACGACCGCATGTCGGGCACCCGTGTGGTCGCTGTGCCCCCGGATCTCGACCCCGACCTCGCACAACGGCGATGACCCGCCGAACCTGCCCGTGTCCGCTCAGGGCGCAGCGGCCCGCCGCAGCAGCAGACCACCGGCCAGCAACGCCAGCAGCAGCGGCGTGAGCACGACAAGCGCCGGCGAAAGACCGTAGACCAGACTCACTGGGCCGAGCAGATCCTGAATGATCCGGAAGCCGAGTCCAAGCGCGACGCCCGCCGCGAGGCGAATGCCCATACTGCGCTCGCGCAGGGGACCGAACAGAAAACCACTGCCGACCAGCACCAGGACAATCACGCCCAGGGGCTGGGAGAGCCGCTGCCAGAGCGCCAGTCGATGGCGCCGCTGCTCATGGGCATCCGCTGCCGCAGCGATGCGCTGCCTGAGCTCCGAGATGCGTAACCGTTCAGGCGCCATCAGGGCACCGGCGCGCAGGCCGGCGACGGTAGCCGTGCTGTCCCAGGCCGCGTGCTCCTGCCGCGTCAAGTGCCATCGATCCGCCACCCAGCGCTGCGAGCGCACGTCCTCCAGCTGCCAGCGCAGACGACCGTCGCCAAGCACCTCCCGGGGACGCGCACGACGCGCTTCGCGCCAGCCGATCAGACGGCCCTCAGCGTCGAGGTCGAACTGACTGATGCCAATGAGATGGCCCTCCGGATCCATTGCGAGGGCCTGGGTCACCCGATTCCCGTCGCGGTGCCAGAAGCCGGCTCGCGTACGCAGCTCCGGCTCGCCACCGCGGGCCAGGGCCTTGCGCGTCTGGGCCATGGATTCGGTCCACGGTGCCACGGTCTCCGCAAGTACGGCGCCAACCAGAACGAGGATCAGGCAGGGCAGCATCGCGGCCATCACGATCCGCCACAGCGAGCGCCCTGAGCTTCGCATCACCAGCAGCTCCGATCGCGCCGCCAGCACGGAAAGACCCGCCAGCGCCCCGAGGAGCCCCGCGAACGGCATCAGCTCCCAGATGCGTCGCGGCGAAGTCAACACCACGAACAGCAGCGCTTCCCGGAAACCATAGACACCGCTGCGGCCACGCAACTCGTCCAGCAGAGACAGCGTCCAGTCCAGCACGAGAAAGGCCGCAAGCACGATCACCACGGCCCGCAGGACCGACGCGATCACCAGCCGATCCATGCGATCCGGCATGCTGCTCAACCGCGCCAAGCCCACCCCCTCCAGCCATCTCGCGACCACAGCAGCCACGCTGCGCCGGCAATCCCGAGCAGCGGCGCCCAAAGTGCCCACGCAGGGTCAAGGCGACCCGCCTCCACCAGGCCTCGCCCGGCTGCCAGCAGCAGCAGCAGGCCCAGAAACGAGCCTGCCGCCATGAGGAAACGCTGTCCGGGCACCGCGGTACCGGGGCGACCGAGCAGCAGCAATGCCAACAGGGCCAGCAGGGCCGGGAGCAGAGGCAGCAGCAGACGCCAGTGCAGCTCGGCCCGCACGCCAAAGTCGGCGCCGCGCCAAAGCTCGAGGAAACGCTGTGACTCGACGGCGCGGGCGGCAACCTCCGGATCGACCTGCTGCCGTGATCCAGCGAAGGCGGTGCTGTGAGGCGCCTGCTCGATACTGTCGATGCGATAGCGGCGACCGTCCGCCAGCGTCAGCACGCGGGCACCGTTGAGCGCACTGCGTTCGAGCCGGCCGCTGCGAGCGATGATGAGGCTTCGTTCCCCATCAAGCTGCTGCAGCAGGAACACATCATCGAGCCGACCGCTGTCCGGGTCCACGCTGCCGACCCAGGCGACCCGGGCAGCACCGCCAAGAACCTGGAAGCGGCCCGGAGTCAGATGCCCCAGTGCGAAGACGCCACGCTGTTGCGCCATCAGCTCTGCCAGCGTCGCCTTACTGGCGGGCACAGCGTGATGACTCAGCAGGACCAGAAGCAGGCACCAGGGCAGGGCTGCCAGCAGCGTGCTGCGCAGCAGCCACCCGGGCGTGAGCCCGGCCGCATAGAGGATCACCAGCTCCGCATCCCTGCGCCAGCGGGCCAGCGTCAAGAGCAGCGCAACGAAGAACGCCAGAGGCGTCAGCAGCAGGAGAAAGTCTGGAATACGCAGCAGGATCAGCCAGCCAAGCATGCCCGGGTCGAGCCGTCCCGAGGCCGCGTCGGCCAGATAGCCCGACAGCCGTACAGCCATGGTGATCAACAGCAACAGCAGCAGGATCGCTGCGGTGGCGAGCGCGGTTTCCTGCCGCAGCTGACGCCCCGCAATCACGCGGCCAGCGCTCCCCGAGACCCTGAAGCGCCTGGACTTTTGCCGTACACTTGCGCGCTGATTCCGGCCGCGCCCGGCAAGCGCGCGCTATCCCCCAGACCGATCACTGAGCTTCTGGAGTGCCCATGGACCATGCGCTGAAGGGCGGCAAGCCTGAAAATGTGCGTACCGACTGCCTCATCCTCCCGATCGGGCCCGAGCGCGAGCTCGGCGCCACCGCGAAAAAGCTCGACGCGCTCAGCGACGGCCGAATCGCGCGGGCGCTGGAACGTGGCGATCTCGGCCGCAGCCTCGGCCGCACCCTGCTGCTGGCGGAACCCGCGGGGCTGCGTGCGCCCCGCCTACTGCTGGTGCAAAGCGGCAAATTGCCGCTGGACGCAGCGGGTTTCCGCAAGCTCGTGCGCAGCGCCGTGGCGGCCGTGGTCACCACCGGTGCCAACGACGCGACCCTGTGTCTCGATGACCTCGATGTGAAGGATCACGTGCCGAGCTGGTGCGCGGCGGAGGCCGTCATGCAGGCCAGCGACGAGACCTACCGCTTCCACGATTATCTGAGTGAACCGGGGGAAGCCCTCCAGGTCAATCTGCGCCGCTTCAACCTGCACCAGTCTGCCGCGGGCCGGGCCGGCATCGACCGCGCGATCAAGGATGCTGTCGCCATCGCCGGTGGCGTCGCCGCCGCGCGCACGCTCGGCAACCTGCCTGGCAATGTCTGTCATCCGACCTATCTGGCGGCTGAAGCGCGCAAACTCGGCCAGGGCTCGAAACAGCTCAGCGTGCGCATCCTGGACGAAAAACAGATGAGGTCCCTGGGCATGGGTGCGTTCCTGTCCGTCACTGCAGGCACGGAGCAGCCGGCCAAGCTGATCGTGATGGAGTATCGGGGCGGTGCCCAGAAAGCGAAGCCCCTGGTCTTGGTCGGCAAAGGCATCACGTTCGATACCGGCGGGATCAGCATCAAGGCCGGGCCGGGCATGGACGAGATGAAGTTCGACATGTGCGGCGCGGCCAGCGTGTTCGGAACCATGCAGGCCGTGCTGGCCATGGAACTCCCGCTGAACGTGGTGGCTTTGGTGGCCGCCGCAGAGAACATGCCGAGCGGGAGCGCCAGCCGCCCGGGCGACATCGTCCGCACCATGAGCGGCCAGACCGTGGAGATCCTCAACACGGATGCCGAAGGCAGGATGGTGTTGTGCGATACCCTCACCTACGCCGAACGCTACAAGCCGGAGGCCGTAGTGGATGTCGCTACGCTCACCGGCGCCTGCGTGATCGCCCTGGGCAACCATGCCAGCGCCCTGTATGCGAACGACGAGGAACTCGCGGACGGCCTGCTGGCCGCCGGCGAGCGCAGCGGTGATCGCGCCTGGCGGATGCCGATGTGGGAAGATTACCAGCAGCAGTTGCGCAGCAATTTCGCCGACATGGCGAACGTGGGCGGGCGTGAGGCAGGCAGCGTCACGGCAGCCTGTTTCCTGTCGCGCTACACCCGCAACTATCGCTGGGCGCACCTGGACGTAGCGGGGTCCGCCTGGAATACCGGCGCCAAAAAAGGTGCCACAGGCCGTCCGGTACGCCTGCTCGTGGAGTGGCTGCGGTCCCACGTCGGTTGAAGACAAGGACCGGCGAATGACCCGGATCGACTTCTATGTGCTGCCGGAGCTGCGTCTCGATGCGCGAGAGCGATTCGCGGCGAGACTGGCAGCGAAAGCCTTCCGGCAGGGCCACCGAAGCCTGATCCAACTCCAGGATGAGGCAGCGGTGACCCGCCTTGAAGAACTGCTCTGGGAGGAGCCCCGGGGGGCCTTCCTTGGCCACGTGAGAATCAGTGAGGCGCTTGCTGCGCGCACGCCGGTGGTACTTGCGGCCGCAACGGACCTGGCAGCGATGGATCCTGCCGCCCTGCCGACGCATGATCTGTTGATCAATCTGGAACTCGAAGTTCCAGCGCGGTTCGCCGCTTTCGACCGCGTGGCCGAGATCATCTGTCAGGACGAGACGGTTCGCAGTGCCGGCCGGGCAAGTTATCGTTTCTATCGGGAACGCGGCTATCCGTTGCACCATCACGACCTGAGCTGACGTCAGCCGTTCGACCAGGACCACGGAACGACACATGAGCGACGACGACCGCAAACAGCCACCCGACGCCAATACCGCGCCGCCAGGCAAGCGCCGCAAGCTGCTTGATGATCTGGAGTCGATTCGCGATCTGCTCGACGCCGAGCGCAGCGGTATGGAAATTCCCATTCTCCGGGAAATCATCCCGGCCGCGACGCCCGCTGCGCAGCCATCGACCACCGGAGAGGAAACCAGGCCAGTCCGGTCGGCGGAAGAGATTCAGCGGGATCTGTTCGACGCCCGCCAGTTCGCAGATCGATTGTTCGACGCATCCTGGCAGCGCCGCAGCGACGCCATTCTGGCGGCCGCGCGGGAACGGGCGGACGAACTCGCCGCATGCATCGACCCCGAAGTGGATGCCGAGCTGCTGGCGCAGTTGCATGGGCGGGTGGACGCCGAACTGCCGCCTGCGCTGGAACAGGTCGTCACCGAAACCCTGGACGATTTGCAGGATCGCCTGCTGGAGGTGCTCCAGACCGAACTCACCCGCCTGGTGGACTCCACCTTCGGCGATCCGGGCGCCGAGCCCTCGCAAGACTGACGGACGGAAGTGCAGCACGCCCATGGACAAGACGTATCAGCCGAAGGCGATCGAGACAGCGCTGTATCAGGAGTGGGAACAGGCGGGGTATTTCGCGCCGTCGGGCAGCGGTGAGCCCTACTGCATCATGATCCCGCCGCCGAACGTGACCGGCAGCCTGCACATGGGACATGCGTTCCAGGACACGCTGATGGACGCGCTGGTCCGCTACCAGCGCATGCGCGGCCGCAACACCCTGTGGCAGGTGGGAACCGACCACGCCGGCATCGCCACCCAGATGGTGGTGGAACGGCAATTGGCCACGGAACAGCGGGCTCGCACCGATCTCGGCCGCGATGCTTTCGTCGAACGTGTCTGGAACTGGAAACACAGCTCCGGCGGTGAAATCACGAACCAGCTGCGGCGCATGGGCGCATCGGTGGACTGGTCGCGGGAACGCTTCACCATGGACGAGGGTTTCTCCCGTGCCGTGCGCGAAGTGTTCGTGCGCCTGTACCACGAGGGGCTGATCTACCGCGGCAAACGCTTGGTCAACTGGGATCCGGAACTGAAGACCGCATTGTCCGACCTGGAGGTCCAGAACGAGGACGAGAAGGGCTATCTGTGGCACTTCCGCTATCCCCTGGCCGACGGCCGCAGGACCGGCGGCGGTGCCGATCATCTCGTGGTGGCGACGACCCGGCCCGAGACCATGCTCGGCGACACGGCAGTGGCCGTGCACCCGGAAGACGAACGTTTCGCCGATCTCATCGGCGCGGAGGTGGAACTGCCGCTCACCGGACGCCGCATCCCTGTAATCGCAGACGACTACGTGGATCCGGCATTCGGCAGCGGTTGCGTCAAGATCACGCCGGCCCATGACTTCAACGACTATGCGGTCGGACAACGACATGATCTGCCGCTGATCAACATCTTTGACGCCGGCGCAAAGCTGAACGGTGCGGTGCCGGAGGCCTACCGTGGGCTCGACCGCTTCGTTGCACGAGAGCGCGTCGTGGCCGACCTCGACGGACTTGGGCTGCTTGCGAAGGTGGACGATCATCCACTCAAGGTCCCGCGCGGCGACCGCAGCGGCGCGGTGATCGAGCCTTGGCTCACGGATCAGTGGTTCGTGGCCATGGCGGACATCGCCCGCCCTGCCATCAGCGCGGTCGAGAACGGCGACATCCGCTTCGTTCCGAAACAATACGAGAACACCTACTTCGCCTGGATGCGCGAGATCCAGGACTGGTGCATCAGCCGACAGCTATGGTGGGGCCACCGGATCCCGGCATGGTACGACCATGACGGCAACATCTACGTGGGCCATGACGAGGCCGATGTCCGTGCCCGGCACAACCTGTCCGCGGACCTCGAATTGTCCCAGGACCCGGACGTGCTCGAGACATGGTTCTCCTCCGCGCTGTGGACGTTCGGCACCCTCGGCTGGCCTGAGGACACCGAAGCACTGCGTACGTTCCACCCGACCGACGTGCTGGTCACAGGCCACGACATCATTTTCTTCTGGGTCGCCCGGATGATCATGATGACGCTGAAGTTCACCGGCGAGGTGCCGTTTCACACCGTCTACATACACGGCCTGGTGCGGGACGCCGACGGCCAGAAGATGTCCAAGTCCAAAGGCAACGGGCTCGATCCCATTGACCTCATTGACGGTATCGAACTCGAATCCCTGGTGGCAAAACGCACTTCGGGCCTGATGCAGCCGCAGATGGAGAAGCGCATCGCCAAGGTCACCCGGCGCGACTTCCCGGACGGCATCCCCGCCTTCGGGACCGACGCTCTGCGTTTCACATTCTGCGCGCTGGCGTCCACCGGCCGGGACGTGCGTTTCGACCTGAACCGCATCGAGGGTTACCGCAACTTCTGCAACAAACTGTGGAACGCCGCGAACTACGTGCGCATGAATACCGAGGGCGCCGAACTCCAGGGCGAACTCATGCCTTCTGCAGCCGACCGCTGGATCCGCTCACGCCTGGAGCGACTCATCCATGATGTGCATCTGGCCATGGAGACGTTCCGCTTCGACCTGCTCGCCCAGCACATCTACGACTTCGTGTGGCACGAGTACTGCGACTGGTATCTGGAACTCACCAAGCCAGTGCTCAAGAGTGGTCAGCCTGCTGCTGAGCGCGCGGCCCGGGGCACGCTCATCGCGGTACTCGAGGCAATCCTGCGCATCGCGCATCCCATCATCCCCTTCCTGACGGAAACGATCTGGCGCGCCATGCGCCCGCTCACCGGCTGCACCGGCGCAAGCATCATGCTCGAGCCGTATCCGGAGGTTGACGCTTCCCGGACCGATACCGACGCTGAATCCGAGATCGAGTGGGTCAAGGGGATCATCCAGGGTGTACGCAACATACGCGGCGAGATGAATCTGGCGCCCGGCCGCGCCATTCCGCTGCTGTTTGCCGACGGCGAGACCAGCGACCATGAACGGCTCGAGCGCAATCGGGACTACCTGATGCAGCTCGCGCGCCTCGAGACCATCGACTACCTGCCGGCGGGCTCTACGATTCCACCGGCATCGATCCAGCTCGTCGGCGCCCTGCGGGTGCTCGTACCCATGGCCGGCCTCATTGACCGCGACGCGGAGCTGACCCGCCTCGACAAGGAGATCGAGCGCCGGCGCAGCGACATCGACCGGGTGGAGAAAAAGCTGGCGAACGAGAGCTTCGTCGCCAAGGCGCCCGACGAGGTGGTGGCGAAGGAACGCAGCAAGCGCGAAGAGGCCGCCGCAGCGCTCGAGCGTCTGGAAGCCCAGCGCGCCGAGATCGCCGCCCTGGCCTGACCTCAGAACGTCAGAACGACCTTGCCGAAGGTGTCATTGCCGGCGATGAGAGCATGGGCTTCGGCAGCATCGGTGATGGCCAGCGTAGCCTCGATTACCGGCTTGATGCTGCCGTCGGCGAGCAAGGGCCAGACCCGATGCTCGAGCTCGTCCATGACGGCCGATTTAGCGGCGACGGAACGCGCCCGCAGCGTCGAACCGATGACGCGCAGGCGCTTCACCATCATCAGGCCGATCTCGAGCTCTGCCTTGGCGCCTCCCATCAAGCCGATGATCACGAGCCGCCCGTCCACCGCCAATGTCCGCAGATTGTCACCCAGATAGGCCGCACCCACCGGGTCCAGAATGACGTCGAACCCGGCGCCGCCGGTCCAGGATTCGACCTGTTCGCGGAAGCTGCCCTGATGACGGTCATGCCCACCCTGGGCGCCGAGTGCGACGCAGCGCTCGATCTTGGCCGCTGATCCTGCCGTCACCCAGACTGGATTGTCGAAGGCCCGGCAGAGTTGGATGCCCGCTGTTCCAACGCCGCTTGCACCTGCGTGCAGGAGTACCCGCTCCCCTACCTCGAGGCGCGCTTCCATGAACAGATTGAGGTAGGCGGTGGCGAACACCTCGGGAATGGCCGCTGCCTGCTCCGCAGACAGGCCCGCGGGGATGTGCCGCGCCTGGCCGGCCGGGACCACCACCTGCTCCGCGTAGCCTCCGCCGGAAAGCAGCGCACAGACCCGATCACCCTTGACGAAGCTCGTAACGCCCTCGCCAAGGTCCGTGACTTCGCCGGCGCACTCCAGCCCGAGGATGGGACTCGCTCCCGGCGGTGGCGGATAGTTGCCGGACCGCTGCACCAAGTCCGCCCGATTGACCGCCGTCGCTTCGTTGCGGATCAGGATCTCGCCCGGACCGGGCACAGGATCGTCGACATCGGTCCAGATGAGTTCGCCGTTCTCGATGTCGATGGCCTTCATCATGCGCTCCAACCGTGGTCGAGGCGCGCATGGTAGCACCTGGCCCGCATATCTCACCGATGCGCGAAGCGAGGTCGTGGAGATGCCGGTAAAGACA
>REEU01000311.1 GCA_007694905.1 Gammaproteobacteria bacterium | reverse complement strand
GGTCAGAGCCTGAATGTATACCTACCCATCATTTAAGCAATGTCCGTGCCATCTTGACCAAGATGCTGAATCAAATGGCGTTATTGTCGCGAAAAACTAAACCACATTGGGCGGATACAATTTGGTTGTAAAAATTACCGGCACCTGCGTGCAGAGTTCGCTTTAGCGCACTGATCGTCTCTGAATGGCGTCACCGTACCCGCCTAGCCGGTTATCGGCCGCACCGTCGTCGGCGAGTCTGCGGAGAGTCCTCGCGCGGTCATCCCGGTTAATCAAACAAGCGGCGCTGCGGCGGCTCCGGGCAGGACGGAGGCCATCCGGGTGATTCGGTGGTCTTCGTATCCAGGTGGGCGAGGATCTTCTCGATGACCTCGGGATTCTCTATAGACCAGTGCCAGAGGAATTCGGCGGTTTGGCCGAGGTGGCCGCAGATCGAAAAAACCCCCTGGCTGAGTTATTCAGCGCAGGGGGCCTATTTTCGCGATAATGCTTGCGCTAGGTCACGCTGGTTATCAGCTTGCCCGGCGACGACGCAACAGAGCGACACCGATGAGGCCGCCCCCCAGCAGGGCCAACATCGCAGGCTCCGGTACCGCGCGAGCCGTGATCAGGTCTTGATAGCCATCAATCGACAGCACGTAGAACTCGTAGCCCCCAGTCGCTTTGCCGGCGAGATCCGCGAGGTAGGCTTCTACCTGAGCCGCAATCCCTGATGCGACATGCGAGTACTGGAAATTCGCGTCGATGATGCTCCAGAGCGCGATCTGGAACGCGGCGTTCTTTTCTGCGCTCTCCTGGGCGTCCATATAGTAGTTGGTGAACAGCGCGTCGATTTTGTTTTGAACGGCCACGTCAGAGAAAGAGCCCAACCCCGTTTCCACCACGTACGTACCGATCTGGCCCTTCGGCCGCAAAATTTCCGTAATCTGGATGCAGAACGCGTTGATCGTATCACTGTAGTAGAAGTGATCAGACGGATCGGAGACCTTTTCCATCTCAAACTCGCCCGCATACACCGTGATCGCGGAGCGACCGGTGCCACTGATTCTTGTGGTCGGCGTCCCCGGCCCCAAATTCCCAGTGTACTCCAGGTCAACCGTGATCGGCGCCGCGGAGGCCATTGGAGCGCCAAGACCTAGCGCAAGGGTCGCGCTGGCGGCGGCAATCAACTTGATAAATCGCATCTGTTACTCCCTCGGACTCACAAAGAAACTAATGTCAGTCCCCTCAAAGCAATCTTCGTGCCAAAATATATTTTATAATAATAAACAATTACTTATCTATTTTCGGCTAAGCAGTTACTGGCCTCATGTAAAACACATCGACAGATCCAGCGTGGCGCATTCGCCCTGCTCTGGAACGCGGCCCTCGACCGACGAGCAGGGATCTGCGGTCCAGCCCAACGGCATTTATTGATGTCGAGCAACTAACCTTGGCGGGAAACAACTGCGCACTCGGCGCAGCACGACACGCACCCTCAAGAGCGATGGTCTCAGATTGACGGACAAAGGGAAGAGTCGCAGTCATGATTATGGTGTCCCACATCAGAGATGTAAGATAATCCGACACTTGCGCAATAGCGTCCACCGCATCGAAGGACTCTGCATCCCGAACTGCGCGTAATCGTGAGCCGACTTATCCAGCCTTCGTGGTAACTTGAATCGCGTCTGTACCTGTCAGCCTGCGGGATCACGCCAGCCGGTTCGAGCGTAATCATGATGGATGTGTTTGTTCTGAGCTTCAGCTTTGCCGCAGTCGCGTTCTCGGCGTTCTCGGCGCTCTTGGCGATTCATCTCCGGCGAAACTGGGCCGTCGGGTGGTTGCTCAGCGCGAGTCTTGTGACCGTCATTTGGGCCGCCGCGATTATCGTGCTGACCGTGCGGCAGGGGGATCTGGCGCGATGGGCGCCCGTCCTAGACGTGGGCCGCAACGGTGCGTGGCTGCTGTTTCTTGCCGCGCTTCTGCCGCGCGGCGGGACCAACCTCTTGAGGCTGATCTGTCTTGCGATACCTCCCGCAGGTATTGCCACACTCGGCTTCCAGGCGATATGGCCACAGAGTGCTGGTCCCCTTAAGGATGCTCCCGTCCTTGTCATGCTGCTTACGGCCCTGCTTGGCCTACTCGCGATTGAACAACTGTATCGGAACGCGGCGCGCGGTGAGCGCCGGGTGATCGGGTTGCTGTCGCTCGGGCTCGGCGGCGTCTTCGTCTTCGATCTGTTCGTTTTCTCTCATGCGCTGCTGTTGCTCTCTCTGGACGCAGACCTGTGGAGCGCCCGTGGATTCGTCATCGCGCTGTTGTCGCCGTTGCTCGTCATTGGCGCACGCCGGCATCGGGACCTCGGTCAGGAGCTCTATGTCTCTCGCGAAATGGTGTTTTACGCCGCAACCCTCGTGGCTGCCGGGCTGTACTTCATGGCGATGGCCTTGGTGGGCTACACCATTAATGTCAGGGGCGGCGAGTGGGGGCGGACACTGCAGGCTGCGTTTTTTATCGCAGCCCTCGTGCTCTTGGTCGCGGTGCTTTTTTCGGTGAAACTGCGCTCCCGACTGAGGGTGTTCGTTTCCAAGCATTTTTTTCGAGGCCGCTACGATTACCGCCAGGAATGGTTACGTCTGATCGCAACTTTGGCCGATGACAATGGCGGCAGCGCGCCCGAGCGGGCGCTTCGCGCTCTAGCGCGTATTCTGGAGAGCGCGAGCGGAGAACTCTGGTTACGGGAGCCAGGTGCGCGGGATTATGTCATGACTACGGCTCTAAGCGAGACGGAGGGTCCTGTGTACGCCGCAGAGCATCCTTTGCCACTGTTCCTGCATGAGACGAACTGGATCGTCGATACTCGAGACTATCGGGAGAGTCCGGAAACGTACGGACATGCTTTCCGCGGCGTAGACGACTCAATGCTGGCGGGTCATTCTGTGATCGTGCCGGTTCGCCACCACGATGATCTGCTGGGTTTCGCGCGGCTCGACCGTCCGGCTGCCGGGCGCAGGCTCAACTATGAGGACCATGATCTGCTGAAAACCGTGGGTCGCCAGATGGGGGTTTTCATTGCCCAGGAACGGGCGCGGGATCAGTTGGCGCAGACGCGGCAGTTCGAGGCGTTCAATCGCATGACGGCTTTTCTCATGCACGATCTGAAGAATTTGATGGCGCAGCAGGCCCTGATCGTCCAGAACGCACCACGTCTGAAGCATAGGCCGGAATTCGTCGACGATGCCTTCCGGACCGTCGAGCGTAGCGTTCAGCGGATGCGCAAACTGCTGGATCAGTTGCAACAAGGTGGCACCCCAAGCGATCAGACCCGCATCAACCTCACCCCGCCCCTCGAGGAGGCCGTGGCCGACGCCGCGTCGCGGTCGCCGGTGCCACGGTTGCAGATTGATGAGTATTGCGAAGTGCTTGGCGATAGGGACAAGCTCTCCATGGTCTTCGCCCATGCTATTCGCAACGCCCAGGACGCAACCCCTCCGGATGGCCGGATCGATGTGCACCTCTATCGCCGCGGAGGCGAGGTCGTGGTGGATATCTGCGACACGGGTTGCGGCATGGAGGCGTCTTTCATCCGCGAGCGGCTGTTTCGCCCGTTCGACACCACGAAAGGGGCCTCAGGGATGGGCATCGGTGCCTACCAGGTGCGTGAATATGTTGAATCACTTGGCGGACGGGTCGAGGTCGATAGTGCGCCTGGTGCAGGCACGCAGCTCAAGCTGTGTTTTCCGTCTGGGCCTGGGTTGGTACTCCCTGCTTGGCCTGATCGAGAGGGCCAGACACTCGGACGGCATGCCGAAGACGCGACTTCCATCTCGTGAGCGCACACTGGCGCGTGCTAAGCTCCCGGCATTAATTGAGTTGGGTCGACAGACAGTTGATTTTCGAGAGATTGCGGATGTATTCCACTCGTTTCCCGGTGTTGCTGACTTTGCTAGCCTTCGGCCTCGTCGCCTGCGGGGATGACCCGAGTCAGCGCCTTGAGCGAGCCACTTCCGCCTACGCGGCAGGCAACGACGCCTTGGCGTCGATCGAACTGCGGAACCTGCTCCAGCGGGAGCCTGATAACGTGGAAGCCCGCCTGCTGCTGGGACGTGTGGCCCTGCGACAAGGCGATGTGTCTGAGGCGGTCACCCAGCTTTCGCGGGCGCAGGCGCTTGGCGCCTCAGCGGAGCAGTTTGCATTGCCGTTGGCGGACGCCCTGATACGCCAGAATCGCGCCGACGAGGCGCTCGACGTACTGGATGAGATCGAAGGGGCGGAGCGGAACACCGTGTCTTGGTTGCTCGCACAGGCGAATGCCTTGGTGAGCCAGCGCAGGCTGGTTGCGGCGGCCGACGCGCTGGAGCGGGCCGCCGGTCTCGCCCCTGAAGATCCGGATGTGATGCTCGCGCGTGCGCGATTGGCTGCCGTCCGTAACGAGCAGGATCGTGCCGAGACGCTGGTCGACCGTGTGATCGATCAGCACGGCAATCGCGCCGATGCGCATCATCTGCGTGCAGAGCTTCATCTGGCTGCAGGTAACAGTGCGGCTGCAGCCGCAGCGTTGCAGCGGGCGCTCGCCCTTTACGCGACCGAGTCGGTGTCGAGCGCGGAGCTATCAGCGTTCGCGCAGCTTGTCCAGATTCAGCTGGGCAGCGCGGATCGCGAGGGCCTGGAGAAGACGCGCGACCAGCTCCGTGGTCGTGCCCCGTCCAGCACCATTGCGCTGTACGTCTCGGCAGCGTCCGATCATCTGGCGGGAGATTACGCCGATGCATCGCGGACCCTGCAGGAATTGCTCGCGGCGAGTGAGTCGGTACAGTTCCTGCTGCTGGCCGGCGCGAATCACCTGGCGCTCAATGCCCTCGGTCAGGCGGAGCAGGTACTGCAACGGGCCCTGAGCCTCGAGCCGGGCCAGGTCGGGGCCACTCGGCTGCTGGCCGAGACCCGGCGCCGACAGGGCCGACCGGATGCGGCACTGCAGCTGCTGCGCGGGTTGCCGGTTGCGGGCGAGGATTCTGGCCTCCTGCTGCAGATGGGAGGACTTGCGCTGGACGCCGATCAACCTCGTGACGCAGTGGTTCACCTGGAGGAGGCGAATCGCCTGTCGCCGGGGACCCCTGCGGTGCAACTCCAGCTTGCTCGAGCTTATCTTGCACTGGATCGCACCGACGAGGCCGTTGAGATGTTTCGTGGTCCTTTCGGTTCGGAAGCGCAAGGTGCGGTGGAAACGGCGGTTCGCTTGCTGACTGGCGCGGCCTCTGGCCAGGATCCTGAGGCCGCTGCCGCCCGCGCTGAGAGTACCCTGGCGGAAGCCGCGCAGGACGCGGAGCGCATCATGGGTGTGGCGCTGTATCACCAGGCGCTCGGAGCCACCGACCGCAGCCGGCAGCTTCTGCGCCGCAGCCTCGAGGTCGATGAGGCGTTCAATCCTGCGCGGGTTGCACTTGCCGCCATAGCGATGAGTCAGGGCGAGGCAGGCCAGGCGCGGAGTCTGTTCAGTGAAGCGCTGGTCCGGGAACCGGACAATCGCCAGGCACTTCTGGGACTGTCTCAAGTAGCACTGGCCGAGGGCACGCTGGAGGAAGCCTCTGAGCTGTTGTCGCGCGCTGTGAGCCGTGAGCCTGGCAATGCGGTGGTGCGTATGGCTCAGCTTCGGGTCGAGGCGCAGCGCGGCGACACAGAACGGATGCTCGCGGCCGCCAACAGCGCAGCCGAGGCGATTCCGGCTGACCCTGATATTCTCACCTTCCGCGGACTGGTCAGGCTGGCGAGTGGGGACGGAGAGGGCGCCCTCGCCGATCTTGCGCGTGCCGCGGAGATCGCGCCGCGTGCCGATCGACTGCACAACCTGGGTCAGGCGCAAGCCGCGGCGGGACGGGTCGATGAGGCGCGGGCCAACCTTGAGCGCGCGCTCGACTTGGACGCCAGGCGGCCGACGACCTTGCGGTTGCTCGCTCAGCTCGAGCGCCAACGCGGCGAGACGACGGCGGCCCGCCGCTTGGCGCGGCGGCTGCAGTCCCTGGAGCCTGAGTCGGCGGCCGGTTATCACGAGGAGGCGCTGACTCGCGAGGCCGAGCGAGCCTGGCCTGAAGCAGCTCGGTTTTATCGCGAGGCCTTTGAGCGAGAGTCGACCGTGGAACGGGCACTGGCTTACTTTCGTGCCCGTGGTGCTGCGGGTGGCCCGGAACCACAAATATTGCTCCAGCGTTGGCTGGCGCAGGCGCCTGACGATATCCCCGCGCGCCTGGTGCTGGCGCAGCATCACCTCTCGCTGGGCGACGCCCCCGGTGTGGTCAGGGAGTACACAGCCATCATCGAGCGGGACCCGGATAATGTTGTCGCGCTCAACAATATCGCCTGGCAGCTCGGTGAGCTGGGCGAGTACTCTCGTGCGTTGGACTACGGTCGTCGCGCGGTCGAC